>PTLN01000013.1 GCA_002938125.1 Alphaproteobacteria bacterium MarineAlpha2_Bin1
TGAGAATTCAGGAGGAAAATTAACTCTAGGTCTTGGAAAAGATATAGGTGGTGAACCAATTTTTGCAGACTTAACAAGAATGCCTCATCTCCTTGTTGCCGGAACAACTGGTTCAGGAAAATCTGTCGCAGTAAATTCTATGATATTATCTATTTTATATAGATTGAACCCAGATCAATGTAAACTAATATTAATTGACCCAAAGATGTTGGAGCTTTCAGTATATGATAATATTCCACATCTCCTTACTCCGGTTGTTACTGAACCAGCAAAAGCTGTTATTGCACTTAAATGGACTGTGAGAGAAATGGAAAAAAGATATAGTTCTATGTCACATTTGGGGGTAAGAAATATAGCTGGCTACAACCAAAGACTTCATCAAGCTTTAAATAATAAAGAAACTTTGACAAGAACTGTACAAACAGGTTTTGACGAAGAAACGGGGAAACCTATTTTTGAAGAACAAATACTTGATTTGAAACCTATGCCCTACATTATAGTTGTAGTTGATGAAATGGCAGACCTTATGCTAATAGCGGGAAAAGATATAGAAGCATCTGTTCAAAGGTTAGCTCAAATGGCTAGGGCAGCTGGAATACATTTAATTATGGCAACACAAAGACCATCGGTAGATGTAATTACAGGAACAATAAAAGCAAATTTTCCAACAAGAATTAGTTTTCAGGTTACATCTAAAATTGATAGTAGAACAATACTAGGTGAACCAGGAGCTGAATCATTACTAGGATCAGGAGATATGTTATTTATGCAATCTGGTGGCAAATTAAGAAGAGTACATGGGCCTTTTGTGAGTGATCATGAAGTAGAAAAAATAGTTGATTTTTTAAGAAGACAAGAAATGCCAACATACATAGATGAAATAACTGAAGATATAGACGAGTCTAATCATAATAATACTTATAATTATACAACTGGTGATAGTAATGATAAAGATGAAGAAATATTTAATAAAGCTACCGATTTAATATGTCGAGAAGGTCGGGTTTCAACTAGCTTTATTCAAAGGCATTTTCAAATTGGTTATAATCGAGCAGCAAGAATTATTGAAAGAATGGAAAAGGAGGGAATTATTTCTAAACCAAATAGAGTGGGTAAGAGGGAAATTCTCTCAAGAAAGATTGATGATGAGTAACCTCATTAAGTATATGTTAGCAAATTTAAAAATTAGCCTTTTACTCGTCCCATTATTTTTGTTTTTTTCATCTAGTAGTTTTTCAAAAAATTCTGAACAAATAATTAATGAGATTGAGAGCTACTTTAATAATATTAACACTCTTCAAGCAAAATTCATTCAACTTGACGAAAATGGTATCTACAAAAGTGGAACTTTAATGGTAGCTAAACCAGGCAAAATTAGATTCGATTATAATAAACCATCATCAGTTTTAATTGTTAGTGACGGTGAATATGTTATTTTCTATGATAAAAAAGTTGAACAATTGAACAGGATTCATATAAACAAGATCCCTATTCAATTTTTGCTTACTAATAATTTTTCTTTTAAAAAAAATAATATATTAATAAAAAATATTCAGTTTGAAGGAAATGTCATAACATTATCAATACAATATGATAAAAATGTTCTAACTAATAAAATAAAACTTTTGTTTGAAAGCAATCCACTAATTTTAAGACAATGGATAGTTGAAGATTCTCAGGGTTATAAAACTAGAATTTCGCTTGAAGATATTAATACAGATATAAAATTAGATGAAAAGAAATTTAAATTCGATTACAATAGAAAATTTAGAGAAATAAATAAAACTTTTTTACCCAATTAATCTGAAAATTAAGATTTTATCGAGTTATAAATTAGTATGCAAAGAAGACCTACAGTAGGTATAGTAGCTGGAACCATGGAGATTAACTCTATATCATGGCATAGTGTGGGAGAGTCAAATCTATCTGCTCTAAATGAGATATCTCAATGTAATCCTGTTATTATTCCTGCCCTTGGAAAAAAATTAAATCTTATGGATATTCTTAAAAGTATTGATGGTTTGTTTTTAACTGGAGGCGCAACAAATATCCATCCGTATAATTATTCAAATAATATTTATAGAGATAAGGACATATATGATAAGAAGAGAGATAGTACTACTATACCTTTGATAAAATTAGCTATTAAATTAGGTATCCCTATTTTTGCAGTCTGCCGAGGGTTTCAGGAAATAAATGTAGCTCTTGGAGGGTCTCTTCATTCCTATCTACACGAAGTACCCGGCAAGTTTGACCATAGAAGAGATAGAACCAAAAATTTAGAATATCAAACTATACCCTCTCATAATGTTACAATAAATAAATATGGTTTAATATATAAAATTCTAAATAAAAAAAATATAAAAGTTAACTCCTTGCATGGTCAGGGAATTGATAGGTTGGGAAAAAATTTACAAATAGAAGCCTTTGCTGAAGACACAACAATCGAAGCTATAAGTCTAAAAAACTCTAATTCTTGGATGTTAGGAGTACAATGGCACCCAGAATTAAGCTTGCAACATGATTGTATTTCAAAAGAGCTATTTAAATCTTATGGAAATGCGTGTAGAAAAATAAAAAAAGAAAGGTAATATTTTTATAAAATGATAGATAATGAAATTCAAATAATTAGACTTAAACAAATTGCAAAATTTACTAAAAACATTTTGTATATTAAGTGGTTTAGCAGAACTAATGAGTCACTATCTAATCTTGATATAGAGTTATCTGAAAAATATATTTCAGCTGTTGGTCTACCAGAATCAAATATATCAAATGTTTCCGATTGGGTTGAAGCTGCAGGAATAGCAGAAAACCCTAATTGGAACTCTAATTGGTGGGAGATTGAAGAACAACTTAAAGCCTCACTAATTACTGAGTCACTTAAATATATTTATGAGGAAGAGTTAAGCCATGCACTAAACCATGTTACATCTCAAACAGCTGGACAGTCCCTAGAAGCAGTTGCATTTGAAAAATTTGCTGAGGACTCAGAGAATATCACTTATTATCAATCCTTTGTAAATGCTGCAGCAGGCATGGCTATTGCTTCAGCTTATCAAGCAGCTTTAGTTTTATCAGCAAGCGCTGACCAAGATCATCCATTCTCATTAAAGTTTCAACTTTTTGAAAATGGTAGGCTCCCAATTGGAATAATTGGAAATACTTTTTCGATTTTTTGATAAAAATGAAAATAGCTACATGGAATATTAATAGTATAAGAATTAGAGTTAACCAAGTTATCGATATTCTTTTAAAAGAAAATATTGATATTTTGTGTCTTCAAGAAACCAAAGTGTCTAACGATTTATTTCCGAGAAAGTTATTTAATGATAAAGGTTACGAATTTATCTGTGTAAATGGACAAAAACAGTATAATGGAGTAGCAATAATTTCTAGAGTACCCCTAGATAATACATACAGTAAAGATTTTTCCGCGAAAGAAGAAAAACGGCATATTAGTATAACATTAAAAAATGGTATAGAAATTCACAATTTTTACTTTCCTGCTGGTGGAATAGAACCTGATGTTAAAACAAATATTAAATTTGCAGAAAAATTAGAGTTCTATAATAAAGTTACATGTTGGGTTAAGAGCAAAAAAAATAAAAAAAAATTAATTTTAGTTGGTGACATGAACGTAGCACCAACTCCACAAGATGTATGGTCTCATGAAAAACTTATAAATATTGTTAGTCATACTCCAATTGAGATCAAATATTACAATGCTTTATATAAAAGTCTAAATTGGGTGGATGCAGTTAGGTATATAATGGGAGAAAAAAAGAAAATTTTTACTTGGTGGAGCTATAGATCTTCTGATTGGGAAAAAGCAAACAAAGGGAGAAGGTTAGATCATATTTGGGTTGAAAAATCACTTAGTAAGAAAATAAAAAAATTAAAAGTTCTAAATAAAATCCGTAATAATGAAAAACCATCAGATCATATTCCAATTATTCTTGAATTAAAAAGTTAGATTAATTTATATATAAAATACTTAGCATAATCGACGCCCTTAGGAGTAGATATTTCAAGAAAATGACTTTTGTCTAATGACTGATCTCCAATAATTAATCCCTTTCTATCAATTATATCTTTTAACAGAAATGATAAAGAGGATGCTCTTTCATTACTCTCACTATTGTAACCTGATCCTATATCAAAATGAATAAGTATAATAGGTTCAACTATTTTATCTTTTAACCCAATTAAGGTTTTATTGAAGTCACCCTTAAACAAAAAATCATCTGGAGGAATACAATCTGGATGTGCATTAACATCTCTCTCAAAAACATAAATCTTTCTTTTGGGGAATAATTCTCTTAAATGGTCATATGTCCTTCCATTTCCTAAACCAATTTCAACAATTACACCTGAAATATTAGATAGCTCAGAAGATGCAAAATCCAAACATATTTTTTGAGATTTTAAACGACGTATTGCTGAGTCAAGTCGACTCATAGGAGGACCAAACTAATTACCAAGTGCTTTTGCTAATTGAGCTGTAGTGTTTTCAAGTCTAGCTGCCAACTCTCTTAAAATCTGAACTGCCATCTGTGGAAACTCTCCTACAAGCCTAAAAAATAAATCCTTTGAAATTCTTAATACTATCACATCTGAGGAAGCTCTAACTGTAGCTGTTCTAGGAACATCACACAAAATTGCAATTTCACCCACAATTTGATGTTTACCTATTTTATTAACAGTTTTTGACTCTCCGTTTTCCATTTGAATTATGATGTCTGCTTCACCCTCAATAATTATGAAAGCTGCATCACCAGGATCACCTTGAACACACAAATCATGACCCTTTCTAAATTTTAGTCTTTCACTTGTAAAAGCTAATAATTTTAATTTGGCAGGTTCTATATTAGCAAATATGGGAACTTGTCTAAGTAACTCTACTTCATCATTAAGACTCACAAAATATCTCCTTATGTATTCTTATCTTCAATTAGTTTTGCTATACCACCACCAGAATTAAGTTCTTCATAACTACCAGATTTTATTATCTTACCTTTTTTCATAGCGATTATTTTATTAAATAGAGCTGCTTGGGAAACTGAAGGAAGAACCCATATTAAACATCTATCATTCATTTCGCTGACTAATTTTTTCATTATATCTTCAACTACATTTGTCTCAATAGCAGACAAACCATCGGACACTATAAGAACATCAGGTTTTTTAATAATAGATCTAGCTAATATTAATTTTTGTCTTTGGGCAAGAGTTAATCTTGAACCAGAAATTCCAACATTAAAGTCCAAACCTACACTTACTATTGCTTTTCTTAAGCCTAAGTCTGCAATCACCTCAGCCAGAACCTTCCCCACTCTCTCTGAAGCCTCAGCTTCACCATAAGCTATTTTTCCAAATAAAATATTATCTTGCAGTGTTGCACCGGTTATATATCTACTTGAATCATAAAACTCAATATCTGTTTTTAAACTATCTGGTAGTTCGTCAGAAAATATTTTTCTTGCAGCAAGAATTTCCCTCTGAAAATCTTCAGTAACAATTCCTAATCTGTGTCTAGCAGGAACGAGCAGAAAAGGAAGACCAACTAATTTAGCTGCCTCATCTTCCTTAAGCTGGTCTAAATGTTCTTTACTTACTCTTCCCAGTATAGATTGAAAGTCAGGGAGTTCTTCAGAAGAGATGAAACTAAATTGCTGAAAAAATTCATGATCCGGAGGTAGGTCAGCAAATAACTCAACCATTGTTGCAGCAACTTGATAACCAGTATGAAGCATTTTTTCTTTTAAACCTGCTTTATCAAGAACTTTCATTACATATTGATGATTTCCCAGGTGATTCATATCAAACTCATCACTCGTAGGATTTCCAAATATTAAGTTCTCTCCTACAGTTGCATTAGTATTATATGCGTTAATATCAAACGACTCTACAAGACTAGCTAACTCTTTTTCATTTGATATTTTCTCAAGAAATTTTGTTCTGGCTTCGAGAACAAGATCTGCTGTTTGTTTTTTTGATTCGGGATTTATCGTTCCTCTTAGACCTAATTGGTAAACATCATCAGTTAAATCAGCTATTTCCAAAACTCTTAGAGCTTGCTCAACAAGAGAATCGTCGTTACTAGCTCCAGCTGCTAAATAATCTGTCCAGAGTGCATTTGGATCATCGATTGAATTTCCAGATGCTTCAGAAATAGCTATTGTAGATTGAAATTCTTTGGCTTTTTCTGAGTCTGGGTTTTCTCCTATTTGCTTGTGCCTCAGGCCATAGTAAAGATTATCAGCCAAAGAAGAAGAAAAAACATATCCTCCTGATCCAACAAAAGACATACGCCTACCTGTTAGAGACTCAGGCGCATCTGCTATATCATTTCCTGCTAAATTTATTGAACCTGAGGAAGGTTGAATAAGGCGAGCAAGTAGCATTGCTAAATCTTCTCGTCCGCTACCTGGCGATCCAACTAACGCCACAGATTCATTTAATGAAAATTTTATATTTGCTCCATCTACTATCGCAGTTTCTTGGTCATCATTTAAAACGACATTTGTAAGTGCAAGTTCTCCTGACAACGAATTATTATCTTTTGGTTCTTCTGTTTGCGCAGCTTCATCTATCATATCGACAGGTTCAAATTGGGAAATTACTTGATCATATTTTATTTTTGAATCAGCTTGTTTTTGATAATAACCTAAAAGCTCTTTCCAGGGTGATGCCAAATCTTTATGTGCTGCAATGGCAGCCATTAAAGTTCCAACCTCGAGACTGCCTTTAATAACTAGATATCCGCCTATAGAATAAAAGAAAAAAGGACCTAATTGTTGAATAAAATTATTTACAAATTTAATAAAAAACTTTTGTCGATAAATCTTATATCTTACCTGAAAGATTCCGCCTAATTGGTAAGAGAATTCTGCACGTTCTCTTCTTGATGTATCATGAACGTGCACCTCTTCCACTCCTTGGACTGTCTCTCCAATCCTGTCAGACAAAGTCCTAACTCTTCTTACTCTTTCTTTACCCAGGAGATTAACTTTCATTTGTAATTTGGGTATTAGGTAGAGTTGGATAGGATAAAGAGCTACAGCAGCAGCAGCCATAAATGGGTTTTGGGCAAATAGGAAACCTAGTATAACTAATAATTGTCCACCTTGAAATATTGGCTGAGCAAACGCATCTCCAATAAAACCTCCGAGTGGCTCTACTTCAGCAGTAATCATTGGTATAATTTCACCTTGGGACATATTTTTAAAAGTGCCTTTGGGGAATCTTAAAACTCTGCTGTAGAGGTCATATCTTAAACGTCTTAACATCCTTTCACCAGTTAGGCCTTTGTAAACATTTATGATATATTTAAAAGCTTGATTGATAACAACTAAGACTAAAAATAGAAGACATAGGATTATTAACCATTGGATATGGTCCACAGAAAACCCGAAGTTTAGACCAAATAATTCTGCTTTCTGAGGAAAGGTTTCGGGATCCCCTTGTATAGCACCGTTAATAATCTGCTTGGGCAACTCATAAAAAATGTAAAGAACTGGAAATGAAAGGACAGCCATTAAGGTTAACATTATTTGCTGCCTGCTACTAAATCTAAGAATATACTTAAATATGCTTTTTTCCATATTAATTCCCTAAAATTTTTATATTTTAATACCTACTCTTGATTGATCCATAGGTCAAAGCTATAAACCTGTTTTAACATAATAAATCAAAATTTTCTATGTTGAACCAAAAGTATAGGATATTATTACAATATGGATAATAATCTAGTTAAATCTAATAACTCAGGCTCTAGAGTGCTTATATATAGCCATGATACCATGGGTCTAGGGCATTTAAGACGTTGCAGAGCAATAGCAAATTCTCTGGTAGACAAATATGAGGATTTATCAGTTCTGATACTGTCTGGTTCGCCGATAATTGGTAGTTTCGACTTCAGTGCACGAGTAGATTTTGTAAGAATTCCTGGTGTTATTAAGCTAAAAAATGGTGAATATACTACTCTAAATTTAGCAATAGACATAGATGAAACGATTTCGATGAGATCTTCTATTATTAAGCATACTGCAGATATATTTGATCCAGATGTGTTTATAGTCGATAAAGAGCCAACTGGCTTAAGAGGTGAGGTTCTTGATACACTAAAGATGCTTAAGGAAAGAGGAAAGCAACTTGTGCTTGGTCTAAGAGATATCCTGGACTCCTCAGCTGCACTAGAGCCAGAATGGAAAAGAAAAAACGTACTTCCAGTTCTAAGAAAACTATATGATGAAATTTGGATTTATGGGCTTCCGCAAATTTATGAACCACTTAGTGATCTACCATTACCAAAAAAGGTAATAGATAAAATAACCTATACAGGATATTTAAGAAGATCAGTAAAAAATAGATCAATTTCTATGGATAGGTTTTTCCCAAATAAAGAACCATATTTATTAGTTACAACTGGCGGAGGTGGTGATGGAGAGGAGCTGATTGAGTGGGTACTCAGGGCTTATGAAAATGATCCTCTTTTACCTTATCCTGCATTATTTGTGCTTGGTCCGTTTATGCAACCTGAACTTCAAGAGGAATTCAAAAAAAGATGTAAAAGAATTAACCGTGTTCAAGCAATTACCTTTGATGTGCAGATGGAAGATCTAGAGTCTAATGCAGTAGGAATTGTAGCTATGGGTGGTTATAATACTTTTTGTGAAATATTATCTCTTGATAAAAAAGCGATAATTATACCTAGAACATCGCCTAGATTTGAACAATATATAAGAGCTTCAAGAGCTCAAGATCTTGGCCTAGTTAAAATGCTTGAAGACAGCGGCAACCTTGACCCTAATTTAATGGCTCAGGCATTAAAAGAAATGCCCAAACAAAAAAAACCCTCTGAAATAATTGTTCCAGGTCTTTTAGAAGGACTAGAGAATGTCAATAGACTCATAGAACCTAGAATATTTAATAAATTTAAAAAAAATAATAATATTTTTAAAAATATTACACCATTAAAAAGAGCCTAAATTTTAAATATGCATATAGCATTTATTTTAAAAGGTTATCCAAGAATATCTGAAACTTTTATTGCTCAAGAAATTTTGGCATTAGAAAAGAGGGGGTTTAAAATTGACATTTTTTCTCTCCGAAGCCCAAGAGAAAAATTTACACATCAGCTAAATAAAAAAATTAATGCAGATATTCATTATCTTCCCGAATATATCTATTTGTCTCCGCTGAAAATATTTTTATCTTGGTTAAAAATAAAAAAACTTCCAGGCTATAAAGCTTCAAAGAAGGAGTGGTTAAATGACTTAAAAAAAGATTTTTCCCCAAATCGAATTAGAAGATTTGCTCAAGCAATAGTTCTTTCGAAAGAAATTCCCAATACAATTACTCATCTTCATGCTCATTTTCTCCATACACCAACTTCAGTAGCGTACTATGCCTCTAAAATCCTACAAAAGCCATATTCTATTTCTGCTCATGCTAAAGATATATGGACAATAAAAGATTGGGAAAAGAAAAAAAAGCTCGAAGGTGCATTGTGGGTCACTACGTGTACAGAACAAAATTTTACACATCTCTCGAATATTTCTCCAAGTACAAATATAAACCTTGTATACCATGGAATTGACTTTAATCTTTTTCCGATTAGAAAAATTCTCGAAAAAAATAACAAATACCTAGAAAGAGAAAGCCCTGTAATTATTCTTTCTGTAGGAAGGTTAGTAGAAAAAAAAGGTTTCGATATTTTATTAAAATCTTTGTCATTATTACCAAAAGAATTAAACTGGAAACTTGAACATATAGGAAATGGTCCATTAAATTACAAAATAAAAAAACTTGCAGATAAACTTAACTTGAGTAACAAAATTAATTGGAATGGAACACTAACCCAAGATAAAATTTTAAATTTTTATAAGGAGTCTGATATATTTGTATTAGCTTGCAAAGTCACACAATCAGGAGATAGAGATGGTATACCTAATGTTCTTTTGGAAGCTCAAAGTCAAGGACTAGCTTGTATAAGCACGTCTCTACCTAGTATTGAAGAGTTAATAATAAATAATATTTCTGGGATTCTTGTAAAAAGTGGGTCTGTAAGCGAACTTAAAGAAGCAATAATTGAACTAATAAAAAATCCTAATAAAAGGAAAAATTTGGCAGCAGAGGGTCAAAAAAGAGTCAAAGAAAAGTTTTCGATGAACTATGGTATAGAAAAAATTACAAAACTTCTTTTAAGATAAATATAATCCGATGAAAATAGCATTCTACTCCCCACTAAAACCATTTGATCATAAGATCGTTTCTGGTGATAGAAACATCGCGAGAACTCTAATTAAATTATTAAAAAATTTAGGCCACGAAGTAATCATAGCCTCACGTTTTAGAAGTTATGCAAAAAAATCTTTTGAGCAAAAAATTATATTAAAAAGTTCTAAGAATGAAATAGATCTTACTCTAAATAAAATGGAATTAGAGCAACCTAATCTTTGGTTTACATATCATAACTATTATAAAGCTCCTGATTATATTGGACCAACTGTCAGTGAAAAACTTTCTATTCCTTATATTATTTTGGAAGCTTCCTACGCAAAAAAAAGAGAAGTAGGTGAATGGAAAAATGGAAGTAGAAGTGCTTTAAAATCAATTTCTGCAGCCAATGCTTTAATTAGCTTTACTAAAAGAGATTTCATTGAGGTAAATAAAATTTTTAAAGATAAAAAAAAGAATTATATTCTACCACCTTTCCCAGATACATCAGTATTTTATAAAAAAAGAAATTAAAAGAAAATTTTAAAAAAAAATTTTTCTGCTAAATTTATGATTCCAGAAAATACTCTATGGATATTGACCGTAGCAATGATGAGAGATGAAAATTCAAAACTCGAATCTTATGAAATACTTTCAAAATCAATTAAATTATTGGATCAAAATTATTCACTACTAATAGTTGGTAATGGACCAAAAAAAACTTATGTAGAGAAACAATTCGAGGGTGATATAAATAAAAAAGTTTTTATGTTAGGAGAAATGATACACTCAGATTTAGCTAATCTATACAACTGTTGCGAAATATTTGCGTGGCCAGGAGTTAATGAGGCTTTTGGCTTATCCTACCTTGAGGCACAGGCCTGTGGATTACCTATTGTTGCAGGAAACTCTGGTGGTGTGCCAGAAATAATTAAAAATAATAAAACAGGCATTTTAGTGGATATAAAAAACAAAAATCCAGTAAATTTTAGTAAAGCCCTGAAAAAACTACTTACTGACGTTAAACTTAGATATAGTATGAGCACTGAAGCTGAAAATTTTATAAAATCAAAAAGATCATTAAAAGCCTCCGCAGCAAAACTAAATAAAATTACACTGGAAGTTTTAGATAATTATAAAAAAATAAATGAATAATATAATCTTTATAAGACATGCAGAAACAGAGTGGAATCTTTTAGGACTTATTCAAGGGCTTACTGATGTTCCTATTTGCAAGGAAGGAGAAGCTAATGCCTGCAAATGGAAACTTAATTTAAGTAATTATACCCTTTGGTCAAGTCCGCTCCAAAGAGCAGTCAAAACAGCAGAAATAGTCTTTTCAAGAAAACCTAAAATTGAAAAATCACTAATTGAAATGAATTGGGGTGATTGGGAAGGAAAAAAATTAACTGACTTACGAAAAAAATTTGGTGAAAAAATGTTAGCCAACGAAAATCTTGGGTTAGATATGAGACCAAAAAACGGAGAAACACCAAGAGAAGTTCAGAATAGAATTTTGAACTGGATAAAAACAATTGAAAGATACGGTAATAATCACGTTTGTGTAACTCATAAAGGTGTAATTAGATCGGTTATTGCACTAGCTACTGACTGGAAAATGATAGGAAAGATACCAATTAAAATTGAATATGGCTTTGCTTATAGTTTTAATTTTAGCGGAGTAAAAGAATTAACTTATTCATCTACCATACCCCTGATTTGAAAAAATAGTATGAATAAAAAAATATTATTTTATGTTCAACACCTTCTTGGAATAGGACACTTAAAAAGGGCTTCAATAATTGGAGAAATGTTGTCCAAAAAAGGTCTCGATGTAACAATTATTTCGGGAGGAAGCAAGGTATCTAATTTAAATTTTGGAAAAGCGACTTTTATTCAACTTCCTCCAACAAAGTCACAAAACTCTGACTTTTCTATCTTATTAGACGAAAAAGGAAATAAGATAGACACTACATGGAAAAAGAAAAGGGAAAAATTAATTATTGATATTTTTAAAAAAAATAAACCGGAAATATTAATAACGGAAATGTTCCCATTTGGACGTAGTCAAATGAATTTTGAACTTTTACCTCTTATAGAAGAAGCAAAAAAAAATAATTCAATTATAATTTCCTCGATAAGAGATATTTTAATTAGTGATTTAAAAAAAACAAAAATAGAAAGGATTAATTTTCTTCTTACAAAATATTATAATTATATCCTTGTTCATGGAGAAGAAAGAATTTATTCAATTGGTAAAAAACTAAAACTAGATAAATCAAATATAAAAAAATTGTTCTATACTGGATATATCTGCAAAAAAATAAATAAAAATAATTTTAACTTATATGATAACAAAGAAATTCTAGTTTCTGCTGGAGGGGGAGCTGTTGGAAAGAAAATTATTATTAATGCAATAAAAACTTCATCACTATTACGTCATAAAAATTTAACTTGGAGAATTATAATAGGAATAAATGAGAATAACCAAAATAAAGAAAAATATTATAAGTTAGCTAAAGAAGAAGGAATAAATGTAACTTTAGAACCCTTTTCAGAAAATTTTAGTAACTACCTTCAGAATTGCTTAATTTCTGTAAGTCAAGGAGGTTACAATACTATGATAGAAGCCGTATCTTTTAGAGTGAAATCTATTATTATTCCATTTTCTGAGGATGTTAAAAGTGATCAAATTATAAGAGCGAAATACTTTAGCTATTTAAATTTTATTACGTATATGAATGAAAATGAACTAAATCCATCTAATCTCAAAACAAGCATAGTTAAATTAATGGAAAAAAATTCAATAAACTCAAACCTACCAAATTTAAATGGAGCAGAAAATACATGCAAATTTATGGCTGGTATAATTAATGAATGATGTTTGGAGAAAATTAGATATAGAATTGCAAAAATGGGAAGAGGCATCAATTTCTCCAATTTTTTGGATAAGAGATGATGACGCTTCTAAAGATGGTCCAAAACTGGCAAAACTAATAAGTATTTCAAAAAAATTTAGTGTCCCTATTTCTATAGCTGTTATCCCATTTTTGATAGAAAAAAGCTTAATTAAAACTCTAAACTCTAACGATCTAATTTCTGTTCTTCAACATGGATTCAAACATAAAAACTATGAACCAGATGGCGAAAAAAAATCTGAATTTGGAAAAAGCAGAGAAATTAATCATATGATTGATGATATAATTCAGGGGTCTAAACTTGTAGCTGAGTCATTTGAAAAATCATATGAACCAATTTTTGTGCCACCTTGGAACAGAATGAGTCATTTACTTTTACCTCATATACAATCTATTGGTTTAGCAGCAGTATCGTCATTTAGTAAAAACTTATCGGGGTATAGAAATTTTTATAATCATTCTAAAATTATCAACACTCATATTGATATTATTGATTGGAAAAGTAATAAGATTTTTCTGGGTGAAAAAAGAATTCTTAATCAACTTATATTAGAGCTTGTAGGTAGAAGAAATAAAAAAATTAAAGGTAATTATCCTATTGGCATACTGACACATCATAAAGTGATGGAGGATAATTCTTTTTTATTTTTAGAAACATTAATAAATAAAACTCAAAATTCAGGCGCTACATGGAAATCGATACAAAAAATAATTCAATAAAAATGGTTAATGAATTTAAATATAAATTTAAGTCTAGTTTATTTGATATATTTCAAACTGTCTTGTGGTTATCAATATTAGTATATTTAACTTTTTACCTTAATTTAACAAAATCTGTGCTTTTTTTAGCACTGTTATTTATTTTATTATTTTCATTATATTTTACTCTTCTCATTTTAAAAAATTTCTCAAAAATAATTATTACGAATGAAGAGATTATTAAATCTAATCCAGTAATTAAAACTATTATCAATTGGAAGGATATCACTGAAATTAAATTAAATTATTATTCAACTAGAAGAGATAAAGAAAAGGGATGGATGGTTTTATTATTATTAAATAATCAAAAAAAGATAGTAATTCACTCATCAATATCTAGTTTTGATAAAATACTACAAGAAATAGCTAAAAAAACATCCTCAAACAATTATTTATTTAATTATTATACAGAAAAAAACTTTAAAGCTATGGGTATTAATTTGTATAATAATAATTAAAAATAAATAATTATGAGCTAATCAATGGATAATATACTATCAGTTAATAACCTTCATGTTGAATTTAATGCTCCTGAAGGTTTAATCAAAGCAGTAAAAGGGGTTTCTTTCAAAATCCCAAAGGGAAAGACTGTAGCTATAGTTGGAGAATCTGGTTCTGGAAAATCAGTAATCTCTCAATCTATTATGGGTATTTTACCAAAAACTGGTTCAATAGCTGATGGCAAAATAATATTCTATGACCCAAAACACTCTTTTAAAGAAACGGTAATTACATCTATAAAAAATAATAGCCCTGAAATGAGAAGGGTTAGAGGTTCTGGAATTTCAATAATTTTTCAGGAACCAATGACCTCATTATCGCCTTTGCACACAATTGGAGATCAAATCGCTGAAGGTTTTCTTTTACATAATAAGGTAGGTAATAAAGAAGCAAGAGAGGCAACTGCTGAAATTTTAAAATTAGTAGGTTTTCCCAAACCCTCAAAATCAATTGATATTTACCCCTTTGAATTATCTGGCGGTTTAAGACAAAGAGCTATGATTGCAATGGCCATGATTTGCCGACCAGCTCTTTTAATTGCAGATGAGCCAACTACAGCTCTAGATGTAACTGTTCAGGCGCAAATATTGAAATTAATGAAAGATCTTCAGTACGAATTAGAAATGGCCATACTTATGATAACACATGATTTAGGAGTTGTAGCAAATATGGCTGATGAAATAATTGTTATGTATCATGGGGAAATCATGGAATACGGAAGCTTAAAAAATATATTTAATGATGCTCAACACCCCTACTTAAAATCTTTATTGAAAGCTGTTCCTAGATTTGGTATGGGTCCAAATGAAAGATTGATTCCTATAAGGGAAATTAATTCAAAAATCTCTAATTTAGGATCAGAGATAAATTTAGAAACAGATAATAAATTAGTTCTTGAGGTTAAGAACTTAAGCAAAACATTTATAACAAGAAAAAAATCATTTTTTACTGATTCTTCCCAAAACCTAATCAAAGCTATTGATAATGTTAGCTTTGATGTACCTAGAGGAAAGTGTGTTGGTTTAGTGGGTGAATCAGGTTGTGGAAAAACTACAACAAGCAAGATTATAATGGGTGCGTTAAAGCCAGATATTGGAGAAATAATTTTCAATACAAGTAAAAGTAAAATAGATGTATTAAACATAAAAAAAAGAGAAGAAATTTTATATTTTAGAAAAAGCTCGCAATACATCTTCCAAGATCCATTTAGCTCTTTAAACCCAAGAATGACAGTTTTTGATATAATCAATGAGCCGTTAATTATACATAATTTAGGATCAGAGGAAGAAAGACTACTTAAAGTGAAATCTTTAATCGAGATGGTAGGGCTTCCAGTAACCTCTTTAAGAAGATACCCTCATAGTTTTTCTGGAGGACAAAGGCAACGAATTGGAATTGCTAGAGCTTTAGCTTTAGAGCCTGAGTTTCTAATTTGTGACGAACCAGTCTCAGCTTTGGACGTTTCTATTCAAGCTCAAGTTCTTAACCTACTTAAAGATCTTAAAAGGGACCTTGGGTTAACATATTTATTTATTTCCCATAACTTAGCTGTAATTGATTATATTTCAGATTATATTATTGTTATGTGTGCCGGTAGAATTGTTGAAAAAGCTCCGAAAGATGATTTTTTTAATAATGCACAACACCCTTATACGAAAGCCCTTTTAGGTGCAGTACCTGAACCTAATCCACAAAAAAAATTAAACTTCCAAAGTCTTATGGAGGGTAAAGCTTCAAATCCTAGTAAATGGCCAGAGCCATATGTTATAAATGAAAACTTTAACCCAGAAATGAAAGAAGTCGGAAAAAATCATTGGGTTTTATCCAATGATTAAATAATTAAAAGGAAATAGAATTGAAAAGAATTAGAATTTTAACTCATATAAAAAATTTTATTATTATTAGCCTGGTAATATTTTTTTGGAGCAACTCCAATGCATCCGAATATATTGATTCAGAATATTTTCGTAAGAGAGTTGACCAACAAGAATTACCCAAAATAAGTGAACGACTTCCTCTAAAACCAAGAATAATTAATTTACAAAATCCAGGAAATTATGGCGGTCAAATAAGAATGTTCATAGGTAGATCGAAAGATATTAGACTTATGGTTGTTTATGGTTATTCAAGATTAGTAGGGTATAATTTAGATCGGGAAATAGTTCCTGATATTTTAGAGAAGTTTGAAGTTGAAGATAACAAAATATTCACTTTTTATATACGAAAAGGACATAAGTGGTCCGATGGAACAGAATTCACTGCTGAAGATTTTAGATATTGGTGGGAAGATGTTGCAAATAATAAAAAACTATCACCCTCTGGCCCACCTAATGATATGGTAGAAAATAATTCACTTCCAACTTTTAGAGTCCTAAACAAATATATAGTGCAATATGAATGGCAAAAGCCAAAGACTTCCTTTTTGAATCGCTTAGCGAGTGCATCTCCATTATTTATCTATAGGCCTGCACATTATCTCAAGAAATTTCATATAAAATACACACCAGAGGAAGAAATTAGAAAAAATAATAAGAGTAAGAGAAATTGGGCTGCAATTCATAATAAAAAGGATAATCTTTACAAATTTGATAACCCAGAACTTCCAACGTTACAACCATGGTTTAATTCAACAAAACCTCCTGCGACAAGATATTTATTTAAAAAAAATCCTTATTTTCACCGTGTTGACCAAAATGGGAAGCAGTTACCCTACATTAGTCAGGTTGCTTTCTCTCAAGTTTCTGCTTCACTTATTGCAGCTAAAGCAGGAGCTGGAGAAACTGACTTACAAGCAAGGAATATAAATTTACAAAGCTTTCCTTTTTTAAAGAAGAGTGAAAAAAATAATAATTATAAAACCTACTTATGGAAGGAAGCTAAGGGTTCACATATTGCTCTTTTTCCGAATTTAAATATAAACAACAAAATTTTAAAAAAGTTATTTAGAGATGTTCGATTTAGAAGAGCTCTATCAATCAGTATTGATAGGGAGTTAATAAACGAAGCTCTTTGGTTTGGTTTAGGTACAGAAAGTAATAATACAGTTTTAGAAGACAGTGAGCTTTATAAAGAAAAATATAAAACTTCATGGACTCAATATGATATTGACACAGCAAATGCATTACTTAATGAAATAGGAACAATAAATAAAGGTGGCGATGGCTATAGAGTAATGGAGAATGGAAAAAGGTTAGAGATAATTGTTGAAACATCTGGAGAGAGTGAAGAGGAAACAGACGTTTTAGAATTGATCAAAGAAGGCTGGGAAGAAATTGGTATAAAATTATTTTCAAAACCATCGCAAAGAGACGTATTGAGAAATAGAATATTTTCTGGTGAAACTATGATTGCAGTTTGGTCAGGACTAGAAAATGGAATTCCAACTAGAAATTTTGAACCTAGAGAATTAGCTGTTACATCTCAACAACAATTTCAGTGGCCAAAATGGGGTCAGTATGTTGAAACAAGGGGTTTATCTGGAGAGAAAGTAGAATTAAAAGAAGTTAATAGGCTAAATGAATTATTAGTTAAATGGCAAAATACATCAGATCAAAATAAAAGAAAAAAGATATGGCAAGATATGCTCGATATCCATGCAGATCAAGTTTACTCTATTGGAATAGTTTCTGGAGTAAAACAGCCAGTAGTAGTAAGAAAAAATCTAAAAAATGTTCCTGAAAATGGAATATATAACTGGGATCCAGGGGCTCACTTTGGTATCTACATGCCTGATACTTTTTGGTTAGAATAATTAAGGTTTAAATTTAATGTTCAATTATCTAATTCAAAGAATTTTTGTTATGATACCTACTCTCTTGGTAATAAGTTTTCTTATATTTTTAATCATTCAACTTCCTCCTGGAGATTATTTATCTAATCAACTGTTGGAACTCCAATCCCAGGGTGACTCTGCAGCTGCAGAACGTATAACTTTTTTAAGAGAAGAGTACGGACTTGATAAACCCTTTATGCAACAATATGGTATTTGGCTGGGAGTTTTACCTGGAAATGATGGTTTTTCTGGACTTCTTCAAGGGGATTTTGGTCAATCATTTGAATTTGATATGCCAGTAAGAGATGTTATAGGTGACAAAATATGGTTATCTATAATTGTTTCTTTTGCTACAATAATTTTTACCTGGGTTGTTTCTTTTCCCATAGGTGTATACTCAGCTACTCATCAATACAGTGTAGGTGATCATTCGCTTACTCTTATTGGCTTCTTAGGTCTTGCAACCCCTAACTTTCTTTTAGCTTTAGTTTTATTATATTTTGCGAATGTATGGTTCGGTACAGAAATAGGTGGATTAATGGATGAAAAGTATTTGGATCAGCCCTGGTCATTTGATAAATTTATGTCTGTACTAGAACATTTATGGGTTCCAGTAGTTGTTATAGGTACATCCGGTACAGCTGGTATGATAAGAAGACTAAGAGCTAACCTTTTAGACGAACTGCAAAAACAATATGTTACTACCGCAAAATCAAAAGGGCTTCATGATTTTAAAACTTTAGTAAAATACCCTTTGAGAATGTCTTTAAACCCATTCATAGCAGATATAGGAAACCTTTTACCTCAAGTTGTTTCTGGCGCTGCAATTGTTTCAGTAGTTTTGTCTCTACCTACAACTGGTCCTATGCTTTTACAAGCCCTTCAATCGCAAGATCAATACTTGGCTGGATCTTTTCTAATGGGGCTAGCTCTACTAACCGTTGTTGGCATGTTTCTCTCAGACTTGGCATTAGCTGCTCTTGATCCAAGAATACGATTAGGTGAAAGTGCGTCAAAATGAGTAATAACAATAAAATGAGAGATCATTATGTAAATAAAAAGCCTTTCGACCCTCTATCAGTTGAGAAAATGAGCGCATCTCAAGAAAAGTTTTTTATGGCATCTCAATGGAAAATGATGTGGTGGAAATTATTAAGGCATAAATTAGCCGTTTATTCAGGTTGTATACTTTTGTTTATGTATTTTTCTATTTTGATAAGTGAATTTTTAGCTCCTTACGCATTAGACTCAAGAGATAGAAGAAATATTTTTGCCCCACCACAATCTATAAACTTGTTTCATGAGGGGGACTTTATTGGCCCATTTGTTTATGGATTTAAAAAAGTTTTAAATACCGAAACTTTGGAAAGAGAGTACACAATAAATAAAAGTAAAGTCTATAAGATTAGATTTTTATGCAAAGGAGATAATTATAAATTTTGGGGAATTATAAATTCTAGTTTTCATTTATTTTGCCCAGCGAAAAAAGGATATCTGTATATACTAGGAACTGACCGCCTTGGAAGAGATATGCTATCAAGAATAATCTATGGAACCAGAATTTCATTAACAGTTGGACTGATTGGTATAACAATAAGTTTCATACTCGGAATAACTTTGGGAGGTCTTGCAGGGTATTTTGGAGGCTGGGTTGATAGCTTAGTTCAAAGAAGTATAGAAATAATTAGATCGTTTCCAGAATTACCCCTATGGATGGCATTATCAGCTGCATTGCCAGCAACATGGAGTCCCATATTAATTTATTTGGGAATAACAATTATTTTAGGTTTAATAGATTGGACTGGGTTAGCACGCGCGGTGAGATCAAAGTTATTATCTTTGCGAGAAGAGGATTTTGCCACAGCAGCTGTTCTTATGGGTGCAAGCCCTAAAAGGGTGATAGCAAGACATCTTTTACCGTCATTCATGAGTCACTTAATTGCATCCGCTACTCTTTCAATTCCTGCAATGATACTTGGAGAAACAGCCCTATCTTTTCTAGGGTTAGGTCTAAGACCTCCAATTACTAGTTGGGGTGTTCTATTAAATGAGGCTCAAAATATTAACGCTGTAGCTCTTCATCCTTGGTTAATATTTCCTGTTGTTCCTGTAATAATTACCGTTTTGGCCCTTAATTTTTTTGGTGATGGTTTACGAGATGCTGCAGATCCATATAAATAGTTTATTTTTTTTCTAACCATAAACTTGACTCAATTGCTCCGTTGACCAAAGGTAATTTTGATACAAAAGTTTTATTAATATCATCTTTAAGGTTTTTATTGATATAATTACTAGACCACTCAATATGCCAATTACCCGAAAAAAGTATGCTGGCAACAATTGATTGTTCATTATAATTTCTCCAATTCCATAAATTTGGATAGACTTCTGGAAGAAAAATGTCATGTATATGAACTAAGCATCCTTCTTTCAATTGTGGGATTATGTGATTAAAAATTATGTCAACGTCACTACCAGGCATTAATATATGACTGGAGTCAATAAACAAAATATCAATCATATCGAGAGAGAATTTATCAATTTTTAAATCTTGGATTTTTGATTCAATATGTTTCAAGAAGGGTATATTACTTATATTAGCTCTTGGTTTAGGGTCTATACAAATTAGTTCACAAAAATTTTTATTATCTCTAACACCTTTTGCAATAAATCTAGTGGAGTGACCAGAGCCTATTTCAACAATCTTTTTTGGTGATTTTTTTCTAACCATTAAATAGGTTGATGCGGCATCCAATCTTGGAAACCAATCTTGATCCCATCTGGGAGAAACTTGAAAAGAGTTTTCTAAAGTTGAAAGTAATTCTTCATATTCAATTAATAATTGAATATTTTCTTTAATCTTCGGCTCATATTTTTTAAATATCTTTTCTAAACCATCGTATCTTTTGGTTTTAAAACTAGAAACATACCTATGAGGAATAAATAACCCTCTCTGAGACAGACCTGTAATAGTAAGAATCTCATTTATTTTTCTTTTTATCATTTTCTAAATGACCTAGGGAACTAGTTTTAGGCCTTCTCTTGCTACAACAGTACCAGGCCTTTTTTTATCTGCATCTATAGCAATTTTATCCATGAAAGAATCATTATGTGATGGATCATGGTGAAAAATGCATAATCTATCAACATTAGCTAAATCACATAATTTTGCACCTTCTTCCCAAGTTGAGTGACCCCAATGGGGTTTATCTTTAAACTCCTCTTCTGTAAACATTGAATCATATATTACAATATCTGCTTCTTTAATTAAATTAATTATATTTTTATCAGGCTGCCCTGGGAGGTGTGTAGTATCAGTAATGTAACAAATCGACTTTTCATTAAAGTTGACCCTGTAACCGGTAGCTCCATTCTCATGATTGAGTGGGCAGGTGTTTATATTAATATTTCCTGGAAAAATTAATGTTTCCCCAGCTTCAAAATCTCTGAATTTAATTTCAGATGGAAAAATATCCAGACCTACAGGCCAAACTGGATCACTCATTATACTTGATAAAACATTCTTAATATTATTTCTGGGTGTTAGGTGGCCCGCAAGAAATTCAATTTTATTTTTGGGATTAAATGCTGGAGAAAAAAATGGAAGTCCACATATGTGATCATAGTGTGTGTGAGAATATAATATTCTATAATTATAATTTTCTTCTTTAACTAACTCATTGCCTAAGTATCGAATACCTGTGCCTGAATCAAAAATAAACACCTCATTAGCGCACCTTATCTCAACGCAAGATGTATTGCCTCCATATTTAGATACGCCTAAATCTGGGCATGCTATACTACCTCTTACACCCCAAAACCTAACATAAAATTCTGACTTTTTATTCAAAATTAACCTATCTAATAAAATTAACCTATACTTCATTACCTTATTTAATGAAACTTTAATCTATATCCACCCTCTTCGTTCATTAAATATTTAGGTTTTTTATGATCTTTTTCAATTTTTCTTCTGATTTTATAAATATGTGTTTCCAAAGTATGTGTATCAACAAGATCATTGTAACCCCAAACTTCTTTTAATAAAACATCTTTTGATACTAATATATTTTCTTCTTTTGATAAATACTCAATAATTGCATTTTCTTTATCGGTAAGTTTAATTATTTTTTCTATATTATTTTGATTAACAATTTTTTTCAAATAAGGATAAAAAATCAAATCTCCAATGAATACTTTCTTGTTCTTTTTATTATTTAGAATTAGTAAGTTTTTTTCTATAGATATAACAAAATCTCTAAATTGTATTGGTAGTTTAGTATGAAAAAAAATAAAACTTGAATAAAGATCATTACTTAAGTCTATTTGGTATTTGGAAATTATATATACAAGAATATCGTTTTCATGTTTGATTAATATATCTTTATCTAAATAATCTAATAAATTTATAAATTTGCTATCACATATAAGACATTCAAATTTTTCTATATCTAAATATTTGTTTTTTAGGTGTCCTTCTTCAAATATAACTGGAGAAAAGATATTAGTTTGATTAAGTAATATATAGATTTCTTTTTGTAAGTCTTTATCATCAAGATATAGTAATATATTTTTTTGGTTGCTCATTTTAGAAATATATTGGTTTAAATTAGTTTTTACTGATATTAATAATTTTGATTAAAGTGTGTTTTTATTTATGGAAACGAATATAATAGAAATTTCTGGAAAATCAAAATCCTTAAAATGGAAAGATTTTAATTTCCCTTGTAATGTTGGATTTGGCGGTATCAGTAATAATAAAATAGAAGGTGATATGTGTACTCCTAGTGGTATCTATCCTATAAGAGATATTATGTATAGGGCAGATAGAATAAAAAAACTGAACACAAAAGTTAAAAAAATCAAAATAAAAAAAAATTTTAAGTGGTGTGATGACCCAAATGATCAGAATTATAACAAATTTCTTGTAGGATCATGTGACTCATCTTTTGAATCTTTATGGAGAAAAGATAATCTATATGATTTATTGGTGGTTATTGGGTACAATGAAAATCCAATTATACCTTTTCGTGGTAGTGCAATTTTTATGCATTGTGAGTCCGAACTTAAATCGCCAACAAAGGGATGTATTTCTCTTAAAAAAGAGCAACTCCATCAGATTATTGAATCACTTAATAATGAAACATATATTAAAATTTTTTAATTTTTAGACCTCGGGCCAAAAACTCTTTGCCCCAGTCTTATTTGAGTAGAACCAAATTCAATTGCAACTTTATAATCAGAAGACATACCCATACTTTTATTTTGAAGTTGGAGCTTTTCTGCTAAATTATTAATTAATGCAAAATGTAAACTAGACTCTTCATCAATTGGAGGTATACACATTAGCCCAGTTATATTTAAACTTAAATTTTTTTTACATTTATTAAAAAAATCTTCGCATTCCTCAATATTTATTCCACCTTTTTGATCTTCAATTCCGGTTTTCACTTGAATATAGTGCTCTAGTTTCTTACTCATTTTCTTTTCGTAATAATCTATTTTCTCTGCTAGTTTATATTTGTCTAAAGATTCTATAGTATCAAAAATCTGTATGGCATCTTTAACTTTATTTGTTTGTAGAGAACCTATAAAATGAAGCTTTGTTTTGGGGTATTTTTTTTTTAGTCTACCCCATTTTAGTTTAGCCTCTTGCACCTTATTTTCACCAAAAAGGGAATGGCCATATTTAATTAATAACTCAATATTTTCTTCTTTTTGTTGTTTAGAAACTATTTGAAGTTTTACATTGTTTTCTAATTTGTTTATAGATTTAGATACTGATTTAATATCTTCGTAAATTATATTTAAATTTTTAATTATTGAGTTATCAGACATATTATTGGACAAGTAGTGAATTCATCTATAAATAAACTATTAAATAAATCTATGCATTTAAATAATAATGCATTAGTAAAAAACGTAAGCTACCACCCAACTCTCTGGTTTTTTACAGATATTACAAGAAATCCTGACCCATATACCATATTAAATCAACTGCCAAAAAATTCTGGAATTGTTTTTAGAGATTATAATGCACCAAAAAGAAAATATATGGCTGCAAAAATGGCTGATTTCTGCAGAAAAAAAAATTTAGTTTTAATTATAGGAGCAGATACAAAACTTGCTTTACAAGTAGGAGCAGCTGGTGTGCATATTCCAGAATTTAATAAGCAAACACTACCCTATCTTAAAACCCAAAAACCTAAATGGATCATTTCAACTTCAGTTCACGATTATCGTGCATACCGTAAAGTTAATGCTTTAGGAGCTAATATCATTTTTTTATCCCCAGTTTTTGAAACTATAAGTCATCCAGGCAGAAGACCTTTGGGAAGACTTTATATTAGTAGATTAGTTAGAAAATTTGGTGTATTCTCGATCGCTCTTGGAGGAATAAACACTAAAACTGTATGTGATTTAAGTGGAACTGGAGTTAACGGAATAGCAGCTATTTCAGGATTTATTAACTGATTAATTATGTAGTAAGTATATGAAAAATTTAAATTCTTTTGAAGATCTAATTGACCCTATTAAAGAAAAAAAGTTTTTTGATGAGTTTCATGACAATAGATTTTTACACATCAAAGCTAATAATTCAGATAAATTTCTTAATATATTTAATTGGGAATCCTTTTCAAGAATTCTGAATATGACATCTATATGGACCTCGTCAAGTCTACAGCTAGTTCTTGATAAAAATAAAATAGCACCTGAGGATTATTGCTTCCCTGGAGTAGATCGAGAAGGTAATGAAGTTTTTCAGCCTCAACCAAACAAATTAATTGAATTTTTAAATAAAGGGGCAACTCTAATTGCTAATGAGGTTGATACTCTTGATTCAAATATAGATTCAATTGCTAAGATTTTAGAAGATAAATTTTCATCTAAGACCCAATGCAATATCTATTTTTCTAAACAAGGGCGACAGGGTTTTGATATTCATTTTGATGTTCATGAAGTTTTTGCCATTAATCTTATTGGAGAAAAAGTTTGGAATATTTATGAAGGAAGGTTAGATAATCCGATTAATAGTGAGGCTTTCATATCATTAGATAAGGAATATGCTAAAGAAAATTGTGGCAAAATTTTAGAGAAAGTTCTTTTAAAGCCTGGAGATATTCTTTATATACCAAGAGGGCAATTTCATGAAGCCTTGGCTTCTAGTGATAGATCAATGCATTTATCATTCAGTGTAACTCATCTGATAGGTCATGATGTCTTAAGTTTATTATTCAATGAAGCTATGTCGGGGTCTTTTTTTAGATCAAATTTGCCGATGACTTTTCAAGGTCCAAAAGAAATTGAAAATTGGATAAATAAATTTAATCAAAATCTATCAAATATTATTAAGAGTAGTAGTTTTAGTGATATAATTAAGTACCAAGTTGCTAACTATAAGTTAACAAGAGGAACTTATAGTTTTCCAGATGATTTAACCTATAACTTAAAACAGAAGTTTATTTTTAAAGAAAATGTAATTTTAAAAAATGTCGGTAGTAAAATTATATTAGAGGTAAATAAAAAAGGGATAACAATACCAAATAAGTATATAGATATTATAAAAAAATTAATTTCAATTGGTTCATTTACAATAGAAGAAGCTCAAAAAAAATCTGACAATCTTGATTTAGACAGTGTAAGACAATTAATTGACGACCTATCAAATATGAGTCTTATAAGAAAACAGTAAAAAAAAAGGCAGGCCCTAAGACCTGCCTTTTCGTAGCTTTATTTGAGCTTAATTAGAATCCTACAGAAGTAATAACTAGGAATTCTGTTACGCTATTTTCATTAGCAGCAGCACTTGCATTATCACTCATATCCCATGAAGCGATTTTTGCACCAATTGATACTCCTGGACCAATTGATCTGTTTGCAGCAATACTGAGAACTGTTGTCTCATCATCACCTTCTGCAACACCACTGTTAACAACTTCGTTTTCACCAGCATAGTACTCAACACCAACTGTTGTTCCACTTAAACTAGTTGTAATACCTAGTCTATAATGTGTTATATCAGTATCTTGTGCAGTAGGAGGACCAGCTTCTTGGTTCTTCCAACTACCACCAATTCTGATATTTCCAACTGTTACAGTACCACCAAAGTTCCATTGTTGTGAGTCTTCTTCACCAGCAGCTTCAGCACTAAAGTTAGCTAAACCACCACCAACACTGACAGATGCACCGCCAATAGTTGTTGAGAAGTTAGCACCTAGTTCAGTTGTACCACCAAATTCACCAGATGTTCCATCATCACGATCGCCTAATCCAGCAAAATCAGTTCTTTCAGGTGTATATGAAATACCCCACTGCATACCTAGAAGCTTTGGACCTCTGTATGTAATTTTTGTTCTATCACCTTCAGCACCACCGCATGCAAATGGAGCAACGCCGTTAGTACTTGTTGCACCTGAAAAAGTTGCACAACCAGTGATAGATCCACCAATTACAAATGGGCCAAGATGTCTAAATTGATCGGAAGCACCATCTTCACTACCAATTTCGATACGTCCCCATGACTCTTCATTTTCAATGTAGAGCATTTGTTCATCGATAGATGCATTAGCACCATCAGTAGCCATTTCTATTTTAACACCAACTTCTAGACCATTATCTAGAACAGTTGCACCGCTAAATTTAATTTCACTATCAAGCTGGATAGCTTCACTTCTAACATTAGCAACTGATGTGTCATCTTCAGAAATCCAACCAACCGCAGCGTTCATATAACCGCCTATTTTAAGTTTAATTGGGTCTGCCGCATTAGCAGTTGCTGATGCAGCAAGCATTCCGGCTGTAACTAAAGCCGTTGTACTTATTAAAGATCTTTTCATTTATACTAGTCCTTTGTTTACAAAGAAAAATGTCGCAACCATTTACGACCGCTACATTAAAGTGATATTCATCACAAATGTCCAGCGCTTGCAGGATTGTTTTTAATAGGTGTTGTAAATAAGCAACAATAATATTCAATTATACTCACAGTAAACGTATGATAAAATGAGTTTTACTTGAAAATTCTCTTAACATGTTGCATTTTTGTCACCATGATATTTTGTTTTTTTGTCATAGATAAAAATCAGTGATATTAAGATTTAATAATTATTTCTTCAATTCCATCAGTCAATAATTATTATATTTCAATCAG
>PTLN01000130.1 GCA_002938125.1 Alphaproteobacteria bacterium MarineAlpha2_Bin1
ATCATTTCCACTAGTTGAGTCTTTTTTTCTTAAACTAACTGATACCATTTTATCTAGTAAAGCGGATGATTTTTTTACTTGTTTTGAAGGTTCACTTTTTGAATTGGCAAGTGCAGCCTCCACAAATGGATCAGGTTTCTCAAGTTGTTCTTCTTCACCACCAGGTTTAATTGCTGGAGGAGGTACAAAGGTTTCAGATTGGTCAGCTTCATAAACATCAGTCAAAAATTCATCAGTATCTTCGGCAAAGTTATCTATTCGATCATTTATATTATTTTCAATGGATTTTTCTACTTGATCTGAATCTTGACTCATAGTTACTTCTTTATTAGACAACATACCATCTTCTTGTTGTTTTATATTCATCTCTTTAGCTAACGGTGTTTGAGAACGAATACCAAAAGAAGAACTATTTGAGACTGATTGATTATTCAAATTTTGTGAATCAGAGTAAAGAGAATGAATAGTTGGATTTTGCATACTCTCCTTTTCTATTCCAGTCGCAACAACAGAAACTCTGATCTTACCTTCTATATCAGTTTCAAAAATTGAACCAAATATTATGTTTGCATCCGGATCAACCTCATCTCTAATTCTATTTGCAGCTTCATCAACTTCATATAATGTCATGTCAGGTCCACCTGTAATATTAATTAACACACCTCTAGCACCTTTCATAGAAACATCATCTAACAAAGGATTTGCAATTGCTGCCTCTGCTGCCTCGATTGCTCTATTTTCACCTGAAGACTCACCAGTGCCCATCATAGCTTTGCCCATTTCCATCATAATAGACCTTACATCAGCAAAATCTAAATTGATTAGACCTGGCATTACCATTAAATCTGTAACACTTCTTACACCAGAATATAATACATCATCTGCCATTTTGAAAGCGTCAGCAAATGTTGTTTTTTCGTTAGCAACTCTAAATAAATTTTGATTTGGTATAATTATCAAGGTATCAACACATTCCTCTAAAGATTTGGTTCCAGCCTCAGCAATAGACATTCGATGAGCACCCTCAAATTGGAAAGGCTTAGTAATTACTCCTACTGTTAGTATGCCAGCTTCTCTGCAAGCTTTAGCTATTACAGGAGATGCACCACTACCAGTTCCACCTCCCATTCCAGCTGTAATAAAAACCATATGGGAACCTGCTAAAGCCTCCATTATTTCTGGTAAAGACTCTTCTGCAGATTTTTTTCCAACTTCTGGATTAGAACCTGCACCAAGACCTTGTGTAACACCAACACCTAACTGAATTTTTCTCTCAGCAAGTGATTGTGATAATGATTGTGAGTCAGTATTTAATACCATAAATTCAACGCCTCCTAAATCAGCGTCAATCATATTATTTACGGCATTACCACCAGCACCTCCTACACCAATAACAGTAATTTTTGGGTGTAGTTCTGCTGGTTCAGGAATACTTAAGTTAATTGTCATTTTTTTCTCCATTATTAACCAGTTAAAAACACCTCTTTCTATGTTTTTCCTCTTTTTTGGGCATTCTTAATGCACCCATTAAAATTCTAAAAATTTTGAAACAACCATTTTCCTAATTTTATTAAATTATTTCCTTTATATTTACTCCAAGTTAAATTATTTACTTCTTCAATTACAGGAATTGATTTTCTCGTTGCAAATAACAACAGACCTGCGCAAGCAGAAAAAGCTGGCCCATTTGTAGCTTCAGCTAGGCCAGGTATATTAATTGGTTTACCTATTCTTACTTGTTTATCTAGAACTCTTGCGGCTAACTCTGAAATGCCCTGAAGTTGACTAGATCCACCTGTTATCACTACTCTTCGTCCAGCAATAACATTTGTGCCTGACATTTCAATTTTTTCTCTAACCATCTCAAGTATTTCTTCTACTCTAGGACGAATTATACCTAATAAGATCGAACGTGGCACCTGATTTAAATTTGAATCTTCATCGCCAAGAGAGGGAGTTTCAATTATTTCTCTATCATCATTAGGAACAGGAAAAACATTTCCATAAAGTGTTTTCACTCTCTCTGCATGAACCGATGGCGTGCCTAAGCCTCTAACTATATCACTAGTTATGTGACCTCCACCGATTGGTATAGAAGTTGAATATATCATTTCATTATTACTAAAAACAGATATTGATGTAGTTCCTTCACCCATATCGATTAGAGTTGCACCAAGCCTTAGTTCATCCTCAACCATTGTAGCTAAACCAGCTACATATGATGATAATGCAAAACTATTAACGGAAATATGACCTCTTTCTGCACATAATCTTAAATTATTCATCGGACCTGACAATGCAGAAATAATATGAGTTTGTATCCCTAATTTTGAACCAAACATTCCTCTTGGGTCTTTTATACCCACCGTTCCATCAATTGAAAAACCTATGGGTAGTTCATGCAAAATTTCATAATCGTTGTTAATATTAGGTTTAACCTGTTGTATAACTCTTTTCAAATCCGTATTTCTTATTAAGTCTCCCGTGACTGTTATTTCTTCATTTAATATCTCTGATGATGTTTTTGCACCACTAAAACATATATATGTTTCTTTAATTTTTTCCCCTGCCATTTTTTCAGCTGCGTCAATTGCACCTCGAATAGAGTCTTCAGTTTTTTGCATATCAATAACTGAACCACCTTTAATACCTTTAGAAATTTGATGCCCAATTCCTATAATTTCAAAATCATCATTATTTATAAATCTCGCTATAAAACAGCAAACTTTACTTGTCCCAACATCTAAAGCAGATAAAAGTTTATTTCTTGATACAACCATTAAAATAAAAACCTCCTATGTCATCTCTTCAGCTTGATTAATTTCATCAATAACACCTGGCATTAATCTGATAATTAGACGATTTCTATCTCTGAAATCTATCATTAAAATTTTTCTATCTAATATATTTTTTGTTTTTTGTAATTTAATTAACTTTTGCCAAGCTTGTGAATAATCATTCTCTGGTAGTAAAATCTTTATTCTCCCATCAATTAAGATATCCCACCTTCTCATACCTATTCTTGTAGATGCTGTGACTCTTTTATAAATTTCTAAATCCGAATATAATAATTTAACTAATTTTCCAGCATGCATTGGCGCATCTGGACCAACCACTAAAGGGAAGTTCTTGTAATTATTGATATTTCTTTTAGTAATAACTGACCCATCATTACTAATTAAATATAATTCGTTTTCATTTTGCCATAATGCAAATGGTGATTTTTCTCGAACATTAATAGTAATTTTATCAGGATATACTCTTTTAACCTCTACAATATCTATCCAATCTATCTTCTCTAAACTTTGTTTTATATTACCTATATCTGTAAATATAGTCGCATCGCCATATATAACTTTAGTTATATTTTCGATGGAATTTCTATCTGAATTGATTAGACCTGTTACCTGAACATTTTTAATACTAAGACCTATTTTTTTTGAAAATTCATTAATTGAATTTTGAATAAATATATATGAGGTCTCGTATTTATTAAAAATATTTATAAAAATAAAGACAAAAATAAAAAATAGAACCAATGATAGGAAAAGTATTCTAATTCTAGATATATATATATATTTAAATGAAATCATTTGTTACAACCTGCGTCTTCAATTAACCAATTAATTATTTCATCAAATTTAATGCCTGCATAAGATGCTATTTCAGGAAATAATGATATCGGAGTTAATCCAGGCTGAGTATTTAACTCCATTAAATAAATTTCTTCAGATCCTGAAATTGAATCGTATCTCATGTCTGCCCTAGTAATACCTCTACAACCTAGAGATCGATGAGCTTTTATTCCAACATCTAATGCTTCATTATATTTGTCTTTTGAAATATTTGCAGGAATAAAATGTTTGGATGAATTTTTTTGATACTTAGCATTGTAATCGTAAACTTTACTTTGATATACTATTTCAGTTACGCCTATTGCTCTATCTTTAAAAACTGCTACGGTCAGCTCTTTTCCAGGAACATACTTCTCAACTAATATTTTTTTTCCAAAAGACCAATCACTTCTTGTTATAAAATTTTTTCTATCTTCTTTATTAAATATTATATTTACCCCAACACTTGAACCTTCATTAATTGGCTTAATAACATACGGATACTCCATAACTTCATTATCAAAGAAATCATCTAAAAAATATACACCTCCGGAAGTGCATTTTATACCAGCGCTCTCAAATATCTTTTTTGAGAAAAACTTATCCATAGCAAGAGCTGAGGATAAAACCCCTGAGTGCGTATAAGGAATTTTATATACCTCTAATAAACCTTGTATAAACCCATCTTCACCAAATCTTCCATGTAATGCGTTGAAAACAATATCTGGCGAAATATTTGGAATTTCTGAAAGTTGCAGTTCTTTTGGGTCAAATTCAGTAACTTTAAAACCAATATTCTTCAGGGATTTTGAAACCTCATATCCAGTTTTCAATGAAACCTCTCTTTCAGCAGATTCTCCTCCCATCAAAACCAAGACATGACTCATGATGAAACCTCTAATATATTTCCTACTCTTTCTATTTCCCAATCCAGAGTTATACCAGTTGAGTATAGAACTTTATTTCTAATATCATCCCCAAGTTCCTCTAATTCAAAAGCTGAAGCTTTACCTGTATTAATAAGAAAATTACAATGTAATTCTGAAATTTTTGCATCACCTTTTTGCATCCCTCTACACCCAGATAATTCAATAAGCTCCCAGGCTTTATAATTTGAATTTTCTGGGTTTTTAAAAGTACTCCCACCAGTTCTTTTTTTTACTGGTTGCGTTTCATTTC
>PTLN01000131.1 GCA_002938125.1 Alphaproteobacteria bacterium MarineAlpha2_Bin1
TTGCTAAAGCAATAGTTGTTCCTTGTTTAACTGCAGAGATAGTTGGTTCCAAACCAGCCATTCCAACTATAGAAGACATAACCCAATCAACAGGAATTGAAGCACATTCAATTAATGACTTTCTTCCAGCCAATATCTCAATATTTGTTCCAAATAATAATGATTTTAGTTCATTATAATAATTTGGGTTCCCTAAGACTACTTTTCTTGGTTTAAATTTAATAGCCTGTTCAGCTAAAAGCTTGTAATTATCAAAGCATGAAAGAATTTCAATCTGATATTGATTTTGATTAAGTGAAATTAACTCAAGCGTATTTTTACCAATCGACCCAGTGGAACCAAGAATAGTAATTGATTTTTTACCCTCTACTTCACGAATCAATTCCATAAGCCCTCCAAATCGAAAGAATAAAATATTATTGAAAAGAAAGGAATAGTATAAATTAAACTATCAATCCTATCCAAAATACCACCGTGGCCGGGTATAATATTTCCACTATTTTTTACGCCAAATTTTCTCTTAAATAGAGACTCACTTAGGTCTCCTAATTGGGCTAATATAGAAATGATAATAATTAATAACAGCATTGGAATAAGATTATTTAATTTTAAATAAATATTTGAAATAAATAATGCGCTTAAAGGTAATAATAGCGACCCAATTGCTCCAGAAATAGTCTTATTAGGACTTATTGAAGGGATTAACCTTGGGCCCTTAAAAATCTTGCCAAATAGATATCCACCAATATCGGACAACCAAACTATACTAAAGAAACTAACTATGATCATAAATTCAAAATATACAGATAATCTTAATAAAACTATACATAAAGCAGGGCATAATATTAAAATATAACCAAAAGAAGGAAATATTAAATTCTTTTCTTTTATGGAAATGATTAGAGTTAATAATAAACCAATAACCAAAAATGATAATAGTAAAAAATTTTCTTTATAATAAATTGTAAATAAAATAATAGGAACAACAATCATTGATCGTAAAAAATAAAGGGGATTAAATATTTGTAATTTTATAATTTTATCCCATTCATATAGAGCAAATATAACAATTATTATTATCAGAACAATAAAATACGCACCACCAAGATAGAACGACCCAAGAATAATAGGTAGAAGTATTAGTGAAGAAATTAATCTTTTTAAAAATTCGTTTTCCACATAAAACCTAAATTATGAAGAGGTCGAACCATAACGTCTTTCTCTTTTTTGAAAATCTTTTATTGCTGATATAAATTTTTCTTTATTAAAATCTGGCCATAAAGTATCTATAAATAATAGTTCAGTATAAGCTAACTGCCATAACAAAAAATTACTTAATCGCATTTCACCAGATGTTCTTATCAATAAATCGGGATCTGGTATATTGCATGTATAAAGATAATCATTTAATTTAGATTCATCAATTTCCTCAATTTTAAGATCACCAATTTTTACTTTTTCGCATATTTTTCTAACTGCATAAGTCAATTCATTACGAGAACCGTAATTCAATGCTAAACATAGATTTAAACCAGAATTACTTTTTGTTATTTCCTCAGCTTCATTAAGTAACTTTTGAATATCTCTAGATAACGCAGATTTATCACCAATAATATGAAATTTTACATTATTTTTATGAAGGTTAGTTAGCTCTTTAGAAATATATAATTTTAATAATGACATCAAATCGTTTACTTCCAAAACAGGTCTTTTCCAATTTTCAGAAGAAAAAGCAAAAAGAGTCAAGTAATTAACACCCAGATTAGGACATACTTCAACAACTTCTCTAACAACTTGGGCGCCTTTTCTATGACCAGCCAGAACTGATAAACCTCTTGAATGAGCCCACCTCCTATTTCCATCCATTATTATAGCTACATGATTAGGTGGTGGTGCTAATACATCTTCTGATATTTTTATTAATGTACTCAAACTTGCATGACCTCGTCTGATTTTTTTTCATAAGCGGAATCCACTTCATTAATTTTACTATCTGTTAGCATTTGGATATCAGAAGAAAATTTTTTATGTTCATCTTGGGAAATTTCGCCGGATTTCTCTAGTTTTTTGATTTGGTCCATCCCATCTCTTCTAATATTTCTAATTGCAATTCTAGCTTTTTCAGCATATTTACCAATAATCTTAGTTAACTCAGTTCGCCTTTCCTCATTTAATTCAGGTATAGGAATCCGAATAAGTTGACCATCTACATTAGGGTTTAGTCCTAAGCCTGACTCTCTTATCGATTTTTCTACATTTTGAATCTGAGTTTTATCCCATACTTGCACTGTTAGTAATCTTGAATCTTGTACACTTACAGTACCAATTTGATCAATTGGCATATCGGATCCATATGAATTAACCTTTATAGTTTCTAATATTTTTGTAGATGCTCTTCCTGTTCTAATACCCGAAAGATCATTTAAAAAGTTATCGACAGTTACTTTCATTTTTCTTTCAATTTCACTCTTATCTAAAGACATAATTTCTTACCTTATATTAAGTGCTTCCAGAATTATTAATTATTGTGTGTGAACCGCCTCCTAAAATAACATTGGCGAGGGCATTTTCCTCATGAATTGAAAATACAATTATAGGTATATCTGAGTCCCTTGCTAGAGTTATTGCTGCTGCATCCATAACTTTCAAATCTTTAGAGAGAACATCTAGGTATGTTAATGATTTATACTTTTTAGCTGAAGGATAAACCTTGGGATCAGATTCATAAACTCCATCTACCTGAGTTCCCTTCAATAAAACATCGCAATTCATTTCTGCAGCTCTTAAGGCTGCAGCAGTATCGGTTGTAAAATACGGATTACCTGTACCTCCTGCAAAAATTACAACTCTTGACTCATCCAAATGATGTAACCCTCTCCTTCGAATATAAGGTTCACAAACTGATTGCATTGGAATAGCAGACATAACCCTTGTTGAGATACTAAATTTCTCTAAGGCATGTTGCATAGATAGAGCATTAATTACTGTAGCTAACATACCCATATAATCCGCACTTGATCTCTCCATTCCCTCTTTTGCTGCTGAAGCACCCCTAAAGATATTTCCAGCTCCAATAACTAGGCATACCTGAACACCCATATTAACAACTTTTGATATTTCATTAGCAGTAGATGTTACAGTTTCCCAATCAATTCCAAACTGCTGTTGTCCCATGAGAGCTTCACCGGAGACTTTGAGTAATACTCTATTAAACTTTGGTGAAGTAAGCATTTATATATTCCATTCAAACAATTACTAGATTAAGATATAAAATAATATTTAGAATTTTTATTCTTTAGTAACCTCTTCTCCTAATTGGAAACGCACAAAACTGCTAATATTAACTTTATTATTATTTTCTTTACTAAACTTAGTTAAAAAATCTGAAATTTTAGTTTCATTATCGATTACAAAAAGTTGATCATATAAACAAACTTCCTGAAAAAATTTTCTTAATCTACCTTCCACCATTTTATCAATAATTTTTTCAGGCTTACCAGAATCGATAGCCTGACTCTTATATACATTTCTTTCTTTATCGATTATATCTTCACTAAGGTCTTCTTTAGAGATTGAAATAGGAGATGTAGCTGCTATATGCATCGCAATCTGCTTTGAAATATTATCAAGATTTTCGTCAATTTTTTCTGCTTCAATACCAACGAGAACACCTATTCTGCCCAAATCAGGAGCTACAACGTTATGGATATAACTACAAACCTTTCCATTTTTTACAGAGATATTTTTAACTCTTTTTATAGATAAGTTTTCACCAATTGTTGATACTAGTTCATTTAATTTTTCATGAATACTTAACTCTGAATCAGGGTAGGTTTTTTTTAATAACTCCTCCAAAGAGATATTTTTCTCTAATGCTAGATCAGCTAAAGCGTTAACAAAAGATTGAAATTGATCATTCCTTGCAACAAAATCAGTTTCAGAGTTTACTTCAATGATAGTTCCTAAATTATTTTTGACCTTAACGCAGACCAAACCCTCTTTTGCATCCCTATCAGACTTTTTTGCTGCAGTTGCAAGCCCTTTTGTTCTTAACCAATTAATTGCATCGTCAAAATTACCATTTGAGTCGGATAGAGCCTTTTTACAGTCCATCATTCCTGCACCAGTCAAGACTCTTAATTCTTTAACTAATTTAGCTGATATATCCGTCATTATTCTTCCTATATTTTTTCCTTACATTAGAAAATTATTTTTTTTAAACATTTTCTTATTTGCTTTGTATATTATTTTCCTCAGTATTTGATTTTCCCTCAATAATAGTTTCTTCGGGTAATTTTTCTGGGTTAGGTTCTTCTGATGCTCCTAAATCATTATTAGTATTTGATATTTCCTGCTGTAGACCATCTAAAACAGCATCTGACATCAATTCAAGATATAAATTTATAGCCCTAAGTGCATCGTCATTACCAGGTATAGGATAAGTGATTCCATCAGGATTACTATTTGAGTCAATCACAGCAATGATTGGTATATTTAATTTTACTGCCTCCTGAACAGCTATTTCCTCCTTATTGGTATCAATTATAAAAATAATATCAGGCAGGCCACCCATTTCTTTTATACCACCTAATGCACGTTCTAACTTATCGCGCTGTCTTTGAAGATTAAGCCTCTCTCTTTTAGTTAGACCTAAGTCCTCTTTATTTAATTGCTCATCAAATTCTTTAAGCCTATTAATGGAAACAGAAATAGTGTTCCAATTAGTAAGCATCCCACCTAACCATCGATGATCGAC
>PTLN01000132.1 GCA_002938125.1 Alphaproteobacteria bacterium MarineAlpha2_Bin1
ATTAGATGGCGGGCATTTACTTTTTTACTTTTTTGAAGCAATTTTAGGTAGACCCTTAAGTATTAAAGTGCAAGAATTTGGTATGAAATTAGGTCTAATTGTAGTAATTTTTTTATTTCTATTAACTACAGTTAATGATCTTAGTAGAGTTAACTTTTTTAATACAATTTATAGAATATTTAGTTAAAATATGAGACTAAAAAATTGAAAAAAATTAAGAAAATACAATTTTTGCTATTTATAAATTTGTTATTTATCAATTTTTATTGTTTTTGTATGGCAAATGCAAATGCTCAAAATAACTCAAATATAATTATAAAAGGTAATCAAAGAGTTGAGAAAGAAACTATTATTTCTTATATGACTTTTACTTTAAATGATAGAGTTTCAAGTAATGAAATAAATAATTCTCTTAAATCATTATATGCAACTGGTTTATTTAGAGATGTTCAAATTCAAAGAGATGGAAATAATATTATTATCAAAGTAGTTGAAAATCCAATTATAAACAGAGTTTTTTTTGAAGGTAATAAAAGGTTAAAATCTGATGATTTAAAAACTGAGGTGCAGTTATCTTCTGGGAGCACCTATACTAAGTCTAAAGTTAGTATTGATGTTCAAAGAATAATTCAGTTATACAGATTCAGTGGGAGATTTGGTGCAGTAGTTGATCCAAAAATTATTTATCTAAAAGATAATAGGGTAAATTTAATTTTTGAGATACAAGAAGGGCCAATAACAAAAATTGAAAAAATTGATTTTATCGGAAATTCTATTTTTTCTGATCAAAGGCTTAAAAGAGAGATTGCAAGCAAGAGTAAATCTATTTTAAGACCTCTAACATCAGCTGATAGGTATGATCCTGATAGGCTTTCTTTAGATAAGGAATTATTGAGAAAACTATATAATGAGAATGGGTATATTGACTTTAGAGTTAATTCTGCAACAGGTGAACTTTCTCTTGATAATTCAAGTTTTTATGTTTTGTTTTCAATTTTCGAAGGAAAAAAATATTCAATAAGAAATATTAATTTCAGATCTAGTATTGAGTCTTTGGATTTAAATAATTTGAAAGAAGTAATTGTCATAAAAAAAGGTTCTTTTTACAACTCTTCTTTGCTGGAAAAGTCAGTAAATAAAATTTCTGACGAACTGGGTAATCAAGGTTATGCATTTGTAAATGTTCAATCAGTATTAGATTTAGATAGAAATTCTAATTTTGTAGATATAACTTTGACAATTTCAGAATCATCAAAGGTTTATGTGGAGAGAGTTAATATTAGAGGTAATGAAAGAACTCTTGATAAGGTTATAAGAAGAGAATTTACATTTTCAGAAGGTGATCCATATAATTCCCAAAAAATTTCTGAGTCAGTAAAGAATATTAGAAATCTAGGGATTTTTGAAAAAGTTGATTTAGAGACAAATAGAGGCACAAAAAATGATAAAACAATTTTAGATTTAAAAATTCAAGAAAAATCTACAGGTGAGTTAAGTTTGGGAATGGGAATATCTTCATCAGATGGACCACTAGGTGATTTCTCTGTAAAAGAAAGAAATTTCTTAGGTAAAGGGCAGAAGCTCTCAACCTCTTTAAGATTATCATCTAGGACACAAGAAATTGATTTATCATTTACAGATCCATATTTCTTGGACAATAACTATTCTGCTGGTTTTGATTTATTTAGAAAATCAGCAGATCTTCAAGATACAAGCTCTTTTAATTCAAAAACAGTTGGGTTTAGTTTGCGAGTAGGGTATCCGTTGAATGATAAATTAAATAGTAAATTATCCTACACTCTTCGTAAAGATACTATAGCAGACTTTTCAAGTGATATTTCATCTTTTATTAGAACCGAAAAAGGTTCAAATCTAGAGTCATCAATTGGTTATGAATTATCATATAATGATTTAAACAGTTTTATGTTCCCAACAGAAGGATATTTGTTTAGATTTTCTCAAACCTTTGCTGGCTTAGGCGGGGATAAAACTTTTATAAAAAATACTATGGATTACAGTTATTATAAAGAAATGTGGGAAAATATTGTAACAAATATTGTATTTAACCAAGGTTATATTCATGGTTTGGGTGATGATATAAGTATTGTTGATAGATTTTTTGTCGGTGGTTCTAATCTTAGAGGTTTTAAAACGGGAGGGATAGGGCCAAGAGATGTTGTAACAGATGATTCCTTAGGTGGAAATATGTATTACTCTGGTACTGCACAAGTAAAATTTCCTTTAAGTAGAGATGCTGATTTGCCAGTTAAGGGACTTTTTTTTACACAAATAGGTAGCTTGACAATGATTGATGTAAGCGGTAACAACCTCTCAGATATAGGAAATCCAAGAATTTCCGTTGGTATTGGAACATCTTGGCAGACACCTGTTGGTCCCTTGAGAATAGATTACACAGAAGCTGTTAAGAAACAGAGTTTTGATAAAACACAGAAAATATATTTTAGTTTTGGAACGAGGTTTTAAATGAATAAAAAATATATCAGTAAGATATTAATATTACTAATTATCATCACTATACCTTATGATGTTTTCGCTGAAAATTTTAAACCAGCAATAATTGGAATACTTGATATTCAAAGAATAAAAAAAGAATCTAAGGCGATAGTCAGTATTAGGGATCAAATTACAAGTGAACGATTAAAATATGAAAAAAAATTTCGATCAAAAGAAGATGTACTCAGAAAAGAAGAGCAAGAAATTGCAAAACAAAGATCTGTCTTATCTGAAGAGGCCTTTAAAAAGAAAAATACTGAATTTAGAAAAAAAGTACAAAATTTACAAGAAAGGATGCAAAAAGCTTCTCAGCTACTTCAAAAAGCAGAAGCTGAAGCAATTAGAGAATTTAATAATAATTTACGCCCTATACTAATTGAGTCATCAAATTCGTATTCTGTAAATGTAGTTCTTTTTGCTTCTCAAGTAGCGTTTGCTCCGCGAAGTTTAGATCTTACATCAGACGTAATGAAAAGGTTAGATGCTGCTATTCCAGCTATTGAAGTTAAATTTCAAGAATTGGCAAATTAGTTGTGGCAGATCCAAGGTTTTTTAAAAATGTTGGTCCATTTTCTCTTAGTGAAATTATAAGTCATTGTAATATCGATACTAAAGAATTAGATGGTAGTGTTTTAATAAATGATGTTTCCTATTTGGGTGCAGCTTCAAAAGGAAATATTTCATTTATGGATGATAAATCTTTAATAAATGAACTAAAAAAAACAAAATCTGAATTTTGTTTTATTTCTAAAAAGTATATTTCTTATGCTCCAAAATTTATTTCTTTATTAATTTGTGAGCAACCAAGAACTGCTTTTGCTATGGCAGCACAGAAATTTTATCCAGATATTTCAGATTTAAGTATGATTTATAAACTAGATTCATCAAAAAAAAATTTAGATGTTCATAAAACTTCTAAAATCTCAGATAATACATATATTTCAGAGGATGTGAAAATAGGAAAAAATACAATAATTGGACCTAATACGGTTCTTGGAAAGGGTGTAGTTTTGGGTAATAATTGTTTAATCCATCCAAATGTAACAATTACTCACTCTTTAATTGGAAGTAATGTTGAAATATTTCCAGGAACTAGGATCGGACAAGACGGCTTTGGCTTTATCCCAAGCACAAAAAAACACCTTAAAATTCCTCAGTTAGGAAGAGTTTTAATTGGTGACAATGTAAATATTGGTGCAAACTGTACTATTGATAGAGGTGCTGGACCAGATACTATCATTGGTGATGGGTGTTTTTTAGATAATCTTGTTCATATCGCTCATAATGTAACTTTAGGTACTGGTTGTATAATCGCTGGCCAAGTTGGAATTGCTGGAAGTACAAATATTGGAGACTATGTTATGATTGCTGGTCAAGGAGGAATCTCTGGTCATTTGAATATCGGAAGCGGATCTAAATTTGCTGTCAAATCAGGTGTGATTAACGATATACCTCCAGGAGGTACCTATGGTGGTTTTCCTGCTATTCCAATTCGAGATTGGCATAGGCAGACTTTAACATTAAAAAATATTTCAAAAATAAATAGAGGTAAAAAATGACTGATACCAATATTAAACCAAACTTAAGTTCAATTTTACCGTCAGTTGATATCAATAGAATTATGGAAATGATACCACATAGATATCCTATGTTGATGATTGACCAAGTAACAGAAATGGTCCCAGATAAAAGTGCAATTGGAATTAAAAACGTAAGTATAAATGAACCACAATTCCAGGGTCATTTTCCTAACCATCCAATTATGCCAGGAGTAATGCTTGTTGAGTCAATGGCACAAACAGCAGCAGTATTGGTTGTGCATACTTTAGGTCCTGAAGCTGAGGGGAAACTTGTTTACTTTATGTCAATTGATAATGCTAGATTTAGAAAACCTGTTATACCAGGAAATACATTATATGTTAATGTTGAGAAACTTAGGAGTAGAGAATTAGTCTGGAAATTCAATGGAAAAGTAATGGTTGACAAAAAGATTGTAGCTGAAGCAGATTTTACTGCAATGGTGGTAGATAGAGAAAATGAATAGAATACATAATACAGCAATTATTGATAAAAGATCTAGAATAGATAGTTCTGTTTCCATAGGTCCTTATTGTGTTATTGGGCCAAATGTAAATATTGAAAAAAATGTAATTATAAGATCAAATGTAGTTATTGATGGTTATACAGAAATAGGTGAT
>PTLN01000133.1 GCA_002938125.1 Alphaproteobacteria bacterium MarineAlpha2_Bin1
GTAATTATTATCCTAAACTTTTAGTGGCAATACCTTTTACTCCAGTTTCAGGGCCCAGACTATTAGTTAGAGATAAAGAAAATTCAGATCTACTAAAGAATATTATGATCGAACATATAATTGAAATTGTAAAACAAAATAATTTTTCTTCCGCACATTTTAACTTTACTTCAAATAAAGATAATGAAATTTTTTTAAATAAAAGTTTTCTTAGTCGTATAGGAATTCAGTTTCATTGGTCAAATGATAACTATGTTGATTTTAACGATTTTCTTTTACATTTGTCATCTAGAAAAAGAAAATCAATAATAAAGGAGAGAAAAAATTCTTTAAAAGGGGAAGTAGAGATATATACATTTACTGGTAAAGATATTATTCAAGAACATATAGAAGCTTTCTACAAATTCTATATTGATACCTCCTCAAAAAAATGGGGCATTCCATATCTAAATCATAATTTTTTTAAATTAGTAAATGAAAAAATAAAGAATAAGATAGTTTTAATCATGGCTAAAAAAAAAGAAGAATGGGTTGCTGGTGCAATGAATTTTCTTGGAAATAATACTTTATATGGAAGATATTGGGGATGCCTAGAGGAACATAAATTTTTACATTTTGAAATATGTTATTACCAAGCTATTGATTTTGCCATTAAAAATAAAATAAAAAACGTTGAGGCAGGAGCTCAAGGTCCTCATAAATTAAGCAGAGGATATTTGCCAAAAAAAACCTATAGCTGGCATTGGTTAAATAATACAAGTTTTAGTGATGCTATAAAAAATTTTTTAATTGATGAGAAACAATCTATACATCAAAGTTTAGATTACTTTAATAGTCTATCTCCTTACAAACGTAATAATAAAATTACTTAGTAAGTTGCTTAGATTTATGATATTTGTTTTTGGGAGATATTTTACTCATAATTCTTGGCTCATAGGAAAAATCTAAACTATTATCTAGTAAATTGATTTTAATAACTCCACCTTTACTGAGAGCGCCAAATAATAATTCTTCAGTTATTGGAACCTTTATCTTTTCCTGTATAAACCTTGATAAAGGTCTTGCGCCCATCAAATCATCAAAACCATTTACTCCTATCCAATCTTTAGCCTTTGCGCTCAATTCAATAACAACACCTCTCTCAGCTAACTGTGATTCCAGTTGTGCTATAAATTTTTCGACAACCATTCTTATTATATCCATATTTAAACTGGAGAAAGTTATTATTGAGTCTAATCTATTTCGAAATTCAGGAGTAAAAAGTTGTTTAATTGCTTTATGGTCTTCATCCGTTTTCATTCCTCTTTCAAATCCTATAGAATGTTTATTCATTTCCGAAGCCCCAGCATTAGTAGTTAAAATTAATATTACATTTCTAAAATTAACTGATTTACCACTGTGATCAGTAAGTTTTCCATGATCCATTACTTGTAAAAGGATGTTGAAGAGATCAGGGTGAGCTTTTTCTATTTCGTCAAGTAAAACAACGCTATGGGGATTTTGATCTACGGCATCCGTTAACAAACCACCCTGATCAAATCCTACATAACCAGGAGGCGCACCGATTAACCTAGATATTGTATGTCTCTCTGTATATTCTGACATATCAAATCTTAAAAGTTCAACACCTAAAATATCAGCTAGTTGTTTTGCTACTTCAGTCTTTCCAACCCCAGTAGGTCCAGAAAAAAGATAACATCCAATTGGTTTTTCAGGCTCTCTTAAACCTGCTCTAGAAAGTTTTATTGAATTTGATAGAGCCTCGATAGCAGTATCTTGACCATAAACTACCGACTTTAATTTACTTGAAAGTTCTTTTAAGTTATTTATATCATCTTTTGAAACACTTTTTGGGGGAATCCTAGCAATCTTAGCGACAATAGACTCTATATCTTTAACACCTACTGTTTTTTTTCTTCTGTTTTCAGGAATTAATTTCTGAGCTGCTCCTACTTCATCAATTACATCAATAGCTTTATCTGGGAGCTTACGTTCGTTAATATATTTACTAGATAATTTAACTGCTGCTTTAATAGCCTCCATTGTATAGTGTATATTGTGAAAATCCTCATAATAGGTTTTCAAACCTTTTAATATTTTTATAGAGTCGTCAATTGAGGGTTCGACAACATCTATTTTCTGGAATCTCCTCAATAAGGCTCTATCTTTTTCAAAGTAAGATCTAAATTCTTTATATGTCGTAGATCCAATACATCGAATATTTCCAGAGGAGAGTGAAGGCTTAAGCAAGTTTGATGCATCCATAGAACCTCCAGAGGTAGATCCAGCACCAATTACAGTATGAATCTCGTCAATAAATAAAATTGAGTCATCTAATTTCTCTAACTCTTTAATGACACCCTTTAATCTCTCCTCAAAGTCTCCTCTGTATCTCGTTCCAGCTAAAAGAGCACCCATATCTAAAGAAAAAATATTCGAACTCTCAAGTATATTAGGTACATCTTTATATACTATTCTTCGCGCTAAACCTTCAGCTATTGCAGTTTTGCCAACACCGGGATCGCCAACGTAAAGTGGATTATTTTTTGATCTACGGCAAAGTATTTGAATCGTTCTCTCGATTTCTAATTCTCTTCCAATCAGGGGGTCAATTTTACCTTCACTAGCTTTCTTATTTAGATCAACACAATACATTTCTAAAGCAGTTTTTGGTTTAGGACTATTTTCTGTTTCGTCTATTCCATCTTCCACACCTTTAATAGGTCTTTCTGTATTTTTTTTAGGGTTTTTTGATACACCATGAGATATATACGTGACTGCGTCCAACCTAGTCATATTTTGCTTCTGTAAAAAATAGATCGCATTAGAATCACGTTCAGAAAACATTGCAATCAAAACATTTGCTCCTGTTACCTCTTGTTTTCCAGATGATTGCACGTGAATTAACGCTCTCTGAATTACTCTTTGAAGACCAGATGTTGGTTTGGCATCCTCTTCGGTGTCAACAACAATAGAGTCCAACTCATTATCAAGATAATGCTCAATAGTGCTATTCAATAAATTTATATCTATATCACAAGCATCCAAAACATCAGATGCATCCTCGTCCGTTGTCAGAGAAAGAAGAAGATGCTCTAAGGTAGCAAATTCATGATTTCTATCATTAGCATAAGCTAAAGCTCTATGAAGTGATCTTTCTAAACTACTTGAGAAACTAGGCATTAGTCTTTCTCCATAGTGCACTGGAGTGGATGTTTATTTTTTCTTGCAAAGTCTGTTACTTGATTTACTTTTGTTTCAGCTATCTCATAAGTAAATACACCACATACTCCAACCCCTTTTCCATGAATATGAAGCATAATCTGAGTTGCTTCCTCTTTAGACTTATTGAAAAATTGTTCTAAAGCATAAACTACGAATTCCATTGGAGTATAGTCATCATTTAACATTAAAACTTTGTATAAAGGAGGTTTTTTTGTTTTTATCTCTACTTTTGTTACCAATCCTGTCTCTGAAAGATTTTCATTATTGGTATCAGACATTAAAATCTTATTTGAGTTCAAAATTAACATTAACTTCCTCTTACATAAATATTACAAAAATATAAGCCTATTCTAACAAACTACCAAACAAGCTCAACGATAAAAGAGCTAATAAATATAATTTTTAAAAATTCTTAATAAACAAAAGTCACTGATTTATAAAGGTTTTTTTTTAATGCTACAGAATGTATTTAATAATCTAATTATTAGTTTTAAAAGTTAAAAAATACTTAATATTTATTCAAAACGTTGATAGACAGCTTGATTTCAATAGCTTATGATTCTTAAATTATTTTAGTTAAATTATCAGGTAAGGTCTTGAATTTTTTTATATATTTAAAAGTAAGATTTTTTTTCTTATTCGGACTGGTAATTCTTACCCTATCCATATTATCAATAACTTTTCCTTTTACAGCAAAGGCAAGATATTCAGCTATCATAGTTGATAGCGATAATGGTAAAGTTCTATATTCTAGAAATGCGAATACTCCTAGATACCCTGCCTCACTGACAAAAATGATGACTCTTTATCTAGCTTTTGACGCTTTATCTGAAAACAAAATAAAATTAAACCAAAAGTTATTTGTTTCCAAAAGAGCAGAGGGACAAACTCCATCAAAAATTGGTCTAAGAATAGGAGAAGAAATAACAGTAGAGAATGCTATTCTAGCTATCATTTCAAAATCTGCGAATGATGCTGCAACTGTTTTAGCAGAGTCTTTAGCAGAAACCGAAATACTTTTTGCTAAGAAAATGACTCAAAAAGCAAAACAACTAGGTATGAAAAGAACAAACTTTAGAAATGCTACTGGTCTTCCAAATAGACGACAAAAAACTACTGCACGAGATATGTCAATATTATCAAGAGCACTCTTGGATAATCATAAGAGATATTATCACTATTTCTCAACAAAAAAATTTAACTACAATGGAAGAGTTTATGAAAATCACAATCAATTATTAACTAAATATAAAGGAACGGATGGAATCAAAACAGGTTATATTAAAGCTTCAGGTTTCAATGTAGCTGCATCTGTTGAGAGAGATGGAAAAAGACTCATTGGAATAATTTTCGGGGGGAGAACAGCAAAAAGTAGAGATAAACATCTATCTAAACTATTTGATAACGCTTTTCAGAATTCAAAATCAAAAAGTAAAATTAATATACCAAGATTTAAACCAATAAGAAGGAATATCC
>PTLN01000134.1 GCA_002938125.1 Alphaproteobacteria bacterium MarineAlpha2_Bin1
TTTCTTTGATTTTTTTTTCTTCTACTTTTTCTTTTTTATAATTACTACCATCATTTGATAGATACTCTAGCCTTGATCTCTCAAATGGTAAAAGTTTTTTGCATATTGTTAATCCATAGTAATAGTTGCCATTATTTACAGCATTTAAAATTTTACCGCATTTATTCAGCGCATCCTTGTCAACAATTACTGACATAAACTCTTGAATTCTTCTAGCAAATTCATCATAAAAAGATGAGTCATTTGTCTCATCCAAATAGAGCATTTGGATAGCAAAATATATATGTTTTACAGGTGTATTTGCCTCAGATTGTTGCATAACATCTTTTTCTCTCAACATGGATACTTTATTTTGAATCAAAAGGTGCGACCTTCTTTCTCCGTTAACTATAACAGCACCATTGATTACAAATTTCTCTCCGGGTTTTAATGTTAATTTTAAAGCCATTTTATTACCTTAAAAAATAAAAAAATAATTAAAAAAAATTTCATTTTTCCTAAACTTTTTTTTATCATAATTTCTTAACCTAATTTTATAAGGTAGAAGGCTATCACCTCCTACCTTATGTTAATTTACCTAATTCCAAATAAACCAAGCAACTGCTGTGGTCCTGCATTAGCAATATTCAATGCCTGAACGCCTAAGGCTTGCTGAATCTGCAATGCTTGTAGTTTTGCAGACTCCTCTGCTAAATCTGCATCAACAAGTGTGCCCAGTGCTTCTTTCAAACTATCAATAGTCTTACTGGTAAAATCTGATTGAATAGTAAGTGATTTTTGTGAAGCACCTAATGCTGCTAACTTATCGCCTGCTAATGATATAGCTGTTTCAATAGCTGTTCTTGCTGCCGCGGCACTAGCACTGGTCGTTAGATTTGTTGCATTAATTTGTAGAGTTGTTGAATCCATTATTTGAGCTGAAACTGTAATGGTACTACCATCTTGAGTACTTAAAACAGCCAAAGTAGTTGCTCCAGATTTAATAATATTATTCTCATTAAACTCAGCAGAGAGAGCAATAGTATTAATTTGATCCCTTAATGCAATAAAATCATTATGTAATGCTGTTCTTGAGTTAGTGTCTAATCCTGCTTGATTAGCTTGTATAACTTTCCCTTTCATTTCTATAGCTAAATCTTTGATGCTTTTACCACCTTCGATAGCTACGTTAACTGTTGTTACTCCAAGATCAAGGGAAGTCCTAACAGCTGTAACTCCTACAATATCCCCTCTTATTCTGGTAGAAATTTGAAATCCAGAAGAATCATCTTGAGGATTATTTATCTTTAAACCACTTGTGACTCTAAGTTGAGTATCTTGCAGAACTCTGTTTGTTACCCCTAAATGACTAAGAGCAGCGAGTTGTCCAACGTTCGTATGAACTGAGAGACCTTTAACCATTTTATTTTCCTTCTTCTAAGTAAGTTCCCCGCCTTCTGCAGAGGTGAAGAGTATGGGCTACTTATAAAATGGGAATTAAGTAGCCCTTTAACCCTTATTGAAATAGCCCCAAGATCGTTTGTGGACCTGCATTCGCTATTGCTAATGCTTGAACACCTAACTGTTGTTTGATCTGGAAAGCTTGTAATTCAGCACTTTCTTTAGCAAGGTCGGCATCTACTAGATTTCCTAAACCTTCCGTAAGAATGTCAGCCAAAGAACCTGTAAATTCTAATTGTACATCAACCCTTTTTGATGCCGCACCTAAGACAGCAAGCTTATCTGCAGCTAAAATTATAGCACTATCTATAGCTGTTCTAGCAGCAGCTGCACTACCACTGGTAGTTAAATTTGAGGCATTAATGGCCAAAGCAGTTGTATCCATTGATTGAGCACTAATTGAAATTGTACTTCCATCTTGTGAACTAAGAACAGTGAAAGTAGTTGCACCCGACTTAATTAGATTTGCATCGTTAAATTCAGCTGTTAAAGCAATAGTAGTTATTTGATCTGCTAGAGCTTGGAAGTCATTATGAAGAGCAGTTCTTGAGTTACCATCGATACCTGCTTGGTTCGCTTGAATAACTTTTCCCTTCATTTCAATTAGTAAGTCTTTAATATGTTTACCAGCTGTTATAGCTGTTTGAACTGTAGAATCACCATTTGCTAATGCAATTTTAACTGCATTAACACCAGAAATATCACCTCTAAGACGCGTTGATATTTGGAAAGTTGAAGAGTCATCTTTTGGTCCATTAACCTTTAGACCTGATGTAATTTTCAACTGGGTGTGATTAAGTTGTTTATTTGTTTTATTTAACTGTTGCAGCGCAACAAATGCTGCAGGGTTTGTATTAATAGATAATCCTTGTACCATTGTATTCTTGCCTCTTTCTAAGATTGCGAATCCAGCTTTTTGCTGGCGCCAACATTTTGCTAGCGGTTTGTTTAAATCGATCATATATAAGCAATGGGTATGCCAATTTATTAATAAAAAATTAATTTAAATTTAAACAATTGTTAATAATTTGAATTAACTAATTAACCATAGTTATAAAAATATGTAAAAATCCAAAAATTTTTGTTCAAGGAAAATTTTACCCGGCAATTTCTTCCTTAATAGGAAATTATTACCTAACAGAAGAATACTATATTAATTTATCGGATTTATTTTTGTTTAGTTTTTCTGAAGTTTTATTTTCATTAGATGAGGCAAGCAGCCCTTCCATAATTGTCCTATTTATTGAAATAAGTGTATCAATCTGTGCTTCACCCTTCATGACTGATCTTGTTTGCTTATCTACCCATAGAGAAATAGATATTAGATTTGCTTTCAATTCCTCAGGAAACTTATTCTCCTCATGGGCTAAATCAGTTTGAAGTGCTAACCAAAGACGCCTATTCCAATCGAGAGTTTTAAAAAACTCTGGTCCTTTATATTTAGAATTCAGATCCTTAATTGAAATTAATGCTTTGGTAACATCTGCAAAAAGTCTATACTCTGTTTGTCGAGGGTTCTCTGTAGAGTTTTGAGTTTCTTTATACTTACTTATCGACATCGTATCTAGACTTTCTGTCTTTAGAATTACAATAGTTATTTAGTATTTTTAGAAATATATATCAAGTTATGTTCTATTTATACATAAATAACTATTGTTTTATTATTCTCTTTCTGTTGAAGCTATTAGACCCTTAATAATGGATTGGTTAACTTCTATAAGTGAATCAACTCGGGCCTCGCCCTTTTCAGCAAGTAAAGAATGCTTTTCCACCCACATAGCAACTGAAATTAACTTCGCTTTTAAGGAGTCTGGAAGTTGATTTTCTTTTGATGCTAAATCAGTTTCTAGCGTTCTCCATAGAAGTTTATTTAACTCAATAGCTTCTATGAAATTTTTACTTGTAATTTCTTTTTCTTTATTATCTATAAGGGACCTAGTAGCTTTCTCAAAAGCTTCTATTTCAGTTTTGCGAGCATCCACTACAGCTTCTGGTGGAATTACAGCTTCACTTTTTCCTAGTGTTGCTTCATTACTACTGTACGACATATTCTAGCCTCTCTTTCTCAAAGGGAAGAAGTGATTTACAAGTCATTAGTGCTGTGTAAAATCTTTGCTCATGAACTTCATCCAAGATATGTTGACACTTTTTAAGGGCACTTTCTGTAGTAAGTATACTCATAAAGTCTGTCATGGTTTCAGTAAAGTCATTGTAGTGGCCACTCTCTAAACCACCATCAAGATACATCATCATTATTGAAAAATATATTCTCTTCACAGGTGTATTTGCTTCTATTGGTTGAAGAACATCTCTTTCTCTTAATAAAGAAACCTGATTTTCAATTATTAAGTCTGCTCTTCTATCACCGTTGATCAAAACACCACCGTTAAGAACAAATTTTTCGCCTGGTTTTAATGTTAATTTTAAAGGCATAAATTTTATGGAACTATTTCTAGCTCCCTCCTAAATAAAATAGTTAGTTTATTATCTAAATAACCCAAGCACTGATTGTGGTTGAGCATTAGCAATTGAAATTGCTTGAATTCCTAATTGTTGCTTGACCTGAAGTGCTTGTAGTCTTGCACTTTCTTCACCCATATCAGCATCAACTAAGTTACCAACACCATCAATTAAAACATCTGTTAATTTAACAATAAACTCACTCTGTACATCTAAACGTTTTGCTGAAGCACCTAACCCTGCCAATCTTTCAGAAGCTATCAGAATAGCAGTATTTATTGCTCCTAGTGCAGAAGCAGCATTTGCACTTGTTAATAAGTTGATTGCATTTACTGCAAGTGCGGTAGTGTGCATCGCTTGAGCACTAACCTTAATTACACTTCCATCAACATTACTTAAGACTGAAAATGTTGGTGCACCAGATTGAATTAAATTTACATCATTAAACTCAGCTGTATTAACAATTGAAGTAATTTGATCTCTCAAAGCTTTCATATCGTTATGAAGTGCAGTTCTTGATGCAGCATCTAATGTAGATTGGTTTGATTGAACAACTTTTGCTTTAATTTCAATTAATAAATCAGAAATTGCCTTTCCAGCATCGATAGCAACATTTACTGCTGACTCTCCGCTTGCTAAAGCACTTCTAATAGCTTTAAAACAAGCAACATCACCTCTCTGGTTTTGAGCAATAGCATAAGTTGATGCATCATCCTTTGGACCATTTACTCTTAAACCA
>PTLN01000135.1 GCA_002938125.1 Alphaproteobacteria bacterium MarineAlpha2_Bin1
CTGCATCTTCAGAAAAACCAACAACACGATCACCTGGCAAGAATTCTTTCACATCTTGACCACACTCAGTTACAATACCAGATAATTCTAAGCCTGCTATCAAGGGGTAACCTTTAGGGTGAGGGTATGTTCCGTTGCACATCATAAGATCTGCAAAATTAAGGCCACCATAATGTGTCTCAATAAGTATTTCATCTTTTTCAATTTTTGGTATAGTAAGGTCATTTTTTAATTTCCTTATATAACTTTCACCTTCTTTATCGATAACTATACCTTTCATCATAAACCCCCTATTTTAAAAAATTTATTCAATTAAAATGATATAGAATTTTTTTGTTTTTTCAAATTTTTTAAGAATCATTTACTTTCCTTGCTTCCAAGGATCTAATAGATATTTTTCACCTGTTGATTGACGGGAAAAATCCCTAATTATTTCTGGTTGAAGCATTTCTTCAAAAGAAATAATTTTTTTGTATTCACTACGAAAAGTAGTTTTAATTTCCCTAGCAACTTTTTCTCTCATATTTTGAAATGCTACTAATCCAAATTTTTTTATCATTGGCATCAAAAGCCAACCTCCAATTCCCCAATAAAATCCAAATGAGTTTTTAAGGACTATTGGGTTTCTATCTAAGACACCATAGATATATATTTGTTTAAAAGATTCTGAACCATACATTAAATATTCTTTTGACTTTGTACTTGCAGCTATTTCCATTGAAGATAGTATCTGTCCTACCAATTTTCCATCATTTCCTCCACCAGTTGCATCAAAACCTAGCGTTGCACCTGTTTCTTTAATTGCATTTATTAAATCCTCCATAAATAAATTATCATTCATATTCAATACAAATTCTGCACCTATTTTTTTTAAATTTTCAACTTGTTTAGCGGATCGAACTATATTGATTAAAGGGATAGATTCATTTTTACATAATTTTACTAACATTTTTCCTAAATTAGATGCTGCAGCTGTATGAACAATTGCTTTATGATTTTCCAGTTTCATAGTTTCAATGAAACCTAGAGCAGTCAGAGGATTTACAAAAGACGAGGCTGCTTCACGAGCACTAGTTCCATCACTCATGACTAAACAAGATTTAGCTTTTACACACCTATATTCAGAATACATACCACCTCCTGCCAATCCAACAATTTTTCCAAGGAGACGTTTCGAATCTTTGCCACTTTCAACAATTATTCCTGCTCCTTCATTTCCGACATTCATAGATTTACCAATCCTATTTTTAAGAGAATTTAATAACTTATTATTTATTTCTATTGTTGTTACCGTTTCATCACCTGAACCTAAAATATTGATATTATTCAAATCTGCTCCAAAAGTAATAAGCCTTCCCAAATCGGAAGGGTTAATCGGTGATGCCTCTATTTTTACTAACACTTCATCTTTTTTTGGAAAAATAACTGGAACTTTAGCAATAGAAATTATAATTTTTCCATCTTTAGTTACTTCTGACCTTATCTCTCTTGAAAATTTTCTAGACATATTTTTCTCATTAGATATTTTATATTTTATATTTAAATTTTACTTTTCCAATAAAAACCATGAAATATCATCTTGGGGAGCTAAATTGTCTCTTTTATAAATAAAACCATAATCAACTAGTTTTAAACCGTAATTATCTATCAAATCACCAGCAAAATCTCTCTTAAATAGCCTATTTTCATGACCTCTGTATTTTATCTTAATTGGTATTGGGTTGTAGTATTCAGCTACAATAACATAACGGTTTGAACCATTTACGAGATTACTATACACATTTCCTAAATGCTCAGGATGTATATGAATCAATACACATACAGTAAAGGTCAAATCAACTTTGTAATCATTTATATTATCCAAAATTGAACCAAGTTTAATTTGCGCAATACCTAAATCTTCAGCTTGCTTAGCAGCTTGTTCATTTATTTCATAAGCACTTAGATCTATCATAGGTTTTAATTTTTTAAGAGCCATTAAATTTAATCCAATATTGCAACCAAACTCTCTCGCTGATTTAATATTATTTGTTGCACTTAACATTTTATCCCACATAGATACCACAGAGTAAAATATAGAATCAGATTTGTTTCTATCAATATAATTTAAACCAAAATCACCAGCCCAGAATTCCTCTTGTTCTGTTTTATATTTCATTTGCTATATCCTTTTTAATATTATTTAAATTTTTTACAAATGCTTTAGATTTTATATTGTATTTAAAAAATTTAATTTTTAAATTTAATGTATTTTATTCCTATTATTATAGTTATCAGCTTTTTTATTTAATTTATTATTTAGTAAATGACCAATTATCAGTTTTTAAATCTTTTTTGTACATCCTTAATCTTTCTTCTGCAATATCAAAGTCTTCAAGTGTGTCTATATCAATTACTTTATCTCTATTCAATAAATGTAGTTTTACATTAGAATTAGTAAGCAACTTACCAACTCTAACAGCTTCAACTTTGCTTAAATAAAATTGTCCTGCATCATGCTTTGCCTCAATTAAATCTTGAGATCTGCAAGGGTAATTTTCTGGCTGAAACATTTCAGCAAATCCATTTTTATTTTCAAAAACTGCTCTTTGAATAGGATATGAAAAGCTAGTTGCTGACATAACCGAATCACATTTATTATCATCACATAAGCTATTCATTGCTTCACATATATCTTTTTCAGATAGTAATACCGCTGTTGGATAAACTATTAAAACATAATCAACTGTTCGAACATTCTTCTCATACCATTCAAGTGCGTGTTTAGCTACTTCGGTAGTTCCTGTAAAATCATCAGATAATTGGTCTGGTCTTTTAAAAGGTACTTTTAATCCTTTAGTTTCAACCATAGATTTTATCTCATCAGAATCAGTTGATACCAAAATATTCTTTGAAATAAATAATTTACTTAATTCTGCTAGAGGCCAATAAATCATAGGTTGCCCAAAAATATGCTTTATATTTTTATTAGGGATCCTTTTACTACCTCCCCTAGCGGGAATTACAACTAAAGTGGATTCAAATTTTTCATTTACACTCATCATTTCACTAATTCTCTCTAAGTTTTGTCTCTGCTTTTTCACTTACGATTAAGGTTGAAGTGCTCAGGTATAACTAGTTAATTCCTACAATTAACCTTATTTATTTCTCCACTAGGAGTTCATATATTCTGCCAAAGTGTGAAAAAAATCCTTGATTGTAGCTGCATATTGATTATAAACGATTTTTAATCACTCCCACTCCATAGTATACTTCAAAAAAAATATTATTATTCAATAACTTACAAAGAAATTTTTCAAGTGTGTAGTAAGTGTGTAGTAGATTTTTCATTAAATTTTTCTTAATTTTCATCATAATTTTTCTGTGGATAACTAATCATGATTTAAGGATATTAATCATCTCATTTACTGTCAATAATTACGTTATCTAAAACTCAAATAAAATAATATAATTTTTATAATTACTTTTAGAATTTATTAGCCTCTTATCTGTAATTTGCTTATAGAAATACATAGATATATAATTAAATAATGAATGAAGACGAAGTAAAAGAATTCTTTAATGTTGAAAATCAAGTAGTAAAAACTTTTTTACAACAAAATTTAAACTACTTTGATGACTTTGAAATAATTTCAGAACATAAAATAAAATACGGATTAAAAGTCGATAAAGTTATCCTAGATAAGAATGGTAAATACCTATGTCTTATTGAATGCAAGGGAGATAATGTTGGTACTACTGATTTTGTCAGAGGTATAGGACAAATTACCCAATATAAGGCACAGGCAAGTAACGAATTGAAAGATAGAATGTCATCCACTTATTCTATAGTTCTTGCTTTTCCTGATCTCCTTAATACAAAATCTAACCCTGTAAAAATTGAGAATCTTACTTACCCTGAAAATATCCATTTATTTATTGTAAATTCTTTAAATAAAACATTTAAAGCTATTAATGTTACCGATAAATCGATGGGTAATAAACAGAAATACTTTGGTGAGAAATTGATCTCAATCTCGCCATTTTACTTTAGGGATAATACTTTTGCAGAATACTTTATTGGGCTTCATATTCTTCATAAAAGAGGAGTATTAGGAAAAAAAGTTTCTAGAAATCTTGATAATGCATTGAAAAAATGTGGTACTCACAATCGTGGTAATGGAAGAAATATAGGAATAACTTTAAGTTCACTTGGGTTTATAGACGGTTTAAATAAAATTACTCCACTTGGGTTTAAATATTTAAGGTTAGATTATCCTGATTTTGTTGAATCTCTGGCTTATGAATTTGCGTATCCTTACATAAATAGTGTTTTCAATGTAATTAACAATAACCTAGGCAATATAAAAACCAAAGAAGATCAAAGATTATTAATTAATAAACTTTGGGGATTAAAAAATACTCAACAAATAGAATTTCTTACAGAATCATCTGATAGGGATAAAACACGTTATATAGGATCCTGGAATTATATTCTTTCAAGAAGCCTTAGATGCATTGATTTCACACGTCATAAAACTGATTTTCAGATTATCTATAATCCTACTGTTGGTTTACCATCTATATCTAGGAATTTAAAAAATAATATCCCTTTAGAAATTAAT
>PTLN01000136.1 GCA_002938125.1 Alphaproteobacteria bacterium MarineAlpha2_Bin1
AAAAATACAAGGTATTTTAGCAGCAATATATAGACTATATATTTAAATACGTATAAAAAATAAATGTAACTTAATTTGTAATAAGTATTTGATATGTCTGAAGTAAGAACTCGTTTCGCCCCCTCACCAACCGGTTCCCTGCATATAGGCGGTGCAAGAACGGCTCTTTTTAATTGGCTTTATGCAATGAATCAGGAAGGTAAATTTTACCTTCGAATTGAAGATACTGATAAATTACGTTCAACAGAAGATGCAATAAATGCAATTTTTGTAGGACTTAAATGGCTAGAATTAAACTGGGAAAAAGAAGTTATTTTTCAATCACAAAATATCCAGAGGTATAAGGAAGTTGTAAACTATCTTCTTGAAAAAAATAGTGCATATTATTGTTATGCTAGTGAAATTGAATTGCAAGAAATGAAAAGAAAAGCTAGAGAAAAAGGTCTTATAAAATCATATAATGGTTTATGGAGGGATAGGACACCTACTAAAGAAGAGCAAAAAATTAAACCAGTTATTAGATTTAAATCACCTCAACATGGTCAAACAATTTTAAATGATCTAGTACAAGGAAAAGTAGTAGTTAACAACAATCAACTTGATGATATGATACTATTAAGATCTGACGGTACTCCTACATATACGTTATCAGTTGTTGTCGATGATTTTGATATGAATATTACCCATATAATTAGAGGAGATGATCACCTTAATAACGCTGTAAGGCAAGTGAATATATTTAATGCTTTAGGATGGGAAATACCTAACTTTGCTCATATTCCACTTATACATGACTCCAATGGAAAAAAACTTTCAAAAAGAAATAATGCTGTTGGAGTAGATGAGTACAAGGATATGGGAATACTTCCAGAAGCTATGAAGAACTATCTTTTACGTCTTGGATGGTCACATGGTAATGATGAGATTATATCAGAGAATGATGCAATAAAATTTTTTTCAATTGAAAATATACGAAAGGCAGCATCTAGATTTGACTTAAAAAAATTAAAAAATATAAATAGTTATTATATAAAAAATACCTCCCAAGCTAAAATTTTAAATTTGGTAATTAATTTACTTAAAGAAATTTATGAAGAAGAAATAATTCAAGAGAACTTATATAAATTAAAATTTATTTTTGATGATCTAATTGAAAGAAGTGATAATATTAAGGATATATTTTTGAATTCAAAATTTCTTTTTGAAAAAAATATTGATTTGAATAAAGATGCAACTAAAATAATTGATAATTCAAAAAAAGATATTATAAAAAATTTTGCAACTTTTCTTCAAAATATAAATGATTGGAATATTGATGATATAGAAAACTCAACCAAAAAATTTGCTAATAACAATGATTTGAGTTTAAAAGATATAGCTATGCCGTTGAGAGCTTGCATTACAGGAAATAAAAACTCACCTAATATCTTTAAAATTATGTTTATTCTTGGCAAAAATAATACTATTAAACGTATAAAAAAATATTTTTTGTGAAATAATATATTATTTACAATGATTTATGTAATCTTGTATATTTATGATTTAAAAAAAAGATTACGAAATATATATTAAAATAAAAAAAACTACTTTTACTTTATAAGGAAATAAATTATGTCTGAGAAAAAAAGTTCAAAGGAAAATAATGATAGTGCTGTGCTTTCCGGTGACGGTTTTAGTATAAACCTTCCATTATTAAAAGGTTCGTTAGGTCCAGACGTAATTGATATAAGATCTTTATATAAAGACACAGGAAAATTTACTTTTGATTCAGGTTTTACATCTACTGCTAGTTGTGAGTCGCAAATAACTTTTATTGATGGAGATGAAGGAGTTCTCTTACATAGGGGTTATAGTATTGAAGAATTGGCAGAAAATGGAGACTATCTGGAAGTATGCTATTTGTTATTAAATAGCGAACTACCATCAAAAAGTGAACTAGAAAGCTTTAAAAAATCTATTACATATCATACAATGATACACGATCAAATGACTGATTTCTTTAAAGGTTTCAGGAGAGCAGCACATCCTATGGCAGTAATGTGTGGTGTCGTTGGAGCATTATCAGCATTTTACCATGATAGCCTTGATATAGATGATCCTCAGCATCGATTAATATCAGCGCATAGATTGGTTGCTAAAATGCCAACTATTTCTGCCATGGCTTATAAATTTTCAGTTGGACAACCATTTATTTATCCAAGTAATAAACTTGATTATGTATCTAATTTTCTCCATATGATGTTCTCTGTTCCTGGTGAACATTTTGAACAAAATCAAATATTAACCAAAGCAATGTCAAGAATATTTATTCTGCATGCAGACCATGAACAAAATGCATCAACATCAACCGTAAGATTAGCTGGTTCATCTGGAGCAAACCCATTTGCATGTATTGCGGCAGGAATTGCAAGCTTATGGGGACCAGCACATGGTGGTGCGAATGAAGCTGTTTTAAAAATGCTCAATCAAATTGGGTCAGTTAAAAATATAAAAGAATATATTGATAAAGCTAAAGATAAAAACGATCCATTCCGATTAATGGGATTTGGTCATAGAGTTTATAAAAATTACGATCCCAGAGCTACGGCTCTAAAGGAAAGTGCTCATGAGGTGTTAAACTCATTAGGAGTTGAAAACGAGCCATTTTTAGAATTAGCATTAAAGCTAGAAGAAATAGCTTTAAACGATAGTTATTTTCAAGATAGAAAGTTGTTTCCAAATGTTGATTTCTATTCTGGGATTATACTTAAGGCAATGGGTTTCCCCAGTAGCATGTTCACAGTACTTTTTGCCTTAGCAAGAACAGTTGGATGGATAGCTCATTGGACAGAAATGATTGAAGATCCAAATCAAAAAATTGGTAGACCAAGACAACTATACACTGGGTCAATGCGAAGAAAATATTCAGATATATCAGATCGTTAGATGAATATCTAAAAGCTACTTTGATTTAATATGATTAATAATAATCGAAGGAACTTCTTTATTTAGAAGATCAATATCAATAGATAGTTCATTCTTAACTTTTTCTATTTTTTTAACTTGATCTAAATATTTATGATTATTACAAAGCAAGTCATTTATAGCTTCATATAAGTTTTGAACAGTACATTTATTTTGAATAAACTCAGGGTAAACAATTTTATTAAGAATAATATTGGGTAAACTAATCCATTTAGAATTTACCATTAATTTTAAGATAATATAAGTAAAAAATGACATTTTATAGGAGATAACGGAAGGAATTCTAGCTATTGCTAATTCTAGCGAAATAGTTCCTGAAGTAGCTAAGGCTAAGTGTACACAAGAAAAAATATCATACTTATTTTTTACTGAAAGCACATTAGGTAAATTTTTTGATAAGGGCATATAATCTTTTAAATATTTATGGGTTATAAGTATATACTCATCAGGAACCATGTATATAATTTTTAATTTATCATATTTTTCAATAATTTTAATTGTAGTTTTGATATAAATAGGCAACATTCTTCTTAATTCACTTAACCTACTTCCTGGAAGCACTAAAAGAATTTTATCTTCTCGTTCAAAATTTAACTTTTCTATTAAAAAATTTTTATTTCCTTCTTTGAAAGAATCTATAATTGGATTTCCAATATAAGTAGAAGGCAAACCATGTTTTAAAAAGAATTTAGGCTCAAAAGGTAAAAGTGTAAATAAGTGATTATAATAATCAGATATTTTTTTAGCTCTACCTGGTCTCCATGCCCAAACAGAAGGAGCAACAAAGTGTATTTTTAAAAATTTATATTTTTTAAGTTTAGAGACAAGTCTAAAATTAAAATCAGGAGAGTCAATTGTAATTAAAATATCTGGGTTTATAGAGATAATATATTTTCTTAAATAATTAATATGGAACAATAATTTAGGTAATTTTGGAATTATTTCAAATAGACCCATTACCGATAGATCTTGAAATGGGACTAAGTTGTTGCTCAGACCTTCATTTTTCATCAGTGGTCCGCCTACACCCTCAAAAAAAATTTCATTATCGTAAAAATTTTTAATTGAAGCCATTATTTTTGATCCAAGGATATCACCTGAATGCTCGCCAGCTATTATTATTACCTTCAACATAAAATTAACCAAAAAATTAAATAGATTTAATAAATAAATTATTTTTATTCGCTAAACTAACTACTTCATTTTTTTCCAAAATTATTGTTAGATCAGATTGAATTGCCAAACCCGAAAAACCAGAAGAGATTAATAGTTTAATAGTATTTAAGCCTATTGTAGGCAAATCAACTCTTACATCCTGTTTTAATTTAGAAAGTTTGACAAGAATTGGTTTCTCTTCATATGACATTTTACTACATCTTTTAATTAAAGAATCCGTTCCTTCTGGTCCCTCAATACCTAAAACTCTATTTACAGAAATTACAACTGACTGACCTATGTCAAACTTTGAAATATTATTTATAAGATCTTGACCAATGAGAATATCCTCATTTTGTTGTTTAGATAATTTTTTACTGGTAAGTAGACCACTACCCACAAATAAAGATGGTAATATTTCCTTTTTTAAAAA
>PTLN01000137.1 GCA_002938125.1 Alphaproteobacteria bacterium MarineAlpha2_Bin1
ACAAGCACTTAATGCCCCCGCAGTTTTAGGGATAATTACTTTATTACAGTTCATTGATTCAGCAATAGGTAAAATATTTAAACCAGCAGCACCCCCCCCAGCAACAATAACAGAATCAGTAGGATTTACACCTTCATTAATCGTGATTTCCTCGATAGCTTTAATCATTGTTTCACTTGCTATTGTGATAATTGCTGCAGCTGTTTCTAAAATATCTAATTTAAGTTTTTTAGCAATTTTAGTTATTGCTTGTTCAGCCAATTGCTTATTTAGATGCATTTTTCCACCTAAAAACTTTTCAGGAGAAATATAACCTAATGTAACAGCTGCATCAGTTACTGTAGGAAGATCGCCACCTTTTCCATAACAAGCAGGACCAGGAGTTGCACCGGCACTTTGAGGTCCCACTCTTAACAAGCCTCCGTCATCAACCCATGCAATAGAGCCGCCTCCTGAACCAATACTTCTAACATCAACGGATGACATGCCCAAGTTATGGCCTCTGAATTCTTCTACTAACCAGGTATCACGACTATATTTTACCTGACCTGATCTAACTAGGCTAACATCAAAAGTAGTGCCACCAGTATCTACAACAATTACATCATCACCGAATTTTTCATAACTAGAATATTCTAAACCTGAAATAGGAGCCATCGCTGGACCTGATTTAACCATATAAATTGGTTTTTCAATAACATCATCGATATGCATGGATCCACCTGATGATGTACTGACCAAAAACTCTCCCGTAAAATTAATTTTTTTTAGCTCATCTTTTAAACTTTTGAGGTGATCTTGCATCAATGGCTTTAATGAAGCATCAATCATTGTTGATGATGATCTAGGATATTCTCTTATAATCGGATTCAACTCATGGGAAAGTGTATATGGAATTCCTGGTAATTCTCGTTCAATAATTTTCCCAATTTTTTTCTCGTGTTCTGGGTTTATTATAGACCACAACAAACATACTCCTATAGCTTCTATACTTTCCGATTTTAATTTTGATAAATTCGATACGACCTCATCTTCATTAAGTTTAATTACTACTCCTCCTTCAGAATCAATCCTCTCCTCAACTCCTAAACATAGTTTCCGTGGAATAAATGGTGGTATAGGGTCAATATCTAGTTTGAATGGGGATTTTTTCCCCCCGCTACGATAAGATAATATATCCCGGAAATTTTTTGTAAAAATACCTGCTACTTTAGCAGTATTATTTGTAACGATCGCATTAGTAGCTCTGGTAGTGCCATAAATCAAAACATTAGTATTATTTAATAATCTCTCAGCTGATATTCCAATATATCTTGAAGCATCAACAATACCTGCATAAACACTATCGAAACTTTTTTCAGGGGTAGTAGAAGATTTACCAAGAAAAATACTACCATTTTTATCAGTTACAACAACATCAGTAAATGTTCCCCCAGTATCAATAGCAATCTTAAAAGACATGAGCATAAACCATATTTTAATATATTCTTGATTAATAATTTTATATATTTAATATATAAAAATAAATCATTAAAAGTGATTAATTGTTTTTTTTTATAATTTAAGTTAAATATTTCTTTAAATACCAATAATGGTCAAAAAATTATTTCCTTATGAAGAAAAAAACCCAATTGGTTGTGTTGGAGCAATAAACATTGATAGGTCATATAAATGTTATCATTCGATTAATATGAGGGACTCAAATATTGCAAATTTAACTCAGACTATCGGAGGAGTTATGTATAATATATCTTCAACATTAAATTACCTTTCTAATAAAGTATCTTTCCTAAGTTTTTTAGGGGATGATATTGAAAATGAAATCATAAAGAAAAATTTGTCAGATATAGGTATAAGCACCTCACACATTGTAACAATTGCAAATGAAAAAACAGGTACATATACAGTTATTCAGGATAAGTTTGGTCAAATTATCGTCGGTGTTAATGATATGTCAATCATTGAAAAAATTAGTCCAAATAAACTAGAAGAAAACTTAAAGAAAATAAATGCTAATACATGGGTAATAGATAGTAATTTTAAAGAAAAATCATTAGATAAGATAGTAGATTTACTTAAAAACAAAAATTTAATTGCAACTGCTGTATCTAAATATAAGGCCCCAAGGCTTATACCAGTTCTCAAGTTTATAGATTACCTTTTTTTAAATAAAGACGAAATCTTTGCTTTATTTCCTAACGAAAAAAATATAAGAAATGCTATTGAAAAAATTTTAAAATTGGGCACCAAAAATATTTTTGTTACATTAGGATCTGATGGAGCTGTTGCTGCTAATAGTAATCATTTTTTCATAGAATCAATATTTCCAACAAAAATTGTTGATCTTAATGGAACAGGAGATGCATTTTGTGGAGCTGCAATCTCATGTATACAAAAAAATAGGCCTTTAAAGGATATATTAAAATATGGTTTAGCTTCCTCAAGTCTACTAGCAGAGGTTTTTGGATCTACGAGAGAGGATTTAAATCATCAATTAATTAAAAATAGATTAATGTTAAAAGATTGATTTGAAATGTTTCCAATTAAAATATCTCCTGAAGTAAATTATGCATTAAATAACAATCAACCAATTGTTGCAATAGAATCTACAATTTTTGCTCATGGTTTGCCCTACCCTGCAAATATAGAATGCGCACAAGAAATTAAAAATATAATAAAAAAAAATGGTGCTACTCCTGCGATTATAATTCTTGATAACGGTTTTATAAATATAGGTTGCAACAATGATCAATTAAATAAAATTTCAACTAGTCAAAATATAGAAAAAGTTAGCACTAGAGAAATCTCAACAATATTAGTTAGTAAAAAATGTGGGGCTACAACTGTTGCTGGTACTATTGTATGTGCTACTGCTGCAAAAATAAATATCATGGTTACTGGTGGAATAGGAGGAATACATTCAAATTTTAATAATAGCCACGATATGTCAACGGACTTATTTGAACTGAGTAGGAATAAAGTATCAGTCGTATGTAGCGGAATTAAATCAATTCTTGATATTCCTAAAACGCTTGAACATCTAGAAACTCTAGGAATACCAATTATAGGATATAAATCAAATATATTTCCAAGTTTCTATAGCTCTGATAGTGGCTTCTATAATACTTACAATGCTAAAACGTACGATGAAATTGCTCTAATAATTAATTATCATAAATCAGTTAAAGGAGGGATAATTATAACTAACCCCCCTCCTGAAAAATATTCAATTGACAATAATAAAATTAATAAATGGACTAAAATAGCTTCTCAAGAGGCTGAGAGCATGAATATAAGTGGAAAAAAATTAACCCCTTTTATACTAAAACGTTTGAGAGAAATGAGTGAAAATAAAACTTTAAAAACAAATATAGAGTTAATTTATGATAACGCAAAAATTGCCTCTCAAATAGCTGTATCCCAAAAAAAAATTTAATAATAAAGTCTAATTAAGGTGACATATTACTTTTAATTAAATCCAGAATTTTTTCTGGAGGTCTAGCAACAACAATCTTACCATCAATTTCAACAATTGGTCGCTGTATCAAGTTAGGGTGATCAATCATAAAATTTATTAGATCATCATCTGTAGGATTATTTTTTATAGATATTAATTCTTTATATTTTTTTTCATTTTTTCTTATTAATTCATTGGGAGTAATATTTAATTTATTTAATATTAGTTTTAAGTCATTGTATGTTAATCTATTAACCATATATAGAACTATATCTATTGTAAGACCCTTATTATTTAAGAGTTTTAGTGCTTCTCTAGATTTACTGCACTTAGGGTTATGATATATTTTTATATTATCCATTTTAACTTCACAAAATCAAATTTAACGAAGAAAGGCGACCTTTGTCGCCTTTCCGTGATTGGGCTATACGATCAGCCCTAATTCCATAAAATAGTACCTTTTTTATAAGGTATATCCTTTAATTTTTACGAACATCAAAGCTGATCGACAATGTTCCGAATCACTAGACATTGGACCACCTCCTTTCGGTTGTTAAAGATTTGAATATATTATATACAAAATAAATTAATTAAAAGACTGTATATTTATTTTTTTAATATAAATCTATTGTTATTATTGACTTTAAATATACTATTTGAAGTTGGGATTTTTTTATGAATTATAAAAGTTTAAAACTAGACATATCAGAAAAAGTTGCTCTAGTTACCTTAAGTCAACCTAAGAAATTTAATTCTATGACACTGATATTTTGGCAAGAGATATTAGATGTATTCAACAAAATTGAAAATAGTGATGCTCGTGTTGCTATAATTAATGCTGAAGGTAAACATTTTTCCTCAGGAATTGATTTAAATGAATTCGCATCATTAGGTATAATAAAAGAAAAAGATGTAGGACGTAATGCTGAAAATATTAGAAAAATAATAAAAAAATTACAAGAAAGCTTTAATGTTATTGAAAACTCAAGGGTGCCAGTTCTAGCTGCTATTCATGGAGCTTGTATAGGAGGTGCAGTAGATTTAATTTCTGCCTGCGATATTAGATTCGGAACAACTGATTCCTTTTTTTCT
>PTLN01000138.1 GCA_002938125.1 Alphaproteobacteria bacterium MarineAlpha2_Bin1
ATTGGGCTTCTCAACATCTAGAACAATGTTACATCTAGCAGTAGACGGTAATCCTGTTCCTGGAACTTTTGCATCAGATTTTGAGCTTTTATCTTTAGCAAATGCAGTGGCAAAATCTGGTAAAGGACTTTTTGAGTCAGCTCCTGCTGGAATATCTGGGGATGATATCTTGGCTCCAAAAAAAGAAATATCGATGATGTCTAAGATTTCAAAACAATCTGGTATACCTGTAACTTTTCTTTTTGCTCAAAACAATAAAGCTCCAAATGACTGGAAAGAATTATTGATACAATGTGATATTGAAAATAATAAAGGTGCGAAATTATTTCCTCAAGTCTTTGGAAGGCCTACAAATTTACTCTTTAGTTTTAGAGGGCCAAATCAGTTTTCTAGATTCCCTACATACAAAAAACTTTTAAATTATCCTGATGAAAAAAGATTTGAAAGATTAAATGATCCCATGGTAAGAAAAAAAATACTTTCTGAGTTTGATCCTATAAAAGATGCACTAGCTGATATGATACAAAATGCATGGGATCAAACCTATGTAATGGGCAATTCTATTGATTATGAGCCGCTAAAAGAAGATACAGTTTTAAATATTGCAAAAAAAAGAAATTTATCGGCTAGTGAGGTAGCATATGATGAAATGTTAAAAAATAATTGCAGTAATTATTTAATGTTTTGTGGTTTAAATTATACATTTGGTAATTTAGATGCATTATATGAACAAATTATACATCCTTCTTCAATAATTGGTGGTGGAGATGGAGGTGCGCATGTTAGTTATATTTGTGATGCAAATGTTCCAACATTTATGCTCACCCATTGGACTCGAGATAGAACTAGGGGGCCAAAAATTCCAATTGAAAAAATTGTTAAAAAGCAAACAAGTGATACAGCAAAACTTTATGGTTTTCTTGATAGAGGTATTTTACAGCCAGGTTTTAGGGCTGATATTAATATTATCGACTATCAAAAATTAAATTTAACTAAACCTTATATTGTAGACGATCTTCCCGGTAATGCTAAGAGATTAATGTCTAAGGCTGAAGGCTATAAACAAACTTTTGTTTTGGGTGAGTTGGTTCAAGAGAATGGTCAAGATACTGGTGCAAGACCTGGTAAACTTGTTAGGTCAATCTAAAATATGAGAACAATTATTTCAAATTTGTTCATTTTTCAAAATAATTTAATTTCAAAATTTTTATATGCCTAGAGAAACTGTAAATTTCATATGCTCTTCTTGGTTTGAGTGGAAACCAAACAATTCGTTGAACAATTTACCTGGTGCCATGTTTAAAATATTAAATGAGAATAAAACATCTGGCGAAATAACCTTATTATTTAAGCTATCAAAAAATTCTCTTTATAAAAAATCAATACTGTCTAAATTTAATGAAGAAATTTATGTTTTGGATGGCTCTTTAAAATTTTCAGGAACAGTTTTAAAAAAAGATTTTTATACCTATCTTCCTATAGGATATAAAAAAAAGTTATTTTCTTCTTCAAGAGGTTCAATAGGTATCATTTTTTTAAATAAACGATTAGTAAGTCAAAAAAAAATAAATAAATTTTACCCTAATTTTGACCATAAATCTTGGATACCAAGAATAAATGCTTATGAAAATATTTGGCCTTCTGCTTCAGATCATTTAAAATCTACTGATATAAATAATTTAGGCGCAAGGGTTAAAATACTTAGAGAAGATAAAAGTAATAATTCCACTACATTCCTATTAGGATTTCCGCCTTTATGGTCACTACCTGAGACAGTTAATCTTGGTGGTGATATAGAAATATTTTTAATCTATGGAAATGTTAATAGTTCAAGAGGTTTAATGAATCCAGGAAGTTATCTGTCTATACCAAAAGGAAAAGTGTTATCACACATGTATAGCAAAGAAGCATCAGTCTTCTTAATTAAATCTCACAGATCAATAGATTTAAATATTCGAAAAAGCAATATAAATTTTAATTATAAAGATATAATAAAAACTAATAACTCTATAATTCCAAAAAAAATACTTAAAAATATTAAATTTGGACCATATTCGAGATTTGATAATGTCTAGACAACATATTGAATTTATTCATACAAGTGATATGCCATGGTCTAAAAAAGATTTTAATAATTTTTTAGAAGGTATTAAATATAAAATCTTAAGCATTGATAATGATACTAAAGAAATAAGTGTAATATTAAAATTTCCTAAAGGATGGAAACAAAAAAGTAATTTGAATCTATTAGTTGATGAGGAAATTTATATACTTTCTGGGTCTATAAATATAAATAATCAAGAATTAAATGAAGGTTGTTATTCATATTTACCAGCAAATTATCCTAGAAAGTTATTTATTTCAGATAATGGTGCAGAGGTGTTGTCTTTTTTTTCAGGGAAATTGTCGTATACAAAAAAAATTAATAAGTATAATAAAAATAATTTTATTAAAAAAATTTCTCTTTTCAATGATGGATGGGATAATAATTATAAAGGAATAAATAGTCCTGAAATTGCTTCTTCTGGTTCAAAAAAGAAGTTATTGAGAACGGACAAAAAAAATGGAGATCAAACATGGATAATGGGAATTATACCTTCGTATCAAGAAAAAAAAGTAGAAAGTCACCCTGTGGTTCAAGAGTGCTTTATTTTAAATGGCGAAATAGAAGGAAATTGTGGGACAATGGTAAAAGGAAGTTACTTTTGGCGGCCTCGGGATATTCTTCATGGTCCATATGGAACTAAAACTGGATGTACTATTTTAAGCAGATCAAAAGGAGGAAAATTGATTGTGGATTATTATGATTTAGATAAACCATTTGATTTTAATTCAACTCATCAAGTAGTAGTTCCTGAAAACTTAAAAAAATTTTCGAGAAAAAAAATAAAAAAAATTAAATTTTAATAAATATTATTAATTAATTCTAAATTTGCACTCTTCCTTGCCCTGTTAATATGCGCAACAAGTTGCTTTTTCATTGACCATTCGGGTTTATAACCAATTTCTTTTTCAGCTACAGATCCATCAAAATTATTAAATCCCATTTTTCCTGGAAGTGCTTCTATGTCAGAACCAGGTAAAATATTTTTAATAAAATCAATTGCTGAGACAACACTTCCTGGATCACCAGCTATATTAAAAGAACGAGTTTTTGTTGTGTTTGCTGATAAAGCTAACATAGTTGCTCTTCCCGCATCACCTCCCCAAAGCCAATCAGGATAATCCTCACCCCAAGGAACTCTTCCTTTCTGGCCACAAGCTGGTTTTTCACACAACTCTTGAATAAATTTACCGCCAATACTATTTGGCATTCCGTGACCTGTGACAAAAGTATATCTAAGACCAATTACATCTATATCGTAATTATCAAAATAATGCTCTGCTAATTTTTCTGATAACAATTTACTTCCTGCATATATACTGGTTGGTTTAAAAGGGGCATCATTAGGTATTTTTTTATTACCATAAGATCCCCCAAAAACACTTGCAGAACTCGCCCAAACTAATCTTTCAATGCCTGTTTGTTTGCATGATTCTAGAATATTAGTAAAGCCATTAATATTTACTTGCATTGCATAGTGAGGGTTTGCTTTACATACTCTTAGAACAGCTGCAGCAATATGGGCGATGTGAGTTATTTTATATTCTTTAATTACATCTAATATTTTATGAAAATGTAAAATATCACCTTTTATGACAATTACCTTATCAAAATCTTCGCCAAGTAAGTTCTTTAAGCGTTCTATATTCGGTTCTAATTCAAAACAAATTACTTTCTTTCCTTCATTAATAATAGATTTTACGACCCATGATCCTATAAAACCTGTTCCACCTGTTACTAGATATGCCATAAATATTTCCTTATTTAATATATAAAAAATTTACTCAGCAGCTTGTTTAGCTATATTATTTTGGCTGTCAGAGGGAAAAGCTGGTCTAATATATTCTTTGAATAATTTCATTGATCTTATAACACTTTCATTTGGAATATTACCAACTTTCATATTCATATTAATCCACCCACATTCAAGCTCACTCTGAACATTTTTTATTTGTTCAATTATTTCATATGGGTTACCGCATAATATAACACCAGCATCTATACTCTCAGTTACACTTCTTTGTTTAACAATATTTAATCTATTCATAAAAACTTTATTAACATCTTCTGATGAAAAATACCTAGATTTTTGAAGAACAATTTTTTGGGCTGTGCGTGGCCCCCCCATGAGCACTTTACCAAAATATGCAGTTCCTTTTGACAATTCATTAACTGCTTGATTGCTATCCTCTGAAATACACGTATTTAGTCCAACAAGTACATTTTCAGATGTTGGTTGCCACCCACTTTTTACTGCAGTTTCCATATAAATTTCAATAAGTTCTTTTGCGCTCTTCAAGTCAGGTATAAGAGCTAAACCCATCGTAGCTCTATTTTTTGCAGCTGACTCAGCAGATTCTTTATTACTTGCTGACATTATGATAG
>PTLN01000139.1 GCA_002938125.1 Alphaproteobacteria bacterium MarineAlpha2_Bin1
TAGAGAAAGTTATAATTTTATTATTTGTTTTAATTAAAAAGTTAAAAATATATTTACCGGTTAGGCCTGTTGCACCTGTGATTAAAATTTTCATATAACCTCAAGAATTAATGAAATTTTTTCTCAATAAAGTCAAATGCTTTGTCCATAATATCTATAGCAAAATCAATTTCATTTATTGATATGGTTAGTGGAGGAGCTGCTTTAATTGTATTGGGCATAAATCCACCTGCGAATAATCCATTTTCTATGCAAAAATTTGCAAATACGTTATTTGGATTATTAGACAAGTTACCGGTAAATCTTGTTTTCCTATCATCTTTAATAATAGGGTCACCATTTAAGTCAACCAAGTCTAGAGAATAATACATTCCCCTCCCAGATATTCTTCCAATACATGGATGATTATCTTTTAGTTTTAATAGTTTTTCGAGAAGATATCTACCGTTAGATTTTGATTTGTTAATTATATCATTTTCCATCATGGATTCAATATTTCCAACAATTGAGGCACACACCAATGGATGAGCATCATGAGTTGATCCGCTCCACCACCTTGCTTTATCAAAAAACTCGCCTACCTCTAAAGAGGTTATGATCGCACCAACGGGAAGAGCGCAACCGTTTAAACCTTTCCCAATTATCAATAGGTCAGGAAATATATTTTCCTCTATTTGATAAGAAAACCACTCTCCTAACCTTCCAAAACCACATAAGACATCATCTAATATCCATAAAATATTATATTTTTTGCATATATTATGTATACCTCTCAAATAATCTGAATGAGGCATATAGCTAGCTCCTCCAATCATTGTTTCGGTTATAATTCCAGCAACATTTTTTGGACCTATATTATTTATGATTCTTTCTGTTTCTTTCAAAGAAGGTAAAATACTCTTATTAATAAAATCTGAATATTCAGGTGCAGGAATATTTACATATCTTTTATCCGGAAAACCTGGAACATCCAAACTTTCATTTAAGCTTATATTTTTTGTTAAATTTCCTCTGTATCCGTCTAATTGCGTGGCACCTGGAACTAAACCATGATACGAAAGTTCTTGAGTTAAAATTGTTGAAGTACCTCTATATAATCTTGCCATAGACATTGCATTTTCTACAGCTTCAGTTCCGCTAGATAATATTCTTACTCTTCCAGCCCACTTCTCATGACCAATAATATCATTAATTAATAGCTTTGCAGCTTTAGCCCTATAATCAGAAGAAAGACCAAAAAAAATATGGCCGTACCTTTCCATAGCAATTTTGATTTCATTATGAACTCTTTGATTCCTGTGGCCCATATTGTCAGACACTAACTGACTTTGAAAATCTAGAAGCTTTTTTCCATCTGGTAGATAAAGGTAATTTTTATCTACAGCTTCAACAGGAAAAAAAACATATTCATTTTGAGCTTGAGTGTTATGTAGATAGTACTTTCTATCCCATTTTTCAATTTCAGACCAATCTATATTTGGTTTAGTATAAGGTAAATTTTTTTCTTTCATATGATTGCTTTTTAATATTATTTTATAAATGAATAGTATATATTTATTTTACTTTTTTTATTAATGTAACAAATAATGATAACACTATGGTGGATAAAATGTCAGAAAAAAATGTTAATATTTCAAATACACCTAGTTTTATATCTATCATTATGCTCTTATTACTCGGGTTTTCATTTGCTTTAGTTCTAGTGTTTAACCGGGTTGCTACCGAAAATGGTATACCATTTATACCATTAGTTTTTTGGCAGTCTTTTGGAGCAGCTATAATTTTATCATTTATTTCTTTTATTTACGGCGTTTCTCCTCTAAACATCTCAAATTTGAGAGTCTATGTTGTCACAGGCCTTCTTAACCTAACTATACCTTATTTAATTTTTACTTTTGTTGCCCCTAAAGTACCTTCAAGTATATTGAGTATCGGTTTATCTCTCATACCAGTTACAACTTACGGTTTAGCATTAATAACAAGACTAGATACATTCAGGTTATTAAGAATTTTTGGAATATTGATAGGTCTTTTTGGAGTTCTATTTATAATCTTACCAGAAGCTAGTTTACCTAGTAGTGATATGACACCTTGGGTCATATTAGGTTTTTTAGCACCTTTAAGTTATGCACTTAATACTATTTGTGTAGCAATGCTTACTCCTCCAAATGGTAATTCAGTACAATTTGCAGCTGGTTTAACTATTGTAGGAGCTGTTTCAATGATGATAGTGATGGTTATTACAGATCAGTGGTGGATATTTACAGATAACTTTAAAACAAAAGGTGAAATATCATTACTTTGTGCAATGGCTAATAATGCTTTAGCTTTTTATTTAATATTTGAATTAATTAAACGAGCTGGTCCAGTTTATTTTTCAATGGTAAATTATCTTGCTACTCTGGTAGGTATCGGAATCGGATTTATATATTTCAATGACACCTTAAGCGTTTGGGTATGGGTTTCATTGATACTTATTAGCTTAAGTCTAATACTTGTAAATATAATCACACCAGATAAAAATTAATAACGTATTTTATATATTAGTTTATAAAATTAACTAAAATTTTTTAAAAAAATATATAAATTTCAGTTACTTATGGAGTGTTTATTGATTTTTTTTTTTTTTTATTTAATTTATGTTTCTTTTACTAAGAATTATTCTTATAAATATGTAAATTTTGACAATTCCTAATTTGATATGCGTCAAATTAAGTACATTTTTTGTTCTTTGGTAAGTAGGAGAAAATTATGGATAAAATGTTCTTATTAAAACCTGATGACTATGTTGGTGTAAGTTTTTGGATAATTTCCGCAGCTATGGTAGCTGCAACTTATTTCTTTTATGTTGAAAGAGATAGAGTAATAGGAAAATGGAAAACATCTTTAACCGTAGCTGCTATGGTCACAGGTATAGCTGCAATTCACTACTTTTATATGCGTGGGTTTTATGTTTCAACTGGTGACAGCCCAACAGTATTTAGGTATGTCGATTGGATTTTAACAGTACCCCTTCAGATTATTGAATTTTATTTAATTTTAGCCGCAATCACTGCTGTCTCGGTGTCCTTATTTTGGCGCTTATTGATAGCATCTTTAGTGATGTTAATTGCAGGTTACTTAGGTGAAGTTAATTCTGAAAGTACATCAGCACTTTGGATATTATTTATTATTGGCATAATTGCTTGGGTTTATATTATTTATGAAATCTTTGCAGGTGAAGCTAGTAAAATAAGTGCAGAAAAAGGAACTGAAGCAAGTAAGAAAGCTTTTAATGCTCTTCGTTTAATTGTTACTATTGGTTGGGCTATATACCCTCTAGGTTATATCTATGGTTATGCTGGAGGTGGCGACATAGCTGCATTAAATATTATATACAACTTAGCTGACTTTATTAATAAGATTGCTTTTGGACTAATAATATGGTCTTGCGCAGTTTCAGAAAGTGAAAAATAAATAATTCTTTTTTACTGAATGAAAGGCCATACTTAATTAATTAGGTATGGCCTTTTTTATATAGTACTATTATAGAATAATATATATGAAATTTTACAATGAAATTATGCACATTCGAAATAAATAATAAAAGTAAATTAGGTATTATAAGAGATAAGGCAGTTATTGATTTATCCATAATTGATCCAAAATTTAATACTGATATGAAAACATTATTTGATAACTGGGAAATATTAAAAACTGAATTAGAGCAAATATCAAATAAAAATATACAAAATTATTCCATAGATGAAGTTAGAGTTAAAGCTCCAATAAATAATCCTCAGAAATTTTTAGCAATGGGGTTAAATTATCATAAACATATCGAAGAAGTTAGAGAAAGAGGAGTTCAAGTGTCTGATTATCAACTTTGGTTTAATAAACAAGTTAGTTGTATTAATGGACCATTTGATAATATAGAAATTCCTATTGTATCAGATCAATTAGATTACGAAGTAGAACTAGCAATGGTTATAGGAAAAAAATCTAGACATTTAGACATAGAAGAAGCAAAAAATTCGATTGCTGGTTTTATGATATGTAATGATGTATCTGTAAGAGATTGGCAATTTAGAACCCAAACACTAACTTTAGGTAAGTCCTTTGATACACACGGTCCTATTGGCCCTTATATTGTTACACCTGATGAAATAGGAGATCCTCACAACCTAAAAATTGAATGTAAAGTTAATAATGAAATAAGACAATCTGCTAATACTAACGATTTATTGTATTCTTGTTATGATCTACTAGTTTACCTATCTAAGGTAATGACATTAATGCCCGGTGATATTATATCATCAGGAACACCCTCTGGAGTTGGTGTAGCAATGCAACCTCAAAGTTTTCTCAAAGTTAATGACAAGGTTAAATGTACTATAGAAAATATTGGATATTTAGAGAATATGGTTGTAAAAGAAAAGTTAATAAATCATTAGCTTTAAAATATTTATAATTTGATCTTAAAAGAAATTTTTAGATGTCTCCTATTA
>PTLN01000014.1 GCA_002938125.1 Alphaproteobacteria bacterium MarineAlpha2_Bin1
ATTTTGGTCTGTCTTTTAATTTCCTCTAAAGTGTTAGCATAAAGTGAAAATGGCGGAAGAGAGCAAGCAGAGTCTCCAGAATGAATACCTGCTTCCTCTATGTGTTCCATGATTCCTGCAACAAAAACATCGTTCCCATCACAAATTGAATCAACATCTACTTCTATTGCATCTTCGATATATTTATCAATAAGAACAGGATTTTTACCAGATATTTTTATTGCTTTGCTAAAAAAATTTAAAAGTTCTTCTTGATCATGAACAATATTCATTGCCTGACCTCCCAAAACGTAAGATGGCCTAATTACTACTGGAAATTTAATTTTTTTTGCAATTGAACAAGCTTCATCTGAAGAAAAAGCAATTCCATTATCTGGTTGTTTCAATTTTAATTCTTTAAGAAGTTTCTGAAATCTTTCTCTATCCTCTGCAATATCAATAGCATCTGAGGAAGTACCAAGAATATTTATACCATTTTTTTGTAAACTCTTAGCTAATTTTAATGGTGTTTGTCCACCAAGTTGAACTATTACTCCTTTAAGCTTTCCATTCTGTTTTTCTTTATTAACAATTTCAATCACGTTTTCAGTGCTAAGAGGTTCAAAATAAAGCCTATTCGATGTATCATAATCTGTAGAGACAGTTTCTGGATTGCAATTTATCATTATTGTTTCATATCCTATCTCAGTAAGAGCATAAGATGCATGTACACAACAATAGTCAAACTCAATTCCTTGTCCTATCCTATTCGGTCCACCTCCTAAAATAATTATTTTATCGTTATTTGTAGGGTTTGCTTCGCAACTTGAATACTTATCTGATATTGAAGGAGAGTTTTCGTAAGTTGAATATAGGTACGGAGTCTTTGCTTCAAATTCTCCAGCGCATGTATCGATAGTTTTAAAGCAAGGCTTAAGAAAAAGTTCTTTTCTATAATTTCTAATTATATCTTCTGAGCTATTAGTAAGTTCTGCTATTCTGGCGTCAGTGAAACCATTGGTTTTATACATAAAGAGTTCATCAAAATTTGATGGAATGCCTCTTTTGATTAATCTATTTTCTAAGAATATAAGTTCTGATATTTCTGCAAGAAACCAGGGGTCAAATTTTGTAGCTTTAGCAATCTTATCTAGAGGGACATTTTTTCTAAATGCTTCTGCAATTCTTAAAATTCTCTCAGGTGAGGGTTCAGCTAACCAGTTTAAAATTACATCATAGTTATTATTATTAGGTTCATCACATTTAATGGTGTTTAAACCAGTAAGTCCAATTTCTAATGATTGCAATGCTTTTTGAAGACTCTCTTTAAAGTTTCTCCCTAAAGCCATAGTTTCTCCTACAGACTTCATTGAAGTTGTTAGTAATGGTTCGCTCCCAGAAAATTTATCAAATGTAAACCTCGGGATTTTAGTAACGATATAATCAATTGTAGGTTCAAAAGAGGCAGGTGTAGTCTCTGTAATATCATTAATTAGTTCATCAAGCGTATAACCTACAGCTAGTTGTGCTGCGATTTTTGCTATAGGAAAGCCTGTGGCTTTTGATGCGAGAGCTGATGACCTAGAAACTCTTGGATTCATTTCAATAATTAACATTTTTCCATTTTCTGGATTTACAGCAAATTGAACATTAGACCCTCCTGTTTCTACACCTATTTCTCGCATGCAATCGATAGAAGCATTACGCATAATCTGAAATTCTTTATCAGTTAATGTAAGAGCAGGTGCAACAGTAACTGAGTCTCCTGTATGAATTCCCATTGGATCTATATTTTCAATTGAACATATAATTATTGCATTATCCTTTTTATCTCTAACTACTTCCATTTCATATTCTTTCCAACCAATAACGGACTCTTCAATTAGAATTTCTGAAATAGGAGAAGCTTCCAATCCCTTTAGAGCTATGAATTTGAATTCATCTGTATTGTAGGCAATTCCGCCACCAGTGCCCCCAAGTGTTAACGATGGTCTTATAACCGCAGGCAATCCAATAGAATCTAACGCCTTTATAGCTTGATTTTCTGAACGTGCAATGAAACTCTTTGGACTTTCTAGACCAATTTTTTTCATTGCATTCTTAAAACTGTTTCTATCTTCAGCTTTCAAAATGGCTTCGTAATTTGCGCCTATTAATTCAATATTATATTTTTTTAAGATACCTCTCGATGCCAATTCTAAAGCAGTATTTAATGCTGTTTGCCCTCCCATCGTGGGGAGAAGAGCATCAGGCTTTTCAATTTTTATAATTTTTTCTGCTACTTCAACTGTTATTGGTTCTATATAAGTCGAGTCTGCAAGTTCAGGGTCAGTCATGATGGTAGCAGGATTTGAGTTAACCAAAATAATTCTATACCCTTCTTTTTTTAATACCTTACATGCTTGAGATCCTGAGTAGTCAAATTCGCATGCTTGACCAATTATTATTGGACCAGCTCCAAGAATGAAAATACTTTTTATATCAGTTCTTTTTGGCATTTTGTTCGATCATTTTTGCAAATTCTTCAAAAAGATAAAGAGAATCTTGTGGCCCTGGAGATGCTTCTGGATGAAATTGGACTCCAAAATAAGGACCATTTTTTGACTTAATTCCTTCTATACATTTATCAAATAATGATATGTGAGTAATTTCAATATCGGATGGAATAGAATTTGGATCAACCTCAAAACCATGGTTTTGACTTGTTACTAAGACATTGCCTTTTTTGAGATCTTTAACTGGGTGATTTGCACCCCTATGTCCCTGAAACATTTTTGTTGTTTTTGCGCCTAATGCGATTGATAATAGTTGATATCCAAGGCATATGCCAAATATTGGGATTTTTCTATGGATTAATTTTTTTATTAATGGAACAGCATATTTACCTGTAGCGGCTGGATCGCCAGGACCATTTGATAGAAAAACTCCATCAGGCTTCAGATTTATTATTTCGTCAAAATCGACTGAAGCAGGTACTACTTCAACTTTAAAATTATTAGACACAAGTGATCTCAAAATATTTTGTTTTAAGCCATAATCAACAGCTACTATCTTGTGTTTATATTCTGATGCTTCTCCGTATTTGTTTCTATTTGTCCATAGTGTTTGAGACCAATTATAGGGCTCCAAACAGGTTACATCTTTTGCTAAGTCGAGATTATTTAATTTAAGATGATCTCGAGCCCTTTTTCTTAATTTATCGATATTTTCTCGTTTATAATCCATACCATTCAAAATAATTGCATTTTGTGGCCCCCCTTTTTTGATTATCCTTGTTACAAGCCTTGTGTCTATTCCGCAAATACCTACTATTTTGTTTATTTTTAACCATTGGTTTAAATCTATTTTAGATCTAAAATTTGATGGGGATGTAGGTTTTGACCTCAGAATAACTCCAGATAATCTTGGTTTTCTTGATTCCAGATCGTCAGAATTAGTTCCAACATTCCCTATATGAGGAAACGTAAAAGTTATTATTTGTCCTGCGTATGATGGGTCGGTTATAATCTCCTGATATCCGGTCATGCTAGTATTGAAGCATAATTCACCTAAACTTGATCCTTCGAAACCTAGACCCTGACCTAAAAAAAAGTTACCATCTTCCAGAACAAGAAGTCCTGGTTGATCAGTTTTTTTGTTTGTTTTATAAGAATTTTGGGTTTTCAATGCTAAATACTCGCAAAATTTTGTGAAATTAGTATATATATTAATATCAAATTGAATACTTTAAATTACATAATTTAAAGCTAAAGGAAAAGTAATACTTTGTTTAATAAATAATAAAGATAATAAATTTAACTTAATTATACCTTTTTTAAGTTAAGTTTTTTTCATATCTGTGATGGAAATGTTATGTTAAGAGAAGAAATAAATGTCAGATTAAAGGAAGCTTTAAAGGCAAAAGAGAGTAGAAGAGTTTCTACTCTGAGGTTGGTTCTTGCGGCAATTAAAGATAGAGAGATTAAGGCCCGTGGTGATGGAAGCCAATCAGTTGTTACAGATGATGAAATTCTTCATCTTTTAGAAACTATGGTGCGGCAAAGAGACGAGGCTATAATTTTGTATGAAAAAGGAAATAGACCAGAATTAGCATCTCAAGAAAAAGAAGAAAAAAAAATTATACAAGAATTTATGCCTCAGCAATTGGGTGATGAAGATATTGAGTCTGCTGTAATTGATGCTATCAGTAGTATTGGTGCGACTTCATTAAAAGATATGGGATCTGTAATGGCTAAACTTAGGGAGAATTATTCAGGACAAATGGATTTTTCAAAAGCAGGTCAGCTGGCTAAAGATAGATTATCTTAAAAGAAGTTAATATTTGGATGTAATCAATAAATTATGAAATTTTCTCAATCGTTAATAGAAGAGATTAAAAATAAAACAGCACTATCAGGTGTAATATCGAAAAATGTTAAATTAACCCAAAAGGGCAACGAATTCCTTGGTCTTTGTCCTTTTCATAAAGAAAAGACACCCTCATTTACTGTATCTGATGACAAGGGTTTTTACCATTGTTTTGGTTGCCAAGCTCATGGGAATGTTATTGATTATTTAATGAAGACAAATGGTTCTACCTTTCAAGATACAATACTGATGCTTGCTAAAGACCTTGGTATAACTATTAATGATAACAACACAAGCTATATACAAAAAAACAGTAAATACACTCGCCTTAGTAACTTAATTCAAGAAGTCTCTATGTGGTTTTGTGATCAATTAAATTCAGAAGTTGGATTATTTGCAAGAAGATACATTATTTCTAGAGGTATTTCAGAGGATATTATTGATAGATTTAAATTAGGTTTTGCTCCAAATGGATGGAACAACTTGAAGAATAGTTTTATAAATAAAGGTTATTCTGAACAAGATCTTATTGATATTGGAGTGTTAATAAATTCGGATAATTCAAAGAAATCTTATGACCGATATAGAAATAGGTTAATTTTTCCCATAAAGTCATCGAATGGTAAAGTAATTGGTTTTGGTGGTAGAGCTCTTGATGATGCTAAAGCAAAATATATTAACTCTCCTGAAACTGAACTTTATAATAAAGGAAGCAACTTGTATGGCCTTTATGAATCAAAATCTCAAATTATTAAAAGTAAAAAATTAATAGTTGTTGAAGGCTATTTTGATGCTTTATCCTTATCAAATGCAGGTTTTGAATATTCTATTGCAACTCTAGGGACTGCATTAACTGAAAAACAAATGGAACTTATATGGAACTTATCAAATGAGCCTATTATTTGTTTAGACGGTGATAATGCTGGTAGAAGAGCAACTTTTCTCGCAGCTGAAAGAGCTTTACCCTTCTTAAAACCTGGGTTTACTCTACAATTTGCTATTCTTCCTTTTGGTTACGATCCAGACACGATGATAGCTAAGTTAGGAATAGAGGAATTTAGAAAAGTTATTCAAAACTCCTTATCATTAAGTGAATTAATATGGATTAAAGAAAAAAAGCTTTCTAAATTGAATACGCCAGAGAGACAATCAGGGTTTTTTAAAAGAATAAATGATCTTACTAACCGTATTAATGATAAAAATGTAAGATCCCTTTTTAAAAATGCATATAAAACGAAATTTAGCAATGAATTCAGCTTTTCTAACGGATCAAGTTTTATTAGAGATAGAAGTCTTAAAAATACCATGAATAATTCTAATTATACGACTTCTTCAAAAAATATCCTTAAAAGCAGTTTAATAAATGATGGAGAGCACCTTGCAAGAGAAAAATTTATAGTTGCTGCAGTAATTAAATACCCTAAATTACTAGAAAAGGGTGATGAGTCATTTGGAAAGATTGTTTTTTATAGTAAGGAGCTTGACGATTGCAGGTCAAAAATACTTAAGGCTACTTCAGAGAATTTGCTTAATTCAGACGAAATAATAAAAATTCTTGATCAATCAGGTTTAGGTAAATTAACTATAAACCTTTTGAAATCGGCAGAAAAAAGCCATTCAAGCTTTTTTGAAGGAGAATTTAGACAAGAAATTTTAGTTGCATGGCAAGAGGCAGTTGCATTAAATGAAAGAGCTGCGTTACAAAGGGAGATTGATAATGCTTGGAAGGATTATACAGAGAATTCTAGTGATAGTGCTAAAAGTAGACTTTTAAGGCTTCAGGAGGAGCTTGGTATTAAATTTGGAATGAGTACGCGTGGTAATTTAATTAATAACTAAATATAGATTTGTATATTCTTAAATATTTTCTTGGAGACTAATCTACAATGGTAAAAAAAGCTTCAAAATCTAATGATTCTGATAAAGAAGTTGATGATGGGGGCGATGGTCCTCTTATTGATTTAGCGAATAAAGATATAAAAAAGCTTTTACAAAAAGCTAAAGAAAGAGGTTACGTAACATATGATGAAATTAATGAGGCGATGCCTGAAGATCAAATTTCATCAGAACAAATTGAAGATACGATGGCTACCTTATCAGAGATGGGTGTAAATATAGTTGAAAATGAGGATGAGTTAGAAGAAGAAAACTCCATTTCTAAATTACCAACTACAACAGGATCAAAAGAAGTTCTTAACTCTTCAACCGGTCAGGATACGCTAGATAGAACGGATGACCCTGTCCGGATGTACCTAAGAGAAATGGGTTCTATTGAGTTGCTATCTCGTCAAGGGGAAATAGAAATAGCTAAGCGCATAGAGTCAGGTAAGAATGAGATGATATCTGGAATATGCGAAAGCCCTCTTACAATGCAAGCTATGGTGGAATGGAGAGATGATCTAAAATCTGGCGACGTACTTTTAAGAGAGATAATTGATTTAGAGTCAACTTATGGAATCAAACCAACTAGTAACACATCTGATGATGGTAGCTTTAATTTAAATTCCGATAAGGTTGAGTCTGAAAAGGAACAAGATTCTGCTAAGAAATCTCAAGATGAGAATAATGAGGAGAATCACGAGGGTGCGAATGAATCATCTGGAGATAATGACGAAGAAGAAAGCAATGTTCCATTAAGTATGATGGAGGCCCAACTTTTGCCTGAAGTGATAGAAAAATTTGACGAAATTGCAAAGGCTTATAAAAAGTTAAGCAAATTACAAGAAGTTAAGCTATCTTCTGAATCATCTGAAGTTAAATTTACTAAATACCAGGAAAATAAATATAAAAAACTTACTAAGGAATTAGTAGAGCTAATCCAATCTGTTCATCTCCACAATAATAGAATTGAGGCTCTTGTTGATCAATTATATGGACTGTCAAAAAGAATATCTAACCATCAAAGAATGTTATGGCAATTAGCTGAGAAGCATGGAGTGTCAAGAGAGAGTTTTCTAGAAAATCATACGGGAGAAGAGTTAAATTCTGACTGGTTGGTTAAAGTTTCAAAGTTAAAAGATACTGGTTGGTCTGATTTTGTTAAAGAAGAAAGAGAAAATATTGATGATATAAGAGAGATTTTTACTGAAGTTTCTGAAGTAACACATTTAGCTCCTGTTGAGTTTAGAAGAATTGTTCTAAAAGTACAAAAAGGTGAAAGATCTGCTGCTCAAGCAAAAAAAGAAATGGTTGAAGCTAACCTCAGATTAGTAATTTCTATTGCGAAAAAATATACAAATAGGGGCTTGCAGTTTCTTGATCTTATTCAAGAAGGAAATATAGGTTTGATGAAAGCAGTTGATAAGTTTGAATATAAAAGAGGTTATAAGTTCTCAACCTATGCAACCTGGTGGATAAGACAAGCTATAACTAGATCAATTGCTGATCAGGCTCGTACTATAAGAATTCCTGTCCATATGATTGAAACAATAAACAAACTTGTTAGAACTTCAAGGCAAATGCTTCATGAGATTGGAAGGGAGCCGGTACCTGAGGAGTTATCAGAAAAATTGGGAATGTCTCTCGATAAAGTAAGAAAGGTCTTAAAGATTGCTAAAGAGCCTATCTCTCTCGAAACGCCTATTGGCGATGAAGAGGATTCTCAATTAGGTGATTTTATTGAGGATAGAAATGCAATTTTGCCTGTTGATTCTGCTATACAATCAAATTTAAGAGAAACCACCACAAGAGTTTTAGCAAGTCTTACTCCCAGGGAAGAAAGAGTCTTAAGAATGAGATTTGGTATTGGTATGAATACTGACCATACGTTGGAAGAAGTAGGACAGCAGTTCAGTGTTACAAGAGAGAGGATCAGGCAGATAGAAGCAAAAGCGTTGAGGAAACTTAAACATCCTTCTCGTTCAAGAAAACTAAGGAGTTTTTTAGATAATTGATTTAAATTTTTATAATAGTAAAGATTAAACAATGGGTGCCGATTATCTTGGATTTAGAGCAAAAATAGGTGTTTTGGTTCCTTTCACGAATACTATAGTTCAACCTGAGTTTGAATCTCTCAAACCTGATGGGGTTACAAATCACACTGCAAGAATTCCAAATAGAAGAAGACCAACTCATAGTGACGAAGCTTATGCAGAGGCCATGAAAGAGGGAGCAATAGGTACTGAGGACGTAATTGATAGATTGTTGCCATTAGAGCCTAATCTTATAATTCTAGGACACTCAATAGACTCTTTTGCTGGTGGTATTAAAGGAGCAAAAATATTTGAAAAAAAATTAAGTGACTATGCGAGGTCATGTTCAGTTATTCTTCCTTCGCTGGCATTGAATGAAGCCTTAAATAGTTTAGGGGTTGGTCATAATTCAAAAATTTCAATTATTACACCATATCTCCCCTCAGGCGGCAAACAAGCAAAGGATTTTTTTGAAGATTCTGGGTTTAACGTGGTAAAAATTATGAATTTCTGTTGCAAGACAGCACTAGAAATTGCTGCTGTAGGCAAGAGCCAGATTAAAAGTAGTATTGAACAAGTTAATGCACAGGAAGTTGAAGCAATAGTGCAAGTTGGTACAAATCTTCCATTTCAGTATTATGCTCCAATCGCAGAGAGTGAACTCTCCAAGCCAGTTCTATCAATAAATACTGCTACATATTGGTATTCAATTAGATCATTAGGAATAAACGATCAATTCGATGGCTTTGGCGACCTATTTAAATGCTATTGAGATTGTTCTTTGTTTTCTTTGATGTAATAATGAGTAAACGTTTAAATTCATTTTCTGGGCCTGTAGCTCAGGTGGTTAGAGCCGGCCGCTCATAACGGTCTGGTCGCAGGTTCGAGTCCTGCCGGGCCCACCAAAATTGATTGATTTATGGTATTTTTAAAAAATATTATTTAAGGGGCAACAATATGAACCTTTCATATGATAAAAAAAATGATCAATTGATTTCTGATTTATCAGACATATTAGGTCAGGATTCTGTAATTATAGATAAAACTGAAAGGGAGTTTTATTCAGCTGATGTTTATTCTAAGGATAAGCTATGTTCTGCTGTTGTGAGGCCAAATAATAAGGATTTATTAACCAAATCTGTTCCTATTGTAAGTAAATCTGGTTATTCAATTATAATTCGCGGCGGTGGAATGTCCTATACTAAGGGTTATGTTCCAACCAAAGAAGATACGATTATTTTTGACTTGAGTGCACTTAATCGAATAATTGAAGTTAATGAAGTTGATATGTATATAACTGTTGAAACTGGTGTTACTTGGAAAGAAATCTATGAAAAATTAAAACCAACCGGGTTAAGGCTTCCTTTTTTTGGTACTTTTTCTGGTATAAGGGCAACAGTTGGTGGAGGTCTATCGCAAGGTGCATTGTTTATGGGAACGGCCAGATATGGACAAGCAGCTGATATTGTTTTGAGTATGGAAGTGTTATTGCCTGATGGAACATTAATTAAGACAGGGCAATCAGGATTTAAGAATTCTAAACCATTTTATAGAACCTATGGTCCAGATTTGAATGGAATATTTATTCATGATGGTGGGAGTTTAGGTATAAAAACTCAGGCTACGTTTAGATTAATAACAGCTCCAAAAGAAACCGATTATTTAACTTTTTTATTTCCTGATGTAAATTCTGCTTGTTTATCTTTATCTCAAGTTGCAAAGAGTGGAGCGGCAGAAGAAGCCTATGTTTTTGACCCTGTATCAACAAAGAAAAATTTATCTACTTTAAATATTAAAGAAGATCTAAAAACAATAGCTAAAGTAGCAACAGAGCAATCATCGATAAAAAAAGGTATTGTTGATGTATCAAAGTTAGTTTTATCTGGAAAGAAATTTATTAAAGAAGATATGTTTTCTCTTCATGTTGTATGTGCAGGCAGAAGGATTAATTCAGTTAAAGATGATATAAATTTAATCAGAGATATCTGTATGAAAAATAATGGAAATGAAATTCCAAATTCTATACCAAAAGCTGTCAGATCAAACCCATTTAAACCCTTAAATGGGGTAATTGGCAGTAAAGGTGATAGATGGGTAGCTTTAAATGCAAAAGTTCCACATTCTCAATCTCAAAAAATAATCTCCGAGGCTGATAAAATCTTTGAGAAGTATAAAAATGAAATGGATCAATTTGGTGTAAGCGTAAGTAGACTTTTTATTGCCATTGGTACTCATGCATTCAGTTATGAACCTGTTTTTCATTGGTTTGACAGTTGGTTGCCAATTCATAAAAAGATACCTGAAAAAAACTATTTAAGTAAGATCAAGGAACCTGAAGAGAACGTTGATGCAGCCATGGTTGTCGATAAACTTAGAAAGGAGATGGTAAATCTTTTTGCAGAACTTGGTGCTTCATCAAATCAGATAGGTAAAACATACTTATATGCCGAGATGTTGAATCCAAACACATTATCTTTATTAAAATCAATAAAAAACTATTTAGACCCAAATACCCAGCTAAATCCTGGTGTAATAGGTTTGAATTAGGAATTTAAATCTACACTATACTATATCATATAATAGAGAACACCAATTGCTATTATAATCAAGAAACCATACAAATAAAGATTACCCTCATTGGATGTTTTAATAGTTTCTTCGTTAAGCGGGGTTTTAAGTTCTTCTTCTGACCATTCCATTATATTACCCTATTATTTTCCGAATCGATAAATAACTAATATACAAAAATATTACAATAATCTGCAATTCTAAATAGGTTTAAAAAGGTTAAAAATAAAAAAAGGCCCAAAAAAGTATGGGCCTTTTAATTAAACAAGTTTATTTTTTTCCTTCTAAGCTAACTTGATGCCAATTAATAAGCCTATTATTTGGTTTGTAACCTTTTACCCAATTTTTAACTCCGTCTAAATCCACTGAGTCAAACAAGAATAATGAAGCTGCATTATCGTGATAATACTGTGCTATTTTTCTTAAATGTTGTGAACGTTTATTAGGATCAAATTCTGTATTCGCCAATTCAATTATAGGCTCAATTTCTTTGAAACAAGTCCATTTCATGAATGACTTACAAGAGTGAAGTCCATTAATTGATCTCATAATATCCATGGTAGGCTCTGAACCATAATTAAAACTAAAAATTACAGCATCCTCAAATTTTTTAGGATCCCTTACTCTTGCTATGAGTTCTGGTAATGTAATAGCTGTAAATTCTAAGTCCACACCAATCTTTTTAAGATCATCTGAAACAAATTGAACAATATTAGCCCAGTCTGCTTGAGCAGTGACCGACTCACCTCTTAATTTAAGACCATTAGGAAAACCTGCCTCTGCAAGTAATTTTTTTGCCTTATTTGGATCATATGGATATGGTTTAATATCTGACTGCCACCCCTGAATTGAAGAAGTCCCTGGTTGACCACTATGTTTAGTAGTCCCACCTTTAATGGTTTCAATATAGGTTTTCATATCAACTCCATAGTTTAAGGCTTTTCTTACTCTTACGTCAGCTACAGGGCTCTCTTTGTTTTGAAAGAAATGTAATGTGCTGACTGCTGTACCAGGTGAGAGCTGAAGTTTTCCATTAGCAGCTTCAATTTTTGCCTTAGAGTCTGCAACAAGTTGAAAGATTATATCGACCTGATTGGCCTCAAAAGCTTGAACTCTTGCTGCTAATTCTGGAACAAATTTAAAGGTTATTGTATCTACTTTTCCAGTTCTCCATACATTTGAAGCTTTTTTTACCTTTACTTCGGAATTGTCCCATTTAGATACTTGAAATGGTCCAGTTCCATTTGGATTTTTTCCTAGAGCCTCCCAGCCAACATCTTGAACGGTATCAAAGTCTAGAACCTTAATTACACCCAAAGTTTGAGGCAGTAATGGGTCAGGTTTTTTTGAAGATATTTCAACTGTGTGACTATCTATTACTTTTGCACCGGCAAGATTTCTTAGGTTTCTAGTTGTATTTGCTGCTTTAGCTTTACCTTCCTTTGAAGCTAACCAATTTAGCATCTCAGCAACATCTTTAGCATCAAAGTCATTTCCATTATGAAACTTAACGCCTTTACGAACTTTAAATATCCATTTTGTTTTATCATCTGGATTTACTTTCCATGATGTGAGCATTTCTGCTTTTGCTCCGTCTTTGGTGCTTGTTGTATATAAATTAAATACTGTTCTAAAAACAAATCCGCCTGAATGTGATGTATCTAATAAAGGATTTGCTAAACCAGCTGGTAATGAGCTATGACCTATAACTAAATCATTACTTCCAGCATATAAATTCGATATCCCAAAAGAAGCGAAAAAAAAGGTTAAAAATATAAAGCATTTTTTTAAAAGAAATTTCATTTTATCCTCCCGAAAAATAAACTCTTTAATGTTAAACTTAATGCCAACAATTATATATTGAATCTATAAGATATTATATTTATCGTATTTTTACTCTATTTATTTTATTTTTTTTTTTTAACAAGCTAAACTGCGGTTTTTTAGATTGTAGATGAACTAATGAAATCAAAAAAAACGAGGATTTAAAGAGAATCTTTATTAATTAGCTGTAGATAGCTATGTTTTTTAGAAATTAAATAAGGAAATATCTTTATTTATGGAAAAATTTGGTTAGTTTACAATATCAAATTTTATTTTCATTTTTTATGAGGAGTATATGTCTCTATTAAAAGTAGAAGAAGATGCAAAGAGAGCATTTGAAGTTCTTATAAAAGGGGGTATAGGGATTCTGCCGATGGATGTAGGATATTCTCTTATTGGTGGTTCAATAAAGTCACTAAAAGAAATCTTTAGTACTAAAAAAAGATCTAAAAGTAAACTAAATGCAATGTTAGGAAATACAAATTTGCATAGGGAGCTTCATAAAGTTAGCCAAAGAGGCAGTGAGATTATTGATGCAATTTGTAACGAGTATGATTTACCCTTAGGAGTGATAGCCCCATGCAATAACGAACATCCTCTTTTTAATTCAATAAATAAAGAAGTTTATAGTCTTAGCACGTTAAATGACACATTACTTATGTTAATGAATGCCGGTAGGTTTCATAAAGAAATTACAGAACTTAGTTATAAAGAAGGTCACCTTCTATTTGGATCTTCAGCGAATATAAGTTTAACAGGAACTAAATTTTGTATAGAAGATATGCAGCCTGAAATATTAGAAATTGCTGATATAATTATTGATTATGGTTTGATGAAATATAATTTGTATGGCCAATCCTCGACTTTATTAAATGTTGAAACTCTTGAAGTTTTTCGAGTAGGGGTATGTTATGAGAATATAGCTGATATCCTTCACAAACATTTTGCAATAAAATTACCAATTAGAAAGTAATATAATTTTTTTAGGGAAGTTGCCAGTCTTTTTGTAATTCTATAGAATATGTGAATCTGTCTTTAGGGTGAATACTAACAGATACTTCGAAAGATTTATTGGATAAGGTTTTATAATTTCTAACTACAGTTAGCGCTGCTGAACCGCTTTCTACATTTAAATATGGAGCAATCTTCTCAGGCACAGTTGATGCAAATATTTTCACTTTTACTTTTTGAATATCCAAATCAAATTCTTTTTCAATTAATTGGTACACTGGTATAGGTCCAATTCCAATTTTATCTTCAATAGATGAATACTGATCTCTAATATATATATCCGACCAGCAAATAGGTTTTTTCTCATTAATTAATGATCTAACCCCACTTAATTTTTTCCATTTTTCACCAATTCGTGAGTCTATCAAGCTTGCTGTAGTTTGCCCTATATATTCTAATCTCGAATATTTAATTGATATTCTTGTCTCCTCAGGGTATTTCAATATTTCAGTTAAACTATTTATTGATTGAGTATAATTAACTTTAGTATCATTTGATTTGACAACCGTCCCATGGCCAGGTTGTCTTTCAACTAAATTCATATCAGATAAAATCCTTAAGGCTTCTCGAATAGTATGACGAGAAACACCAAATTTTTTTGTTAAAATATTTTCAGGGGGGATTTTTTCTGAAATTGGTAATTTCCCGGATTGAATATCCTCAATAAGTATTTGTGCAATTTTCTGATATAAAGGTTTAAGCATTTTAGTTGTATTTTTTAACGCCAAAGATTATATATAAAGTTATTGAAGATAGTAGTGTATAAAACACGCAAAGCAAAATAATTAATTCTATGTTTATACCTAAATCAATGGCCCAACCAAACATAAAAGGTGAAAAGGCTGAGGCATAAACCATTAAAGCTGTAACTAAAGATTTAATTGATCCGATGTATTTTGTTCCATATATCTCTGCCCATAAAGAACTAAGTAATGAGTTTGCCATACCCATAGTTATTCCAGCTAAACCAAGATATAATAAAGCTGCGTAAGGGCTAGTGGATAATGATAAAATTAGTAACCCTAAACTAAGAGGAAATAGATGAAAGATAACCAATTTTTTGGAACCATATGAGTCTATAAGCTTTCCAATAATTATTGATGCAGAAACAGTAATTACAGCATATAAAGCGAAAGTTCCTCCTAGAAGATTAAGTGACCATCCTTTAATTTCAAATAAATGAATCTGATGAAAAAAAAGTCCTGTCATTATATAAGCAGGAGATAAAATAGAAAAAATAATAAAATAAAATTTTTTATCTAAAAGTACTTCGGTACGAGTAAAATTTTTTGTATATTTTTTAGACTCAAAATCTGAAATAGATTTATTTTTTAATTCCCACTCTCTGTGACGGTATGAATGATTCTTCAATAAAAAGAACCTGATTGGAATAATTGAAAAAATAATTAATATAAGTCCAGAGATCCAAGTAAGCCTCCAACCAATTAAGGAAATTAAGAAAATTGATATTATGGGTAAAATCACCTCCCCAAAAGGAAGTCCTAGTGATGATACACTAATTGCTTTGCCTCTATCCTGATTATAGTATCTTGTCATACTAGTCATGGATGTATGAGGCATTAAACCTTGACCAAAAAGTCTTAAAAGAAAAATTGCTGTACATAAAAGAATTATTGATTCACTTGAGCAAAGGATTATTATACCAGCTGCCAATCCTAATATAACTATTAATATAAAGTTTCTTAAATCTATATTATCAATTAGTTTTCCAGCCCAGATTATTACTGTTCCGCTTATGAATGTAGCTATAGAATAAATCAATCCGTAGTTACCGTGGGATAATTTAAAAACCTCTCTAATTTCATTATTAAATAGAGAAATAAAAAAAGTTTGTCCGAAGCTGGAAAAAAACATTAATAAAAAACCAAAAAATAGGAATCTTAAATTGTTTCTTATAAATTCAAAGTACGACATTATTCTGTATAGTTTAATAAGGATGTATGGTATATTTGTATTCAATTAAAATTATATTATTATTAATTTACATTTTTAATCTATATTAAAGATAATTAGATACTTAATTTTTTACTAGAGAGCTAATATGTCTGTTAAGTACGTTTATACTATGAATGAGTTATCAAAAAAATTTGATGGAGGCCGTCAAGTTTTGAAGGATATTTCACTCTCGTTTATACCAGGAGCAAAAATTGGAGTTTTGGGTCTTAATGGATCAGGTAAATCAACTCTTTTAAAGATAATGGCCGGCGTAGAAAAAGAATTTAGTGGTGAGGCCTGGGCTGCTGAAGGGATAAAGATCGGGTATCTTGAACAAGAACCATATTTAGATGATACTAAAACAGTTCAAGAAAATGTGATGATGGGTGTAAAAGAAATTATTTCTATAATAAAAGAATTTGAGGATGTTAGTTTAAAGTTTTCTGAGCCCCTAGATGATAATGAGATGGAAGAATTATTATCTAAGCAGGGAGATCTTCAGGCTAAAATTGAAGCGCTAGATGGTTGGGAGGTAGAGAGAATTGCATCTATAGCAATGGATGCTCTGAGATGTCCACCTGGAGGTACTCAGGTATCAAATATCTCTGGAGGAGAAAGACGTAGGGTAGCTCTCTGTCGTTTATTATTAGAAAGGCCTGACATGTTATTACTTGATGAGCCGACTAATCACTTAGATGCTGAGTCTGTGTCTTGGTTAGAAAAATTTTTAAGCGATTATCCAGGTACTGTAGTTGCAGTAACTCATGATAGATATTTTCTTGATAATGTAGCTCAGTGGATTTTAGAGCTTGATAGAGGTGAAGGGATTCCATGGAAAGGTAATTATTCATCTTGGTTAGATCAAAAGCAAAAACGACTTGAATTGGAAGGTAAACAAGAAGAGTCGAGGCAACGTACATTGAAAAATGAATTGGAGTGGGTTAATCAAACTCCAAAAGCTCGACAATCAAAAGGTAAGGCTAGAGTAAAAGCTTATGAGGAATTACTAGCTAAACAACAAGATAGGTCCTTCTCATCAGCTCAAATTTTAATCCCTCCTGCTCCAAGATTAGGAGATTTGGTTATTAAAGTAGAAAATATAAAGAAAAGTTTCAATGACAAAATACTTTTCGAGAATTTGAATTTTAGTGTTCCTCCAGGAGCAATAGTTGGGATAATTGGATCAAATGGAGCGGGAAAGACAACTTTGTTTAATTTAATTTCTGGTTTGGAAGATTTAGATAGTGGAGAAATTAAAATTGGAGATACAGTCAAGTTAGGGTACATAGATCAATCTAGGGACTCCCTAAATAATGACATCACTGTTTGGGAAGAAATAAGTGAGGGAGAGAGTGAAATAGATTTAGGGAAGCGTAAAATTCAAAGTAGAGCTTATGTTGGGGCATTTAATTTTAAAGGTTCCGATCAACAGAAAAAAGTTGGCAATTTGTCTGGAGGAGAAAGAAATAGAGTCCATTTAGCTAAAATGCTCAAATCAGGTTCAAACTTACTACTTTTAGATGAGCCCACCAATGATCTGGATGTCGATACACTTAGAGCATTAGAAGATGCACTTGAGTCTTTTGCTGGCTGTATAATAATGATCAGCCATGATCGTTGGTTTTTGGACCGAATAGCTACTCATATATTAGCCTTTGAAGGTAATAGTAATGTAGAGTGGTTTGAGGGAAATTACCAAGATTATGAAGAAGATTTGAAAAGAAGGTCAGGCGGGAAGGCAAATCAACCAAAAAGAATTAAATATAAAACTGCTTTAAGTAATTGATTGAATGCATTTTTTTTTTAAGAGTATGATTTAAATATTTAGTCTACATGTTGTGTTATTATGACTTGATATTACCTTATTTAGTGTTAAAATTAGTTACTAGTTCTTTTACGATGTTTCGAAAGCGTTTTGCAATAACCAACAACTCTCTATTTGAGAGTTGTTGGTTTACTGTGAATGCCTTTTTATTTTTTTCTCAATCAATTATAATAAATTCCCGGTTTATTTTCTTTTTTTAAAAGGGTAAAAAGGATAATAAGAACAAATGTCTGATCTAAAGTCATTAAAGAAGCAGTTAACAGTCTTGAAAAAAAATCATTACGAGCTTGATAGAACTATCCTGCATTTGACTGCCCAAAAATTTGATATTGAGGCAAAAAAAAATCCTCATGAATTAAATATGATTAGAGATTTAAAGAAAAGAAAACTTACAATACGTGATCAAATTTTTAATATAGAGAAACAAATAAAAAATTTGAATTGTTAGTCTTTAATAATTGAAAAATAATTTTGTTTGAGTGTGTAAATGATTAAAGCTTTTTTTTATTCTAAGAAGTGGTTTAGGTGGTCATACGGCGGAGGTGCAATACTTATTGTTTCGCTCTGGATTCAAGTTCAGCTTACGGTAGCTATCAATACATGGTACGGAGATTTTTATAATCTTCTTCAAAAGGCTGGTGATTATAAAGATAATGTTCAGGAAGGAGTGACTCTGTTTTACAGTAAATTAATTGGTTTAGAATATTTATTAAATGGTTTTGAGGGTGTTCCATCATTTTCTGTTCTAGCTTTTCCATATATTGTTTTAGCTGTTTTAACCGGTTGGTTTACAAGGATTTACGGTCTTCGTTGGAGAGAAGCGATAACTTTTGACTATATCCCTAGATGGAGAAATGTAAGAGAAGATATTGAGGGTGCAAGTCAAAGAATACAAGAAGATTGTAATAGATTTGCTAGGATTGTTGAGTCATTAGGTCTACAAATTGTTAGAGCTATAATGACACTAGTGGCCTTTATACCTGTTTTATGGGGTTTAAGTAGCACAATATCAATACCATTTTTTTCAGAAATTCCTGGTTCCTTAGTTTGGGTTGCTCTGGTTGTTTCTATTGGAGGGTTAATTATATCTTGGTTTGTTGGAATTAAGCTTCCTGGTCTTGAGTATAATAATCAGAAGGTTGAAGCGGCATTTAGAAAAGATTTAGTTTTAGGTGAAGATGATAAAGAAAATTATGCTCAGCCAGAAAATCTTATAAGTTTATTTACAGGTATTAGATTTAATTATCACCGATTATATTTACATTATGGATATTTTGATACATGGATGGGGGCATATGATCAATTTATGGTGATTGTTCCCTATTTAATTGTCGGGCCAAGCCTTTTTTCAGGTGCAGTTTTATTAGGAGTTGTTGTTCAGGTATCTAATGCCTTTCAGAGAGTACACGGAGGGTTTGCGCTGTTTCTGCATAATTGGACTACAATTACAGAACTAAGGAGTATTTGGAAGAGGTTAAGTGAATTTGAAAAAAATTTAGAAAAATATTCTTCGTCTTAAAAACTATAAAAATTATGTTCTTAATTGTTTGTAATATAATTTTATTTATATGATTAAGGAAATTTTCATTAATTTTATGCGCTCGTAACTCAATTGGATAGAGTGCCTGACTTCGAATCAGGCTGTTGGGGGTTCGAGTCCCTCCGAGCGCGCCAGAATTATTTTATGTTACCAATAGTTGAAATTAGGAAAAGATTATGAACTCTGTAAAAAAAAATGTATTGATTTTATCTTCTTGTCAGGCTTTTTTTACTTCAACAACATCTGTAATAGCTCTTACAGCTGGACTAATCGGATATCAATTAATTGAGTTTAATCAAGCCTATGCAACTGTACCTATTTCAGCAATGGTAATAGGTACAGCTATATCAACAGCTCCTGTTGCAAAATTAATGAGTAATAAAGGAAGAAAAACTGCATTTATTATCGGTAACTTAATTGCAATCATCGGGTGTCTAACTTGCTTATATGGTATTTATTTTAAATTATTTTGGTTTTTTACTTTTGGTATTTTTCTTATTGGATGTTTCAGCGCATTTGCTCATCAATATAGATTTGCTGCTGCTGACATGGCTGATCAAAAATTTAAACCTAAAGCAATATCTTTAGTATTGGCTGGCGGAGTCTTTGCAGCTTATTTAGGTCCTGAAATTGCATCAAGAACTTCAAATTATTTTGAGAAGTATATTTATTTAGGAAGTTATAGTGCTGTTTTATTAATATTGATAGTTTCATTATTTTTTATCAATTTTATTAATATACCTAGATTTGAGTTTGAGGAGTTAAATAAAAATTCAAGGAAATTAATTGATATAATTAAACAACCAATTTTTATTCTTTCTGTTAGTTCAAGTACTATAGGGTTTTCAGTAATGATTTTAATTATGACAGCTACTCCTATAGCTATGATTGAACACTGTGGTCATAAATTGAATGATGCTAAAATTGTTATTCAATGGCATGTAATAGCAATGTTTGCCCCTTCATTTTTTACAGGTAGCTTAATAAATTACATAGGTATTTTGAGGGTAATAGGTATAGGTATCTTGTTTATGTTCTTTTCAATTTCAATGGCTTTATTAGGAACTGAATTAATTCATTTTTGGCTTTCTATGTTTTTTTTGGGATTAGGTTGGAATTTTATGTTTGTCGGAGGATCAACTCTTCTGACTTCTACTTATAAGATTAATGAGACATCAAAGTCCCAGGGCTTTCATGATTTTGTTGTTTTCTATTCTGTTGCTTTATCTTCTATTGGTTCAGGAATTTTATTAGAGTTTTACGGTTGGAGCGGAGTTGGTTTTGGTGCCATTCCATTGATGATATTTATAGTTATAATATTTTTAATTGTTTTATTATTTTATAATAAAGAAGACCAGTTATCAAAAAAGGTTAAATTATGAAAGCTTATTTAATTGGTTTTTCTTCAAGATCTGATAAAAATCCTAGTTGGATAGATATTTACTCGAGTATTGCTTCAGATATACTGAAAAAGTACGAGGGTAAGGTGCTTTTATTTGGTAAACCTGAAAGAATTTTATCTGGCGATGATTGGGAAAGATTGACGATTATTGAATTCCCCTCTATAGAAAAATTAAAAGGTTTCCATAAAGATCCTGAGTATTCTAAAGTTAAAGAACTGAGAATAGAAAATACGAATGGAGAGATGTATTTTATTACGTAGGAAAGATATTGGTGAATTTATGATTAAGATTTTTAAAAATTTTTTTATTCTTCTATTTTTAATACTTTTTTATAACTCTGTTGAAAGTCAATCATTAATGGATGATGAATTGACCCTCACTATCAAGGAAGGTACCCAGGCTAGAGTTAAGGGAGATTATAGAAAAGCATTAAAAATTTTAAAACCATTAGCTGTAAAAGGCAACTCTGAGGCTCAATATCAGATGGGAGAAATGCTAAGAAAAGGCCAAGGCCTCCCTCAGAATCATAAATATGCACTTTCATATTTTGTAAAATCAGCTAAGCAAAAAAATGTAAATGCCGAATACAGGTTAGGTTCAATGTACAATGAAGGCTGGGGGGTTAAATATAATCAAACAAAGGCATTATATTGGTGGAAAAAAGCAGCTTTTCACGGTCATACTGATGCTCAAATGCAATTATCTATTGCTTATTTTAAAGGAAGAGGCGTCGAAAGAAGTTTTATCAACTCTTATGCCTGGTCTGTATTAACCACATCTCAGAAAATAGATGGAGCAAAAGAAAATAAAAGAATGTTAGAGGGCTTGATGACAAAAAATGAGATAGAATCAGCAAAAAAAATAGCTAGGAAATTGTGGAAACAAGCTGTTGAGCCATATCAACAAGGATCAACAGTTAGGAGGCACCAATATAAAGATTGAATCTATTTTCCTTTAACTTATAGAAAAAGAACTTTTTCTATATTGTTTGAAAAGAAAAATTTTACCCTTAGATAGGTGCATAACAGCATAATTTTATAGAAATAATATATAAAAAAAATCTAACTATATTTTATTAAGTTAATGAATTATAATAAATATTAAAATAAGGTTTCAATGTGAAGTATCGGAGATATTAATGTCTACTCAATTACCAGAAAATGAGAACGAGAGATTAGAAAAACTTAAGGATTATAAAATTTTAGATACAGCGCCTGAAATGGTTTTTGATGAGATAACAGAACTTGCTGCAGAGATTCTTGGATGTCCCATTTCTTTTATTCAATTTATGGATGAAGACAGGCAGTGGTTTAAGTCCAAATATGGACTTCCTGAAGAAATGGTAGAAATGCCAAGAGATGTTTCAGTTTGTCAAACAACAATTTGTCAAAATGATCTATTGTTAGTTCCTGATTGTTCTAAAGATGAGAGGTTTGCTGATCTTCCTCCAGTAAAAGATGAGCCTCATTTGAAGTTTTATGCTGGAATGCCACTTGTTACACCTTCTGGTCATGCTGTAGGAACTATTTGTTGTGTTGATTTTGAAGAGAAAGATCTTACTGGCAATCAAAAGGAATCTATAAGAAGGTTATCTAGACAAGTAGTTGCTCAGTTGGAGCTTAGGCGAGTAGTAACTGAGATGGATGTAGCAATTAAAGATAGGGATAAAATGCATCAAGAATTGACCCTTGAAAAAAAGAGAGCAGACGATTTATTGCTTAATATCTTGCCTTCAAAAGTTGCAAATGAATTAAAAGAAACAGATAAGGTTGAGCCAAGGTTCTATGGAAATGTAACTATTTTATTTAGTGATTTTTGTGACTTTACAAAACTTTCAGAGAATATGGAGCCAAAATCTTTAATTGAACTTCTCAATCAGTATTTCTCTTCATTTGATAAAATAGTAAAAAATAATAAAATTGAGAAATTAAAAACAATTGGTGACTCATATATGTGTGCTGGTGGATTGCCTAGTGAGAACAGGGGGCATGCTATTCAGGTATGTTTAGTTGCTTTAGAAATGATGTCATACTTGAAAAGATCTAATGAGCAAAGAGAAAAACTTAGACTTAAACCTTGGTTAATGAGAATTGGAATTAACTCTGGTCCAGTCATGTCAGGTGTTGTAGGTGATAATAAGTTTACATATGATATTTGGGGGGATTCTGTCAATGTAGCATCCTTAATGGAGAGTTATAGTGAACCTGGAAAAATTAATTTGTCTGAAACAACATATGAACAAGTAAAAGAAATTTTTGAAATTGAAGAGAGAGGAAAAATTGATAGTGGAAAAAAAGGATCTTTATCAATGTTTTACCTTAAATCGCTTAAGAAAGAGTACTCTGACGAAAGTGGCATTAAGCCAAATGAAGAATTTCATAGCAAATTTGGTAATTTGCTAAAAGTTTATGATTAACTTTATCTATAAAAAATATTCGCATAAATGTTAAAGTTCTTTATTGCTCCTGGAAGTGACTAAATAATTTATATAAATTTTATAAATTTTCAAAATTTAATTACTATTGTTCCCTTTGATTTTTATCGTCATATACATATATACTGCTGGCTAGTAGGGCGATTAGCTCAGTTGGTAGAGCAACTGACTCTTAATCAGTTTGTCAAGGGTTCGAATCCCTTATCGCCCTCCATAAAAAAATTATTTGTAAATTTAATTTACAAAATATAGTATAAGACATTGGAGGATTAGAATTTGCGAGTCTTCATTCATTCATTTACTCTTGTTGTTTTTACAATTTTTTTTACATTGAAAGTATATGCTATTGACAAGTGTCCGAAAGATAGTGGCCTTGTATTTGATAACTGTATTGGTACTTTTCAATTCAAAGACGGTTCTAAATATACTGGATTTTGGATAGATAATAGAAAAAATGGAAATGGAGTTTATAAATTTTCTGATAAATCAGTTTATAAGGGTTATTTTAAAAATGGAAAACCTCATGGAGAAGGTGAATTAAAGTATGCAGATGGATCTATCTATACAGGAAAATTTTTAAATGGGGTTATTAGTGGTCGAGGAGAGTATAAGCACTTTAGAAATAATAAATTATTGGGGACATACAATGGAGAGTTCCAAAATGGAAAAGAAAATGGAAAGGGTGTCTATATTTGGTCGGATGGATCAAAATATGAAGGGAGTTTTGTCTTAGGAAAAATTCATGGAAAAGGAACGTATATATTTTCAAACGGTGACAAATATATTGGAAATTTTAAAGACGGTTTATTCCATGGAAAGGGAATTTATATTAGTTCAAAATCATACAAATATGATGGAGATTTTAGTTTCGGGAAAAAAAATGGAACAGGAATATTAATATTTAATAATGGTACTAAATATCAGGGCCAGTTTAAAGGTGATAAAAAAAATGGAAATGGAGAGTTAATTTTTTCTGATAATACAAAATATAAAGGGACATTTAAGAATGGTTTATTTAGTGGTTACGGTGAGTATTTTCTAATTAATGGTGACAAATACGAGGGTTATTTTGAAAACGGTAAGTATCATGGTTTGGGAAGATACATATTTAAAAATGGCAAAGTTAAAGAGGGAATTTGGAAGAATAATGATTTCGCCCATAAGAATAGAAATTAATTAATGGAGGTATTTTATAATGCAGGAGGAATGGGATGTAATTGTGGTTGGTGCCGGAACGGCTGGTATTCCTGCTGCAATATTTTCTGGTCAAAGAGGCGCAAAAGTTTTGCTTATAGATGCTGATGAACGAATAGGTGGAACTCTTCATTGGTCAACAGGTCAAATGACTGCTGCTGGAACTAAATTACAAAAAAAATTAGGTATTGAAGACCACCCAGACTGGCATTATGAAGATTGTATGAGGATCTCAGGGGGAGATCTTCATCCATCCTTAGCTAAACTAGCTATAGATAATGCTGCGGTAAGTTTTGATTGGTTGATGGATAATGGTTTTGAAGTGTCCCCTGAAACCCCTGTTGCTGGGCACGGGCATGAACCTCAGAGAGTAAGAAGATATGCATGGGGCCCAAATGGTGGCCTTTCAGTATTAGAAGCTATGGAACCACTTCTAAATACTGAAATTGGAAAAGGTACGGTTACTCTAAGTTTAGAAACTAAACTTTCAAGCTTAATTTATAATTCGAAGGAAGTTACTGGAGTTAGAATTAAAGCACGTGATGGAACAGAAGCAGAAATCTTTGGAAAGAATATTGTTCTTACTACTGGGGGTTATGCTGCTAATGAGCACTTGTGGAGACAAATGACACCAAATTACCCTCTTCGTTCCTGGTGTAACCCCTATTCTAAAGGTGAGGGAATAATTGCAGCAAGAGAAATTGGAGCAAAGGTAGATGGTGGAAATGAGTTTTTATGCTCGTTTGCTGGGGTAATGCAAGACCCAAACGATCCACTATCAGTAAGAAGTGGGTTAATTTTGAACCCTCACATGCGCCAACCATGGGAGATCTTTGTAAATAACAATGGCGAGAGGTTTGTTAGAGAGGACCATCCGAGTGTTGATCACCGAGAGCACGCTCTTCTTAATCAGTCAAATATGGAAATGTATATTGTTTTTGACGAGGGTATAAGGCAAAACTCTCCAAATATAAATCATGAAATTCAAAGAGAGCATACCATTCATTTGTATGACAAACACCCTTCCTATTTTAAGGCGGACACCATTGAAGAACTTGCAAGAAAATGTAGCATGGATGAGATTAAGCTAAAACAAACAATTGATGAATATAATTTAGCCGTAGAAAAAGTTCAGGCTGATCCATTTAAAAGAGAATCACTTCCTAGGCCAATAAATAAGCCTCCTTACTTGGCAATAAGAGCTGTTGGTTTTACCGTATTGAGTCCGGGAGGGCTTGACGTAGATGATGACTTAAGAGTTTTAGATCAAAAAAATCGTCCTATAGCTAATTTATATGCTGCTGGGGAGATTTATGGTAAATCCCGACTCTCAGGTAAAACTTATCTTAGCGGTATGTCTTTGTTACCTGCCTTGACATTTGGAAGGTTGTTAGGTCAGAAAATATTGAATTGGTAAAATAAATTTTTTAAAAAAGTTTTGGACTTTTTTCTGATTATACCGTTAGTAATATAACTTTTACATTTTCAGGAGGTACTCATGAGTAATTTTCGAACTGAATCTGATAGTTTTGGTCCCATTGATGTTCCAATAGAAAAATACTGGGGTGCTCAAACTCAGAGGTCTATTCAAAATTTTAAAATTGGTTGGGAAAAACAACCTACATCAATTATTAGAGCTTTGGGAGTTATAAAAAAAGCCTGCGCAAGAGTTAATCAATTTCAAAAGAAATTAGATGAAATTTTAGCGAAAGCAATAATTGAAGCTGCTACGGAGGTTATGCAAGGAAAATTAGATAATAATTTTCCATTAGTTGTCTGGCAGACTGGTTCGGGAACACAGTCAAATATGAATGCAAATGAAGTAATTTCTAATAGGGCTATAGAAATTCTTGGGGGAGAAATAGGATCAAAAAAACCTGTTCACCCAAATGATCATTGCAACATGGGACAGTCTTCAAATGATACATTTCCCACAGCTATGCATATTGCTGTTGCAGAAACTACTGTAAATCATTTGATACCATCATTAGAAAAATTAAAGATTCATCTTGATAGTAAGATTAAAGAGTTTGATGGTATAATCAAAATTGGGCGAACTCATACGCAAGATGCAACTCCAATAAAACTATCACAAGAATTTTCTGGTTATAGTTTTCAAATTAAAATGGGAATTGAAAGAGTCAAAAAATCTCTTGAAAATATTTACGAGCTTGCTCAGGGTGGAACGGCAGTTGGAACTGGATTAAATACCAAAATTGGTTGGGATAAATTAGTAGCTAAGGAAATTTCAGAAATTACTAAATTGCCTTTTGTTTCTGCCCCTAACAAATTTGAGGCTTTGGCATCCCATGATGCTTTAGTGGAGTTTTCTGGGAGCTTAAAAACTGTGGCTTCCAGTCTTTTCAAAATTGCTAATGATATCAGATTTCTCGGATCTGGTCCTCGTTGTGGTATAGGTGAGTTAATTCTTCCTGAGAATGAACCTGGTAGTTCTATTATGCCTGGAAAAGTAAACCCAACTCAGTGTGAAGCTCTTACTCAGGTATGCATACAGGTTATGGGAAATGATACAGCTGTAGGCTTTGCTGGTAGCCAAGGTCATTTTGAATTAAATGTTTATAAGCCAATGATTTCATATAATGTTCTTCAGTCAATTCAGATTTTAGGAGATGCCTGTGATTCGTTTACTGATAATCTTTTATTGGGTCTGAAAGCTGAAAAGTCGAGAATAGAAA
>PTLN01000140.1 GCA_002938125.1 Alphaproteobacteria bacterium MarineAlpha2_Bin1
CACTAAGAGAAACTAAGCCTTTTGATGGTTTTATTCCTGAAACTCCACAATAAGCGGCAGGTATTCTTATTGACCCAAGAGTATCAGTTCCAAGCGAAAATAAACTAAATCCAGAAGCAACGGCTGCACCAGATCCTCCTGAGGATCCTCCTGGTGTGAAACCTTCCATATGAGGGTTGTAGGTTTTGCCATGTAAGGGGTTATCATTTGTTGATCCAAGCGCTGCTTCGTGCATGTTTAAATGACCAAGGTTAATAGCTCCTGCCTCATTTAATAATTCAATAGCTTTTGAATTAACTTTAGAAATTATTTCTTTCCGAGATAGCATGCCTGCTGCTGCAACTTTGTTTTTAATCTCAATATTTTCTTTAGCAGCGAAAGGGATACCATCAATAATACTATATTGGTTACCTTTACTTCTTCTCTTATCTGACTCAGATGCATTCCTAAGGGCATCATCTAAGAAAACCTTTGTAAATGACTTTATCTTATTGTCATACTTATTAATTCTATCTAAGCAAGACTCGACTAATTGAATAGAAGTAACTTTACTACTATTCAAAAGATCTACCCATTCAAATAAAAAATTATCTAATACATTTATTTTTCGCAATGAAATAACCTATTTAAAATCTCTCATCAATTAGCCTTATTGCTTTTTGCCTAGTATCTACCTGTGTGAGATGAGCAGTAGACCCCTTATCGACTAATTGAACACCCAAAGATATTCCAAGTTTGCTTTTTAACAGAGAAATAATTTGATTTTTTACTATCGTTTTTTCTGAGTCCTTACAATTAACTTCAACAAGAATTTCCATTTCATCTCTTCCTGACTCATCTCTATAAGCCTTACAAATGTACTCTCCCGTTGCAAATTCGTGTTCATTAGCAATAGCTCCTATTGCAATTGGGTACAAATTAATTCCTCTTAACTTAACCATATTGTCACTTCTACCTAAAAAACCTGTTATCCTTTTCACATTGTATCCTAACTCAGATCTTTCCGTTTCAAAGGAAGTAACATCATTAGTATCAAATCTTATTACTGGGTATATATCATCCTTAAAAAGAACAGTAATCACCATATTACCTTCTTTACCATCCTCTACAATTTTATTTGTTTCTGAATTAACCAATTCTAGAAGATAAGCATCTTCATGCACATACATTCCCTGCCTATCTTGACCTTCGAATGCAACAATCCCAGTATCACCAACACCATAAAGATCGAAAATCTCTGCTCCCCCCCAAAGTTCTGATATAGAATCACGGTTTTCTCTCCCCATATGGCCAATTATCATTCTAACTGGAATATCTTTTCCAGGCTCTAGACCTTCTTCTCGAGCAACCTGAGCTAATTTAACAATATAGTCAGCAAAACCAACTATGACAGTTACTCCAAATCTTGCCATATTATGAACTTGTTGCACTGATCTTGTTTCATTACCTGTTCCAGCTGACAAGAAAAGTGCTGGGCTATAATGAATAAAAGTTTCTCTTACATAGTGACCACCATTTATCATACCATGTCCATAAACAGAGTGAACTATATCCTCAGGCCCAATACCTTGAATATGGTATGCACGAGCTAGCATTACATTCTGTAATTCTCTAGATAAAGGACCAAAAAATAAATTCTGAGGTGTTCCAGTTGTGCCAGAAGTTGTATGGAAAACTACAGGAGGACGATCTGATTTTGAAAAAGTATCCATACCATGAAAATCACCAAAAGGAGGATATTCTTCTATAGATTTCATTAAATCAGTTTTTGAATAACTAGGAATACTTAGAGAATCATCAATTGATTTAATATCTCCTTTTTCTAATCCAGATTTTTTCCATAACCTTTGATAAAATGGAATTTCCCATCCTCTTTCTATAAGTTTAATAAATCTTTTTTCCTGAATACCTCTAATTTCATCCGCACTGGTTGATAATAAAAATTTTTCATAATTATCACCTATTGGATAGTCAGAAATCATTTTTTCGTAATTTAGCTGTTTAAAATAAGTAGGATTTTTCATTTGAAATTTTATTATATTGTTAGGTCAATTAATCCAGAAATATTATCTAAAGACTCCAGGTTTTCGACTATTGATATTACCTTCTCAGCTTTTGATGGGTCAAGTATCTTTGAAGCTGATTTCCATGCATTTAAAAATTTATTTTTATTTTCCTCATCACTTAAAGGATTATCAGGGTGACCATAGATTGAAGGAATTGTAACTTTTAAAATTTCCTTATTTTTAAGAAATATTTCTAAAAATTGAGGAGACATAACATTTGGATTTTTTTCATCACTCTCAATAGATTTAATTCTTTTTGCTAGTTTATGAACCTCTTTATTTAAAAGCCATTCCTTTTCAAAATGATTTACATCTACTGTTCCTTCAATAATAGCTGTTGCAGTCACAAAAGGAATACATAGTTTAGCATAATTTGGCTCAGGATTTTCAATATCAGGCCTACCGGTTAACCTATGTGCCAAAGGTGGAACTATGCACCTGATGTTCTCTATTTCATCTGGTTCAAGTTTATTATTTTTCTTGAGGCGTTGAACCCCATCTACCATCCCATGTGTTAGTCTTCCTGAGGGAAAAGGCTTATGGGATAATTTAGAAACCTGCCAAACTGAACCCAAGTTATTAAAAGCTTTTTCATAATCATATTCTCCCTCAAATAAAGATAAATATCCGTATTTCCCAGAAAAAACATCTTTTGGTCCATTTAAACCTTCTTTAGCAAGATCACATGCAGCAATTGCAGCTCTTGCACAAAATCCAATCTGCATACCTAATACAGGAGAACCCTCTAGATGTGGCTGGAGTGTTCCTGAAATTTGACCATAAGTAGCACCAAATGCATTAATTATCTCATCTATATTGAAACCTCTAAGTTTTGCAATAGCAGCAGTAGCTCCAAATGCTCCTGCTGTAGATGGCCTAAAAAACCGCATTGGAGATCTTGATGAAAGACCTAGCACGCTAGAAGAATCAACCCCTACAGTGACGGCAGTAATTAATTCCTTACCTGAATAGACTTTGCCACTATCTATTTCTGATAAAATAGCACCCATTATAGTTGCCATAGGATGAAGCACAGCATCTTCATTAACACAGTCATACTCTAAACAATGTATTTGATATGCATTTACTATAGCAGCAGATGATTTGGGTAGTTTTGTCCCATGCACAAGAACTCTTGAGTCTTTACCTGCGCCCCACTCCTGAACTATTTTAATTAGGCTCTCTACCCAAGGACCATTTGAACCAGCAATACCGACACCAAGCGTATCAAGTATAAAGGTTTTTGAGGCTTTAGTTGCTTCAATAGGTATTGTTTCATATTTTGTCTCGGATATAAACTTAGCTAAGATATATACAGGGTTTGAATGTTCTAAATCTATTTGACTATTCATTTTTCGACTAATAACCTCTCTAGTTTATTTAATTCACCACCATTAGATAAATCTAAAACACAATTAACAATATCATCTATTTTTGATAAGTTTACATCTGCATTTTTCATTAAATTAAAAAATTTTTTTATAATGTCTTGTTCTGTTATGGGGTTACCTGGATCACCAAGGGCATCTTTTTGAAATACCTTTATATTATCGCCATTATTTAGATCAATCTCTATCTCAGCTCCATAATGATCTGGATAAGATTTTTCAATTTCCTCACTCATCTCTAGTATTATTTTTTTTCTTAAAGAATCTATATCATCTCTATTATAATTTATCTCATCAAATGATGATATACTGGGCGGTCCGTCAATTAAAGAAGTAGCAAAAACATGTTGTAAACTAAACTTTGCGTCTGTCACATTTTTTGGTGAGACTCTATCACAGAATTTTATTGCATCTTTATATGTTTTAATTTTAATATTTTTAATATCTGCTGAACTAATTTTTTTTTCAATTTTTAATGTTGCGTCAATAACTGGATGAGCATGCCTACATGCAGCCCAAGGCTTAAAGCTCGTATCAAAGATTTTCCATTTTGGATAACGATCAGATATTATTTTATTTGGATCACCATCTTTAGCTATTGCTGCATATACACCATGTGGTCCCTCAAGAATAAATTTTGGACCGGTTAGCCCATTCTTTGCTAAAATTGCTGAAGTGAAACCAGTTCTTGCCGCATTAGCGTTATGAAATTGTTTAGTCATCACGTCTTCATTCCTCATTTGCCATAAACCACCCATAACACTACCACAATTACCTAAAACATTAATTAACTGATCATTATTAAGGTTCAAAATCTTACCTACTGCAATACCAGAACCAAACGAACCACATGTGGCAGTGTTATGAAAGAACTTGTAATGTTCTTTTCCAATAGACTCCCCTAATCTAATCATTACCTCATATCCATAAATGATTGAATTTAAAAAAATCCTACTAGTGGATGAATTTTCTTGGGCTGCAGCGAGCGCTGCAGGAATAATTACAGGTCCAGG
>PTLN01000141.1 GCA_002938125.1 Alphaproteobacteria bacterium MarineAlpha2_Bin1
AGAGAATCAGGAGAAAGAGCTGAATTTAATTTAGGTTTAATTAGTGATAGAACCTCACACCCTTATAGAGTGCAATGCGAGCAGCATAAAATGACAAGGATGATTTTATCAGAATTAGAATCAAATGATTTAGTTGAAGTATCATTCTCAACAAAAGTTGTTGATGTAGATCAAGATTCTGACTTTGTGTATTTGACTATTGAAAATAATGGTGAAAAAAATAAGATTAAAGGAAAATATGTTATAGCAGCTGATGGTGCAAATAGCGCGATAAGACAAAGTTTAAATTTAGGTTTTGAGGGAGTCACATATCCTGAATGGTTTGTTCAAGCAACTACACCCTTTGAATTCCGAGATTATATTCCAAACCTATCACTAATCAATTATGTTTCTGATTCAAATGAGTGGTTTGTTTTATTAAGAGTAGTTGGAAATTGGCGGTGCTTATTTCCTTCGAGAGAAGGAGAAAAACAAGAAGATGCAATTTCAGAGGACAGTCTTCAAAAAAGAATAAATGGTATTTTAGAGAGAAGTGAGAAGTATCTCTTAACGCATAAAACAATTTATAGAATTCATCAAAGAGTTGCTACAACTTATAACGTCGGAAAAATTTTACTTGCTGGTGACTCTGCACACTTAAATAATCCTTTGGGTGGTATGGGCATGAATGGTGGTATTCATGATGCAATTAATCTAACCGAAAAATTATCGAGAGTTTGGAAAAAAACTGCTGACGAAAAATTATTTGATTTGTATACTAAACAAAGACAACCTGTGGCAGTTGAAAGTGTACAAGCTCAAGCAGAGAGAAATAGACAATTATTAAACGAACAAGACAGGGAAACTAGGTTAGCCCGTTTTAGGGAAATGCAAACGACTGCCAACGATCCGGTAAAAGCAAGATCTTTCTTACTTAAATCTTCAATGATAGAAAGTTTAGAGAAAGCAGATAGAATTCGATAATTAAAAAATTAAATACACCCTTTAATTAAATAGTGAATTTAATATAATATTTAAGTTTTCTGGATATAATAACTTTTTGGAGGAATTTAAAATGGTCGACTCTTTAGGTTTTAGAATGAAATTTGGAGTAATCGCTCCATCCACCAATACTTCTGTTCAGCCAGAATTTGATAAAATGGCTCCCCATGGTGTGACAAATCATATGGCTCGAATTCATATACCTGATATGCCTGTAAATAATGATGAAGATTTTGATAAATTGATTGAAGTTATTGCTGAAGCTCAAGATGAGGCAGTTGAAAGACTTAAAACCATGCAAATGGATCATTTAATTATGGGTATGTCTGCTGAGACTTTTTGGGATGGTTTAGATGGAGCCACTCAACTACAAGCTCACATGGAAAGTATATCTGGAGTTGGTGTAACAATGGGTTCTGATGCATGTCAATCAGCATTGAAAGTTCTTAGTGAACAATATGGGACAATAAAGAAAATAGCTTGTATAACTCCTTATATGCCTATTGGTGATAAGAATGTAAGAAGATTTTTCACTGACTTAGGTTTTGATGTTAAGACTGTTCTAGGTCTTAAATGTAAAAGTCCAGTTTTAATTGCTCATACGTCTGAAGATGAATTAAAGAATGCAATAAATGAAGTTAATAGTGATGATGTTGATGCAATTGTTCAAGCTGGAACTAATCTAGCAATGGCCAGAGTAGCTGCGGTTGCTGAAGAGTGGTTAAATAAGCCTATAATAGCAATAAATACTGCTACCTATTGGCATGCACTTAGAAATAATGGCCTTGATGATAAAGTCCATGGGTTTGGGTCACTTTTATCTCTTCATTAGTTTTTTATGGTTCTTTAAATGAATGTTCTCTAATTTTTTTTACTGGGTCTAGAAAGTATTCAAGAATTGTTCTCTTACCTGTAAGTATATCTACTTCCGCAACCATGCCTGGAATAATAGGTAATTTTTTATTTTTTTTGGAGAAAAAACTATTTGATGTTTTTACAATAATTTGAAAATAGCTTTCACCGTATTCATCAACTATTGCATCAGCGCTAATATTTTCTAATTTTCCCTCTAAAGTCCCATAAGAACCAAAATCATAGGCTGTTAAACGAACTTTTGCTAGTTGCCCTGGTCTTAAAAATCCTACATCAGCTGGTTTAACTTTAGCCTCTATAAGTAAAGAATCCTCTAGGGGAACTATTTCTACTAAATTCATTCCAGGTTGTATTACCCCTCCAACTGTATTAATCAAAATTCTTTTTACGGTACCATATACAGGTGATTTTACTTCAGTCCTTTGAACCCTATCAGTAACCGTTTTTAATGATTCTTCAATAACAGCTAATTTTAATCGTATTTGAGAAAGTTCCTTTCTTCCTTCGCTAATAAATATTGCTTTGTGTTCATTGATACGTTTTTTAGATTCTTCATACATGGATTTAATTCTAGGAAGGGCAAGAATCGATGAATCAAGTGCCTGCTTTAACTCAGCAACTTGTCTTTCAGTCCTAATTAATTCAATTCTTGAAGTTACACCTTTTTCAACCATGGGCTTTAAAATATTTTTTTCTTCATTTGCTAGTGATAAACTATATTTTAAATTTTTAATTTGACCTTCTAACTCTTTTATTTCTTGTTCTTTTTGCTTTTGCTGTCTTTCAAGAACTGATAAGGAAATTAAATATTTATTTTTTCTTGCTAAAAATAAATTTTTTTCGGCCTTTATAGCCTTTTTGTCATTGATCCCAGAAAAATTAATTTTTTCTTTTTCAGTAACTTCCGCCTGAAGTCTTCTAAGCTGAGCAGTTAGAGAATCTCTTCGTGCTCTATTTTCTCGAAGCGTAGATGAAAAATTTGTATCATCGATTCTTAATAATGTATCTCCTTTATTAACAATGTCACCTTCCTCTATATATAACTCAGCTAGAATTCCACCTTCCAGATTTTGAATAATTTGCAATTGGCTGGAAGGTATTACTTTTCCACTTCCTCTAGTTATCTTGTCTAATGTTGCAAAACTTGACCAGATTATTCCAACAACTATTAATCCTAAAATTATAAAAATAAAGATAGTGGAATACATTTCAATTTTTCTAGTTCCAAATAATTTACTCATATCTATTCTCAGCTGCTGGAACTTTGCCTGAAGAAATTGCTTGAAGCACATCATCTCTCGGGCCCTGAGCCACAACATTACCTTTATCGATAACAATCAAATGATCTACGCTTTTTAATAAAGCTGCACGATGAGTTATTAAAATTAATGTTCTATCAGGGAAAAATTCTTTGAGTGTTTTTTGAATATGATTTTCAGTTGGACTATCCATCATACTTGTTGGCTCATCTAATAGAATAATTGGAGGATCTCTTAATAAAGTTCTTGTCAAAATAATTGATTGTCTTTGGCCATTTGATAATGCTTCTCCTCTTTCACCGATTAACATATCTAGGCCATGCGGATGATTTTCAACAAAATAATTTAAACCGGTAAGTTTCATAGCCCAATTAATTTGATCATCAGAAATACCTATTAAGCCAAAGATTATATTTTCTCTAATGGTACCATTAAAAAAATGTGCATCTTGAAGTGCAGCACCTATATTTTTTCTTAGATCATGTGGGTTTATTTGTCGTATATCCGTTCCATCAATTAAAATTGAACCTGATGTAGGTTCATATAAATTTAGAATTAATTTTAAAATTGTTGTTTTTCCAGAACCTATTCTTCCAATCAAACCTACACTCGAACCTTTAGGTATAGAAAAAGAAATTTTATTTAAAATATTTTCAGTTTTTCCGGGATAAGAAAATGAGACATCTTTAAACTCAATTTTCCCTTTTAATGATGGTCTATTTAGAAAGTTTTTATTTGATGGTGTTTCTACTCCAAGCTGCATGATTTGATTTAAAGATTTGTATGCTGTGAATGCATTATTTAATCTTACTAATAATCCAGCAACCTGGCCTAAACTCCCAACTGCTCTCCCGTTTAAAATAACAACCGCAATCAATGTTCCAGCTGTGAGTTTTCCCTCACCAATCATAATCACCCCTAGAATAATAATAATTATTCCCCCAACTTGACTTGCTGTAATTGTTGTATTAATTGCTGATAAAGATAACAATCTACTTTTACTTGCTCTTTTTGTTGTTGAGCTAGATATTTTATTCCAAAATCCTAATAGCCTTCCTGATGCGCCGGAAATTTTAATTGTTTCTAACCCACTTAAACTATCTACAAGTAGTGCGTGACGTGTTTCTGAGTCTTTGCTAGATTTTTTTGAAATTTTTGATAAAGGTATGTGAACTAACAAACCTATTGTTAGGACTAATATAGTAATGATTAAAGGAACCAATGCTAAATTTCCAGCTATTATATAAATAACTATTATATAAAAAATTATAAACGGCATATCTACCATTGCAGTGACAGTTGCTGAGGTGAAGAACTCTCTTACAGCT
>PTLN01000142.1 GCA_002938125.1 Alphaproteobacteria bacterium MarineAlpha2_Bin1
TATCAGCTAAAGATTTTTCTGCTTCTTTAGTAACTATGCAACATCCAGAGATATCATTAAACAACCCTCCAAAAAAAAATAGACTATTGTTCATATGAAAATAATAGGGTATTTTTTTAATTTCTTTTTTCCATTCATAATATCCATCGGCAACAATTAAGCACTTTCTGGCGTTTTTAAAAGATGGCTTTTCAAGGATAGTTTCGCTTCTTGCATTAATTAAATTGAAATTATCTTTAGCCCATATTGGTCTATACCCCCAATTGAGAAACCTTGTTTTATTTTGATTATCAATTGTAAGTATTTTAGTACCAGGTGTTATGTTAAATGAAGGCGATATATCAACATTAAATTGATCTTTTACCTTTTTTTCCTCTTTTAAAGTAAATCTTCCACACATATATATTCACCTGATCATTAAAATAATTCAAATTAATAGTTTTTTTTATTATATTAAATATAAATAAATATTATTTTACAAATTAAATTATTGATATTTTTTAGTAAAATAATCTAAAGTTTTGTATGTAACAAGATATAAAATTGGAAAGTAATATTTGATATGGCCTATGTTCCAAAACCTCTCAAATGTGATCCTAAATTATTCGATATTGATCTTTCATCTAAGAACTATATTATCACAGGTGCTAACTCAGGGGTTGGGCTTGGTACAGCTGAACAGCTCATGAAGCAAGGTGCTAATGTATATTTTGCATGTAGAGATGAAGAAAAGTATAAATTTTCAATATCGCAAATTAAATCTGAACAATTACCGGGTAAAGCAAGTTATCTTAAATTAGATTTATCAGATCTAGAATCAGTTAGAGCGTGTGCAAATAAAATAAATAGCGAAATCGAAACAATTAGTGCTTTAGTAAATAATGCTGGAATAATGATGCCACCAAAAAAAATTACTAAACATGGTTTTGAGTCTCAATTTGGTGTCAATCATCTAGGTCATTTTTTACTAACTGAGCTTCTTCTAAATAAATTATTAGCTAGTTCTCCATCAAGGGTTGTAAATGTTTCAAGTGTTGCAATAGACGGATTACCAGGAAATAAACCTCCTGATGTAAATTTTGAAGATTTAAATTTTGATAAAAGAAAATATAATAGGGCAGAAGCTTATGCACAATCAAAACTTGCTAATTGCTTATATACAAAAAACTTATCAGAAAGGCTTTTAAGTAAAGGTGTAACTGCGGTTAGTATTCACCCAGGGTGGGTAAGAACCAATCTTGAGAGGTATGTTTCCCGTAACCCAGTAGCAAAATTATTTACAGAAGTTGTAGCTTTAATTTTAGGGGGAAAGATAGATTATCATATTGGTTCACATACAAGTTTATTTGTATTACTTGATGAGAATATACCTAATATGTCTGGAGAATTTTTTTCGCAAGTTGGTGTTTATAAAAATAAAAAAGATAGAAGCGGTGGGTGGCCTATGAAAGCTCCAAACTCTAAGATTTATGACTCTGAAATGTCTGAAAAGTTATATGAAGTAAGCAAGGAATTAGTAGGTTTATAAGCGTACCAATTAATTTTAAAATAAATTAATTTAAAGAGTTTAAAAAATAAGTTTTCATAGATCCTTTATTTTTTAACTCTATATCTCCTCGACTTTCACTATCACAAATTTCTTCTATAAATTTAAATGTTGCATTAGAAATATGTACCTTTCCTTCTTCACCAGAGGACTCAATTCTAGAAGCGATATTTACTGAGTCACCCCATATATCAAAATTTTCTCCAGAATTTCCTGCTATTATAGGTCCAGTATGTACTCCAATTCTAATTTTCCAAGGTTCTTTTCCTAAAACTTTTCTTTGAATATTCATTCCATTTACAAACTCAGCTATATCCAGGGCAGCTAAACAAATTTGTTTTGGGTGGTCTGGATAACCTTCAGGTACTCCTCCAACAGCCATATAAGAATCTCCAATTGTTTTTACTTTTTTAATCTTATATTTTTTACAAATCTTATCGAAACCAATAAAAAATTCATCTAAAGTAGCTATAAGTTCTCCTGGCTCAATTGTCTCGGTAATTTTGGTAAACCCAATAAAGTCAGTAAATAAAATAGATGCTGATGAGAAGTAATTTGCTTCAAGATTTACATCTGAGTTTTTAATTGTATTAATATTTTCATCGTTTGTTTCATTACTATTTTGATAATCGATTTCGCAAAAGGATATTACTTGGTCAGCTAATAATCTTAGTCCTTCTGCTTGAAAATGTTCTAGTTTTCCAGGTTTTTTATCCATTACACATAGAGTTCCTATTGTAAAACCTTTGCTTGTTATAAGTGGGGAACCTGCGTAAAACCTTAGTTCAGGCGCTATAACCATATTTTTCATATTTTTTGTTCGAACATCTAAATCTATGTCATTTATGATTAACTGCTCCTTAGGAGTTTCTAAGATATATTGGCATAATGTAATATCTCTTGGAGCTTGCTCAAATAAAGTTGATTGTAAAACATTAAAACCATAATTTCCCTTTGTAATTTGAAATTTATCATCCAATATGTTTATGCTACTTTTTGGACAGTCAGTTAAATATGCCGCTATTTGAGTTATATTGTTAAATCTTCTGTCTCTCTCTAAATCTTTATTAAGAATTCCAAGCCGATTTACCTCCTCAACTCTACTTTTTTCGTTTTCAGGTGTTTTAACAGGAACAATACCAGCTTTGATACCTTGAGATTTTGCAAATTTAAATATTTGGTTTTTAATAAATGACATTTGGGTTTATTTTTCTTTGAACTATTTACTGTAGCTTATAACATAATTATAATTTAGAAAAATTAAAGAAAATTTTATTATTTTGGAGTAAATTATTAATAATCATCTTAAAGTTAAAGTGCTTTCCAAACAAATGGGAGTTGAAATAAGTGGTATCGACTCGTCTCAAGATATTTCTGATACAGATTTTGATATTTTGCCAGAATATTTTAAAAATATTTAGTTATTTTTTTGCTCAAACAAAACCTATCAGTAAGTCCAATGTAAGATTTAGTTGAGAAATTTGGAGACCCTCTAATACATCCTGTATTCCAAAGTTTAAAAAGAAAGTAAATAAGTTCATAAAATAAAAAAAAATTATGATGAGAAAAAACTTTGGTAATATTTGGCATAGTGATTTAACTAATTTGGAAAGACCATCACTTACAAATGCTTTATATTCTATAAAAGTTCCTGTGGTTAGTGGTGACACACTTTTTTGTAAAATGTATCTTGCATACGTTTCCTTATCTGAACAAATGAAGAATTTTTTTACAACTCTATATACATTTCATGGTTTTTCTGAAAAATATAAAAAATCATTTACTTTTCTGGAAAACTAAAAATGAAATTACCAAATTTGATAATAAATACATTAACTATAAAAAAAATTTTAAAAATGAGGTTATTCATCATGTAATCCGTACTCACCCAGAAAAAAAAGATGTTTGTATGTAAACCCTAATTTTACTCTTTAAATTAAAGATCATTCTGAAGATGAGAGTTCAATTTTACTAAATTATTTTTATAAAAATAGCTCTAAACCTGAGTATATATTTAGCTGTTCGTGACAACCTAAAACATTGGCTATTTGAATAATAAATGCACAATGCAGTATGCAATTAAGAATTAACGACTATTTTGGCTATGAGAGAGTAATGCAGAGAATGGTTATAATGGAGAAATTAAGACCAAATTAATACATATATTTAAAGATAAACTCTTAAAGTTTGCTATATATTTAATTTTGTTAAAATAATATAAAAATTCTTGTTTTTATACATAATTATTAAGATTTTGTCTTCTTGATATAAAAATTGTTGTTTTTATATATAATTGTATAGAATTTGTATTCTTGAAGTTGTTTGTAACAGAATTTCATAGTAATACGTTTAGAGAAACAATTTTTTTTTGAGAATAATTCTCAATTAAAAAAACTTCGAATAAGGTTTTTAATATTTTAACAGAGAATTTTTTATGGATGATCTTTTAAAAGAGTACTTACCAATTTTAGTTTTCCTTGCTTTGTTAATAATGTTGGGCATAGCTTTTATTGCAGCTTCTTTCCTTGCAGCTGAACAGAAACCTGATGAGGAGAAACTTTCCACATATGAATGTGGGTTTGCTCCTTTTGAAGATTCTAGGGGCCAATTTGATGTTAGATTTTATTTAGTTGCATTATTATTCATTATTTTTGATTTAGAGGTAGCTTTTTTATTTCCTTGGGCAGTAACTCTTGGTGAAACTGGGGCCTTTGGTTTTTGGTCAATGCTCATTTTTTTAGGTATATTAACAGTTGGATTTATTTATGAATGGCGAAAGGGAGCATTAGAATGGGAATAGAAAATAATTCAATCACTACTAGCTCATCCCAGCCAAAAACAGCTGATGATTTATA
>PTLN01000143.1 GCA_002938125.1 Alphaproteobacteria bacterium MarineAlpha2_Bin1
TGGCTCTTCTAAAAATGAAGGTATTAACTTAGTTCCAGTAAATTCTATGACTCCTGAGACTAATAATTCAACTCATGTATTCTGGGCTCATAATAGGAACTTCAGTAATGAATCACAGAAGGTTTCTGAACTAATTAAGAATCAAATGACTATTGCTTGGAAAGAAGATTTAGAAATAATGAAGCTTCAACAAATAAATTTAGACTCAAACCCAAATTTTCAATTTTCTACAGCTAAGATTGACAAGGCCCCAGAAATGGCAAGAAAAATAACAAAGAATCTTATTCAAGATGAAATAAATAATAATTATTCTAAATCAACTATAAATAAAAAAATTAATGAAGGTAATCTATTCGGTGTGAACAGTTAGAATGCTAATTTTTTATAAACTTAAAACCAGCAAATGTCTGATTATTTGCCATTACTTCGATTCTATTTAGGTTTATATTTTTTGGCGAATTAATAACAAATTCGACAATCTCTGCTATATTTTCAGCTTCAATTGGCTCAAAACCGTCATAAGTTTTTTTTGCCTTATCCTTGTCTCCATCAAATCTAACTATTGAAAACTCTGTCTCTGCAGCACCTGGTTCTAGAGATGTTACTCTTATATTTTTATCGGCTAAATCTGCCCTTAGATTTAGAGAAAAATGATGAACAAATGCCTTTGAAGCCCCATAAATATTTCCACCAAAATACGGATAGGTTCCTGCAACTGATCCAATATTTATTATATGTCCCTTATTTTTCTTACTCATAGTGGGTAAAACTGCACGAGTTACATACATTAAACCTTTGCAATTAGTATCCACCATCTCATTCCAATGTTCCATTTTGGTGTCATCAGATGAATTTAATCCTTTAGCTAATCCTGCATTATTAATTAATATATCTATATCAGACCATTCTTTTTTTAATGAATTAATAGCTTCGAAAACTTTTTTTTGATCTCTAACGTCGAGTTCTAAAGGTAGGATATTATCTAAACCAAATTTCTTTTGTAATTTTAGAAGCTTATTTAAACGTCTTCCTGCGGCAATAATCCGAGCCCCTTTTTTTGCTAATCTTAACGATATTGCTTCTCCAAAACCTGAAGTTGAACCAGTAATTAATATAATTTTATTTTTCATAAATTTTCCAATTATTAAATATATTTACTTTTTTTCCATAAAATTTCCAATTTTTCTTTACTAATTGTATCAAATTTTTTATTCACACTATTTATTTTTCTAGAAATAAAATTAAATCTTTTTATAAACTTATTATTTGATTTATACAGAGCAATTTCTGGGTTGATTTTATAATAAGTGCTTAGATTTGCTACAGTGAATAATAAATCTCCTAATTCTTCTTCTATTTTATTTATATTTTTTTCTTTTATTGCATCTTTTAGTTCGTTTGATTCTTCATCTAACTTTTCAAATATTTCTTCTTCATTAGTAAACTCGAATTTCATTTTTGATACCTTTTTCTGAATTTTATATGCTTTTAATAAATTTGGAAAAGCTTTATAATTGTCAAGTAATACAGGATCATCCGGATCAATATTTTTTTCAATATTTTTTATTTCCTCCCATTTTTGATTTATTTCTTCAATGCTAAGATTCTTTTCATTAGAATTAAATATATGCGGATGTCTTCTTATCATTTTCTCATTAATGCTTCTTACTACATCGAAAAAGTTAAACATATTTTTTTCATTTGCAATTTGAGCATAAAATACAATTTGAAATAATAAATCTCCGAGTTCTTCAATAATATTTTTTATTTTTTTTGATCTAATTGCATCAATTACTTCATATGTTTCTTCAATTGTATAATCTATTAGAGAGTCAAATGTTTGATTCTTATCCCAATCACAACCTTTTTTAGTGTCTCTAAGAGTTGACATGATTGATAATAATTCTTCGATTTCTTTAATGTTATTATTTTTTTTTGCCATTTTAATAAAATTTTGTAATTTAAAATTACATCATATAATATACTGAATTGATTTCAACTATTTAGAGAGTAATTAAATTGAACTCGTTTGATCATTATATAAGTTATAATACAAGAATGGGATTTTATAGTAGTTTAGATAAACGAAAAGTTATATATATTGGTGAATTAATATATAAATTTTTTAATGAAAAAAAACAACATTTTAATTCACTAAATGAAATAAAGAATATAAATGCAAATGATGCCTATATGGTTCAAAATTATTTCTTATCTAAAATAGAAAAAAAATTTAAATCAGATATTACTGGTTGGAAATTGGGATTAACATCTGATAAATTTCAAAAAAAATTTAATACTCATTCTCCTTGTATTGGTAGAATTTGTAATAATTTTATTTTTAATTCTCCAAAGAAGTTAAAATTATCTCACCTAAAAAGAGTTGGAGTGGAAAATGAAGTTGCTATAACTCTATCAAAAGATATACCATATAATAATAAAAATTATACACCTAAGAATATACTTAAATTTATAAAATCCTTTCATAGTGCTATTGAAATAATTGATGATAAAGGAATCAACTCTGAAGAAATAGATATAGGAATTTTGATATCTATGAATATATTTAATAGATATGTGATTTTAGGGGAGCAAAAAAAGATTAAAGAATTAAATGATATTAAGAATAATACTACTAAGTTGAGCTTAAATAATAAAATAATTGCTGAAGGAAATACTAATAACGCGATGGGTGATCCAATTAATTCATTAGTTTGGTTGGCTAATAATGTAAATTTAACAGGTAATTTTTTAAAAAAAAATGATGTTATAATTACAGGTACTACATTAGAGCCTAAGTGGATCAAATCTAATGGCAAAATTAAATCAGAAATTAAAAACATAGGAACTTGTTTACTTGAGATTGAATAATTGGTTAAAATGAATAATAAATATAAAAATTTAGGTCAACCCATAAAGCTAGGTTCAAAAATAGCTAAAAATAGGACCTGGATGACTGCTCATGCGACTTTATTAGTAAAAGATCATTTATTTAATGAATCTCATATTAATTATTATGCAAAAAGAGCTCAGGGTGGAGTAGCAGTTATAACTATGGAGGCTATGGCAGTTCACCCAACTACTCAACCGTATGAAGGTAAAGCTTTTTCTTTCGATAAAAGAATTGTCTCTGAGTATAAAAAAATTTCAAAAGAAGTTCATAAATTTAATACACTAATATTTTCTCAGCCATGGCATAGAGGAAGACAGACTAACAGTGTTACTAATGGTTTACCTGTATGGGCTCCATCATCTATTCCTTGTTCAGTTTATAGAGAAATGCCTCACGAAATGACTGAAGAAGATATTGATGAAATAATTGAAGGTTATCGGTTATCAGCTATCTATTCGAAGGAGGGTGGTTTAGATGGAATTGAAATTCATGGGGCATCTCATGGATATCTACTAAATCAATTCTTATCACCAGCTACAAATCATCGTAAAGATAAATACGGTGGTAATTTTGAAAATAGGTTTAGATTAGTAAGTAAAATTATAGAAGTTACTAGGTCTGCTGTTGGTAATGATATGATTATAGGTCTAAGAATTAATTCTGATGATGGACACGATAGTGGCCTTAAACCAATGGATTGGGTACGTATTGCAAAGAATATAGAAAACACCGGTTCTATTGACTATTTATCGGTTAGTCATGGTACATATCTTAACAGGATGCTCATTTATCCTACAAGTCCGGTTGAACATGGATACCAACTTAAATCAACCGAATTAATTAAAAAAGAGGTATCTTTGCCTATTGTTGGAGTAGGTAGAATAGTTAATCCGAATGATGCAGAAAAATGGTTGGAGGAAGGAAAGTGCGATTTTATCGGTTTGGCAAGAGCCTTAATAGCTGACCCTATGTGGGTTAATAAAGCTCTTAAAAGCGAGACAAAAAAAATACGACCATGTGTTGGTGCTAATTGGTGTATGACTAAAATTTTTTCTCAATCTCATCTAGGTTGTATTCATAACCCATTCGTCGGTAAGGAAAGTCTATATGACGAAGAAAAATTAGAAAAAATATATGAACCTAAAAATATTGCAGTTGTGGGCGGAGGGCCTGGTGGGATGAGGGCTGCATGGACGCTTTCTAGGAGAGGGCATAAAGTTACTCTATTCGAAAAAAATGATAAACTTGGAGGACAGGTCAATTTATGGACAGCTGTTAATAGCAGAAAAGAACAAATTGGAATTATTATTTGGTTAAAAGATAGAATATATGAAGAAAAAATTAATATATGCCTACAGACTGAAGCTAATGATGAAAATTTGCAAAATTTTGATAAAATAATATTTGCAACAGGTTCTATTGGTATTAAACACGGATGGTCA
>PTLN01000144.1 GCA_002938125.1 Alphaproteobacteria bacterium MarineAlpha2_Bin1
ACATTAGTTCGGGTTCGACCCAATATATTATATAAAATAGAGTAGAAGAAATTTGAATTTTAAATCTAAATTGTTAAAAGGTCTATTTATTAGGCGATACAAACGATTTTTTGCTGATGTGCAATTAGAAAATGGCATAGTTACTGCTCATTGTCCAAATACAGGAAGCATGAAAGGACTTTTAAACGAAAACGATACCGTTTGGCTATCAGAGACAAACAACCCAGATAGAAAACTAAAATACACTTGGGAGTTAGTAAAGGACAAAAAAACTAAATCGCTTGTAGGGATTAATACACAATTACCTAATAAATTAGTATATGATTCACTATTAAATAATAAGATTGAAGAATTTAGTATTTACGAAAGTATAAGAAAAGAAGTACGTTATGGGAATAAATCAAGAATTGACTTTCTCCTGGAGAGTAAAAAAGTAAATCCTTGTTATTTAGAGGTCAAAAATGTCCATTATTCAGATGGAGATGGGCTAGCAAAATTTCCCGATGCGATTACTTCAAGAGGCCTTAAACACCTACATGAGCTGATGGAAGTTGCAAATAGCGGATATAGGGCAGTAATGCTATATGTTGTACAGAGAAGTGATTGTAATAAGTTTGCTATAGCTGATGATATTGATCCAGAATATTATAAAGGTTTTAATGAGGCTTTAAAAAATGGCGTAGAAGTTTTGTGTTTTTCTTGTAAAATATCTACAACATCAATATTGATTGGAGATCGAATAGAAATTCAAAATTGATTTAACAAAAGAGATTAGATGTCCTATATAGATTCTGCTAATGCACCTGAAGTAAACAATGGTTTAATTAAAATACACTCAAAAAATGATTTTGATGGAATGAGAGTCGCTGGTCGCATTGCATCAAATACGCTTGATATGATTGCAGATCATGTAAAGCCGGGAGTTAAAACTGTCGAACTTGATAATATTTGTAGAAAGTATATAGAAGATGAGGGAGCTATACCAGCACCTTTAAACTACAGAGGATTTCCAAAATCAATATGTACTTCAGTCAATCATGTTGTATGTCATGGTATACCTGGTGAGAAAATTTTAGAATCAGGAGATATTTTAAATATCGATGTTACAGTAATATACAATGGCTGGCATGGAGACACTAGTCGAATGTTTTTTGTTGGTGATGTTAGTATTAAAGCAAAAAAATTATCTGATATAACTTATGAGTCTATGATGAGAGGCATAGAAATAATCAAACCTGGCATTACTACTGGTGATATTGGTCATGCAATACAAACCTATGCTGAGTCAAAAAAATATTCTGTAGTAAGAGATTTTTGTGGACATGGAATAGGTAAAGTCTTTCATGACGCACCTAATATACTTCACTATGGTCTACCTGATTCTGGGATTCAACTGAAAGAAGGAATGTTCTTTACTGTTGAACCAATGATAAATATAGGTAAATGGCAAATTAAAATGTTAAACGATGGATGGACCGCAGTTACTAGGGATAAATCTCTATCAGCGCAATTTGAACACTCTGTAGGTGTAACCTCTAATGGTTTCGAAATTTTTACGGAGTCATCTAAAAAAAAACATAAACCACCGTTTTGATCTATTTTAAAAATATGATAAATTTGAAAATGATTAGGTAAAAAAAATGATACCAAGATACTCCACAAAAGATATGTCAGAAATTTGGTCTGAAGAAACAAAATTTCAAATTTGGTTTGATATAGAAACTCATGCATGCGACGCTCATGCTTCTCTTGGCTTAATTCCCCAGGAAGCTGCTAGAATTATAAAAGAAAAAGGAAAATTTCAAATAAACAAAATTAATGATATTGAAAAAAGAGTTCACCATGATGTAATTGCATTCCTAACTAATCTTTCTGAGAATATTGGACCTGAGGCAAGGTTTATTCATCAAGGAATGACATCATCTGATATTTTAGATACTTGTTTATCAATTCAACTTATTAGAGCGTCCGATATATTACTCAACTCAATCAATAAACTGTTAGAAAGTATAAAAAAAAGAGCTTTAGAGTTTAAATATTCTCCATGCGTTGGCAGAAGTCATGGAATACATGCAGAACCAACAACTTTTGGATTGAAACTAGCCCAAGCATTTGCTGAATTTTCAAGAAACAAAAATAGATTATTAAATGCTAAAAAAGATATTTCAATTTGCTCAATTTCGGGGGCAGTAGGAACTTTTGCAAATATTGACCCTAGAGTTGAAAAATATGTATCAGAAAAACTCGGTTTGGAAACAGAGACGATCTCAACACAAATAATACCTAGAGACAGACACGCGTACTTCTTTTCTATTCTAGCTATCATTGCTTCATCTATTGAACGCTTATCTATTGAGATACGGCACCTTCAAAGAACAGAAGTGATGGAGGTTGAAGAGTTTTTCTCTGATACACAAAAAGGTTCTTCAGCTATGCCTCATAAAAGGAATCCAGTATTATCAGAAAATCTATCGGGAATTGCCAGATTAGTTAGAGGTTACTCAAATCCAATTTTAGAAAATGTAGCACTTTGGCATGAGAGAGATATATCTCACTCGTCAGTAGAACGAGTGATTGCTCCAGATGCAACGATTGCACTAGATTTTGCTTTAAATAGACTTAATGATGTAATTGATAGGCTTGTTGTATACCCAAAAAGAATGTTAGAAAATCTTGATGAACTAGGTGGGCTAATCTTTTCTCAGAGGGTACTATTAGCTTTAATTGATTATGGTTTATCAAGAGAAAAAGCATACGAAGTTGTTCAAAAAAACGCTATGATTGTATGGAAGAATAAGGGTAATTTTTTGGAACAATTAAAAAAAGATCCAAACGTAAGCTCTATTATCTCAGACAATGAATTAGAAAATCTCTTTAACCTAGAATATCACTTAAAATATGTTGATAAAATATTCGACAAAGTATTTAATTAAATAAATTTAATCTTTAGCCTCTGATTCAATTTGCGATTTAGCTGTGTCTAGTAATTCATCCATTTTATTTCTAATATCAACTTCAGTTATTTCTGATGATGCTTTTTTTAAATCACCGAAGATTTTTCTAAGGACGTCTTCATCACCAGGCTCTTCAAAATCTGATAATACAGTTTGTCTTGCAAACTCTTCTGATTCAATCTTAGAAAGACCAAGGATTTCTGCGGCCCACAAACCAAGCAACTTATTCCTTCTTGAAATAGCCTTAAACTCAAAATCTGCGGTTCTTGAATATTTTGTTTCTTCTGCACTCTTCTTTTTATCTAGAGGTGATGTCATAAAACTCTCCCTGAAATATAGCTAAATGTACATTTAATCTATTTAATTAAAATTTCAACTACAGAATCATTAGATTTTCTGATAGATACAGTATTGTCCAATTTTTATCATTATTTTTGACAAAATTACTTCATTGATAATCAATTTTTTCTAAGTTAATTTAATAATCTTTATGTTATTGTTATTCATTTATTGGTTTTTTGAGATTTCAGATGTCACGTCGCAAACAAATATACGAAGGTAAGGCGAAAGTCCTTTTCGAAGGTCCAGAACCTGGAACTATTGTCCAGTATTTTAAAGACGATGCTACAGCATTCAATAATAAGAAAAAAGGAACAATTACCGGCAAAGGGGTTCTAAATAATAGAATATCAGAGCATTTAATGATTAAACTAAATGATATGGGAATTCCAACTCATTTTATAAAAAGACTAAATATGAGGGAGCAGTTAGTAAAAAAAGTAGAAATAATTCCTATTGAAGTAGTAATTAGGAATATAGTTGCGGGTTCCCTAGCAGAAAGGCTAGGCTTACAAGAAGGAGACCAACTTTCTAGATCTATTGTTGAGTTCTTTTACAAATCTGACCAACTTAATGATCCAATGATAACAGAAGAGCATATCACTGCTTTTGACTGGGCTTCTTCACAAGAAATGGATGAAATAGTTACCATGACATTGCGAATTAATGATTTTTTATCAGGCTTATTTTTTGGTGCAGGAATTAAATTAGTTGATTTTAAATTAGAGTTTGGAAGAATATATTCAAACGAGCAAGTTACAATCGTATTAGCTGACGAAATTAGCCCAGATTCTTGTAGACTTTGGGATTTAAATACAGATGAAAAATTAGATAAAGATAGGTTTAGAAGAGACTTAGGTAGTACAGCAGAAGCTTATCAGGAAGTCGCAAGGAGATTAGGTGTTCTTCCGAGGAATACTAATAACTTTTTTGATGAGAAAATAAACTAATACTATGAAAGCAAAAATATTTATTACGCTCAAGGATGACGTATTAGATCCTCAAGGTAAAGCAATTGCCCAATCTTTAAAAAA
>PTLN01000145.1 GCA_002938125.1 Alphaproteobacteria bacterium MarineAlpha2_Bin1
TGGTGTGTCAAAATCTGGCTCCCCCGCCCCCAAAGAAATTATACTTTTACCTTGAGCTTTTAGTTGTGCAGCCAGGGTAGTAACAGCCATAGTAGGCGAAACTTTAATTCGGTTTAGAGATTCGGCAATAAATGCCATAATTTCGCCTCCTTATATATTTTAGTAATTGCAAAAACAAAGAGCTAAACTTAACTTACTATATGAATAAAAACAATATATCTTCTCCCAGAGTAATAGAAGTTAATTTACCCAAGGTTAATACAGATAAATGAGTTCTTCAAGATCATTAAATCTCTCAGATCCTAAAAGTTTAGATCAAAAATTTAAAATCGTTTCTGATTTTAAACCTGCTGGAGATCAGCCAAAAGCTATCGAGGAACTTGTAAATGGCTTAAAAAAGAATGAGGAAGAGCAAGTTCTATTGGGAGTAACTGGTTCGGGTAAAACATTTACAATGGCCCATGTAATTGAAAAAATTCAGAGACCAGCACTGATAATGGCGCCAAATAAAACTTTAGCTGCACAACTTTATGGAGAAATGAAAAATCTATTCCCCAATAATGCAGTAGAATATTTTGTATCATATTATGATTATTACCAACCTGAGGCATATGTTCCTCGCACAGACTCATATATAGAAAAAGATGCAAGCATAAATGAGCAAATAGATAGATTAAGGCACTCAGCAACAAGATCTCTTTTTGAGAGAAAAGATGTTATAATTGTTGCAAGTGTATCATGTATATATGGCATGGGTAGCCCTGAAACTTATTTAAAAATGACACTACCGATCCATAATGGACAAATAATAGATCGATCAAATATTTTAAAAACTCTTGTAGAGCTCCAATATCAAAGAAATAATGTAAATTTAGTTCGAGGAACTTTCAGATCAAATGGAGATATTATAGAAATTTTTCCTGCTCATTTGGAAGATCGAGCCTGGAGAATCTCACTTTTTGGTGATGAAGTTGAGTCAATATACGAATTTGATCCGCTAATTGGTGAAAAAACTCAAAACCTCGAGAATATTAGAGTTTTTGCTAATTCACATTACGTTACTCCCAGGCCGACAATTAATCAGGCAATAAAAAAAATTAAGATTGACCTTGAAATACAATTAGAAAAATTTCAAAAAGAAAAAAAATTGCTTGAAGCTCAAAGATTAGAGGAGAGAACAAAATTCGATATTGAAATGATTGAAACTACAGGCACTTGCGCCGGTATAGAAAATTACTCTAGATATCTCACTGGAAGAAAGGCTGGAAAAGCACCACCAACACTTTTTGAATATATTCCTTCTCAGGCAATTCTATTTATTGATGAAAGTCACGTTACTGTTCCGCAAATAGGAGGAATGTCAAAAGGTGACTTTAGTCGAAAATCTGTATTATCTGAATATGGTTTTAGACTACCTTCATGTATAGATAACAGACCGCTTAAGTTTGATGAATGGAATAAGATGAGACCCCAGACCATATTTGTTTCTGCCACACCTGGCCCTTGGGAAATTGATTCAACTAATGGAGTAGTTGTTGAACAATTAATTAGACCAACAGGTTTGATCGATCCAGAAACAGACATAAGACCAGTTGAAAATCAAGTAGACAACCTTATTACTGAGTGCAAAAAAACTATAGAGAATGGATATAGAGTTCTTGCAACAACCCTTACAAAGAAAATGGCTGAAGATCTTACAGAATATCTTCATGATTCTAATATCAAGGTAAGATATCTGCATTCTGATATTGACACTCTTGAACGAATCGAAATTATTAGGGACTTAAGACTGGGAACCTTTGATGTTTTAATTGGAATAAACTTGTTAAGAGAAGGACTAGACATACCTGAATGTGGATTAGTGGCTATTCTTGACGCAGATAAAGAAGGGTTTCTCAGATCGAAAACCTCATTAGTCCAAATAATTGGACGGGCCGCAAGAAATGTAGATAGTAAGGTTATTCTTTATGCTGATAAGATTACAGATTCAATTCAATATGCAATTACTGAAACAAAAAGAAGAAGAACAAAACAAAAAAATTATAATCAAATACAGGGGATAGAGCCAAAAACTATTAAAAAAAATATTGATGATATTTTGGAGAGTGTTTACGAAAGTGATTATTATTCTCCGGATTATGAAAATAATTATAAATTAAAAAAATACGAATACGGGGATAACCTTAAGAAACATATATCTAGTTTAAAAAAAGTTATGTTAGAACATGCATCGAATCTAGAATTTGAAGAGGCAGCAAAAATAAGAGATGATATCAAAAACCTTGAAAATAATAGCTTATTTATTGATAAAAAAAACGGTACATCAAGGTCTACAGGTGGTATGCCAGGAACTCGAACTAAAAAAAAGAAGAAAATAATCAAACTTTAATATTATTCCTCATGTATAAATTTGATTTCTCGACTTTATTTATTGATAATTTTATAATAAAAAAATGAACTATTTTTTTGTGGCCTTTGGATTATCGCTACTTATATTAGGTGGAGAATTTTTAGTAAGAGGCGCTGTCTCGCTTGCACTTAAATTAAAAGTATCAACACTATTAATCGCACTCACAGTTATTGCCTTTGGTACATCTATGCCAGAGTTACTTGTAAGTATTGATGCTGCATTATCAGGTTCACCAGAATTAGCAATTGGAAATATCGTTGGCAGCAATATTGCTAACATTCTTCTCGTCCTTGGTTTACCTGCATTAATTGCCCCAATAGCATTAGGTCATAATATTAAAAATTATATAACCCTTATCATCGCATATATTTTATTCATTATTTTTTCTTTTGATCTTCTAATAACTAATTTTGAAGGTACAGTACTATTTATTTCTCTAGTTATATTTTTATTCAGTACATATATTCAGGGAAAGAAAGATAGAAAAAAGTCAGAATCTATTTCTACAGAGGTAAATTCATTTGAGGTATCAAATAAATTTTTTATGATTTTGATTTTATTAATTCTTGGTATAATAGGATTATTCTTTGGATCTGACTTATTAATTAGGGGTGCTGTTGGAATAGCATCTGATTTTAATGTCTCAAAAGAAATTATAGGATTATCTCTGCTTGCTATTGGAACTTCACTACCAGAACTTACTACCTCAATTATTGCAGCAATAAAAAAGCAAGGTGATTTTATTATTGGAAATATCATTGGTAGTAATATATTTAATACTCTAGGTGTTGCAGGTTTAACTAGCTTGCTAGTTAATATACCTGTAAAGCAGGAAATAGTTGTATTTGACCTATCTGCAATGTTTTTATCATTACTATTTCTTATGCCTTTAATATTTTTTAAAATTAAAGTAAGTAGATATATTGGAATTTTACTTTTCGCTCTATATATAACATATATATTTACAATTTTTATATATGATAAAAATCTTTAAGAGATAAGGAAATATTTATGACCAAAACTGTTCTTATAACTGGCGGAGCAAAAAGAATTGGCAAAGCTATAGCCCTAGATTTTGCTGAAAAAAAATGGAATGTTGCAATTCATTATAATAAATCTACTGATGAAGCTGAAGATTTAGCAAAAAAAATAAATAAAAAAGGAGTAAGTGCGTTAGTATTTCAAGCTGACCTATCTATTGGTGATCAATCAGAAGAGCTTATGAAAAATGTAGTAAGCAAAATGGGAAATATAAATTGTCTAATAAATAACGCTTCTATTTTTGAGCGAGATGAAGTTAAAGATGTTAATTTGGAATTATGGGATAACCATATTAATTCTAACCTAAGAGCACCCGTTTTACTAACAAAATATTTTGATAAACAGTTACCAAAAAATTTTGATGGTAATATAATTAATATAGTTGATCAAAGAGTCTGGAACTTAACTCCACATTTTATCTCTTATACACTTAGTAAGACCGGTCTATGGAATTTTACTCAAATTTCTGCTCTAGCTCTAGCACCTAGGATTAGAGTAAACGCTGTAGGACCTGGCCCAATTTTGCCTAGTTCCAGGCAATCATTAGAAGAATTTAAAAAACAAAGTATGTCAACACCTATGGGCAAGGCATCGACAGTTGAAGAGATTAGTAAGGCAATTCAATTTATTCTGTCAGCTGAAGGGATGACTGGTCAAATGATTGCTTTAGATGGGGGAGCTCATTTATCTTGGAAATATCAGGATTTTACTGAATGATAAAAAAATTAATTTCTTTAGAAAAAAATAAAAATTTTAGTTTAAAAACTACAAAATATGCAGTTCAAATCAATGATCTAGTATTAGATGCTAAAATTGGTATACATAGTCATGAAAAAATTGC
>PTLN01000146.1 GCA_002938125.1 Alphaproteobacteria bacterium MarineAlpha2_Bin1
TAAGAAAAATAATAAAGTAAAAGTCAATATATCTATTGGTTCTACAGCTCATATATATCATCAAATAATCAATGGTGCTCCATATGATATTTTTTTGTCAGCAGACCAAAAACATCCTATGCTTCTAAAGAGAAAAAATCTTAGCATTGGTGGAAACTTTACCTATGCATGTGGCAAGCTTGTAATGTGGTCAAAAAAAATCCTAGAAAACTCACTGGAATTATCTAATATGATTGACTATAAAAATAGTATTGTTTCTATAGCTAACCCTAATACAGCACCTTATGGACAAGCAGCAAAGGAATATTTAATTAATATAAAACTTTATAATTATTTAGAAAAAAAATTGGTCAAAGGAGCAAATGTAGCACAGGTATTTCATTTTGCTAAAACAAAAAATGTAGATATAGCATTTGTAGCTTTATCACAGGTAAAGCAAAATAATATTTCAAAAAATAATTATTATATTATTCCAAAAAAATTATATAAGCCTATTAAACAAGATGCTATAATTCTTAAAAATGGTAAAAATATGTATCATTCTAAAAAATTTTATGATTTTTTAAAAAATGATAGAATTAGGGATTTCATTAATGATAATGGCTATGATACATATTGTTAAATGCAAAATATAGAATTTCAAACAATATACATTACGCTCAGATTGGCCTTTTATACAGTTATAGTTTTATTCTTAATTGGGATACCAATTAGTTTATGGCTAACGTATTCTAATAGTAAATTTAAGTATATAGTGCAGACAATTATCGCACTCCCATTAGTTCTACCGCCAACTGTTTTAGGTTTTTATCTTCTCATACTTTTCAATCCAGAGGGGTTTATTGGCTTAAATTTTTATTATTTTACTGGAGAAAGGCTAGTTTTTTCTTTTATTGGTTTGGTTATCGCTTCAGTTATTTATTCTCTGCCATTTGTAATCCAACCATTACATGCAGCTTTCGAAAATATAGATTTTAAGGATATAGAGGCAGCACGTAATCTAGGTGCTTCTAAAATAAGTGTTTTTATCAATATAATTATTCCACTTTCGCTAAGAGGTTTTTTAGTGTCTGGTGTTCTAGGTTTTGCGCATACTATTGGAGAGTTTGGAATAGTACTGATGGTTGGGGGTAATATTTCAGGGGAAACGAGAGTTTTATCAATTGCAATTTTTGAAAAAGTAGAAACATTGAAATATTTTGATGCACATATTTTATCAGGTGGTTTATTATTATTTTCTTTCTTAACTTTATTATTATTATATATGTCAAATAAAAATTATAAATTAAAAATATTCTTAAAGTAATATGTCCAAGTTAGTTATAAATACTTTATTTAAATCTGATAAATTTATACTAGATATTAATTGCACTCTAAATTTTTCTGATGGGTTAATAGGAGTATTTGGACCATCTGGAAGTGGTAAAACATTATTTTTAAGAATTATTGCTGGGTTAGAAAAAAATTCAACAGGTAAAGTTATTTTTGATGAAAAAATATTTCAAGATAAATCTAAAAAAATATTTTTGAATACATCTCAAAGAAAAGCTATTTTGGTATTTCAAGAAAATAGACTTTTCAGTAATTTAAAAGTTAAAGATAATATTTTATTTGGTTACAGAAGAAATGCAAATAAACAATCAAATAACACTTTTTTTTATGATGTGATCGATAGGTTAAAAATTAGGTATTTATTAGATAGAGATATCAATGATCTCTCGGGTGGTGAGAAGCAAAGGGTTGCCATTGCTAGAAGTATACTTGCTGATAAGAATATTTTATTGTTAGATGAGCCTTTTTCTGCGCAAGATAATGAGATAAAAAAAGAGATAGTTTCCCTTATAGAAGATATAAATAAATTATATAATATTCCAACAATTATAGTAACTCACTCATTTGAAGATCTTATAAAATTAGCAAAAAAAACACTTTTAATCGATGCAGGTAGAATAAGATTTTTTGACGAAACTTCTAAAGTAATAAGTAATTTTCATATAGAAAATGATATTATCAACTCGCAACCCAGTAATCTAGTAGAATGTTATACAAAAAAACATGATTATGATAATGGTTTGACATATATCAGTTTTCACAATTCAACCCTTACCGTTCCTCTAATTGATGCTAAAATAGGTTCAAAAGTATTAGTAAAAATCCTATCTAAGGATATAATTGTTTCTAGACTACGACCAGCTGATATAAGTATAAGAAACATTTTAGAGGCAACAGTTACTAAAATAAAAAAAATAAACGTAACTTTTATTGATATCACTTGTTTAATTGGAGAGACCGAAATAGTTTCAAGGATAACTAATTTATCTTTTAAAGAGTTAAATTTAAAAGAAAACCAAAAAATTTATTTATTAATTAAAAGTACAATGATAGACAAAATAATTTAATTTATGACCATGTTTTTCTTGCCGGTGATTTGACCTCAATTTGAACACACTCTTCAAGTGCTTCTGAGAAGTGGGGAACTCCTGGAGGGTGCCGCCAAACATCACCTGGGTTTGCTATAAACTCTTTATCTCCGATCTTCATTTTTAATTTTCCAGATAATAGAGTAGCAACAGACTCATGATCATCATGTTGATGAAGTGGATCAATCAATCCTTTACCCCTCCATGCTCTTAGCATAATCATATTTTCTGTAACCATTAAAACTTTTAGTGATAACTCTCCTTGTTCTATAGCTCCTTCAACAGCTTTAACTTCTTCTTCTTCGATTTCTAGGTCAGATCTGAATAATTCATTAGTTGGCTCTAATAGTCTATCTTTATCAGTCATTTTATTATCTCCCATTTTCTCCATCATAATAATGAATTTCCATTACAGTGCATCCATTTGTGGTTGAAAATGGACCATGATAGGTTCCTGGGGGTCTTACAGCATAAGTAAGTGGAGTAAAGATTTCTCCACCTTGACCAAATTCGTCATTACCAACCCTTAGATCACCTTCAAAAAGAAAAACCTCTTCCCAATAATCATGAACAAATGGTTTTGTTGTAAATGTTCCTTTTTTAATTTTTAGGATTCTAGTTCTACTACCTGTTTTATTAACTTCGTTTAAAGATCCAGAAATTATTTTTTGAACTATCCCTTCGGGATAACCCTCTGGAATTTCCCAACCATCACTTAGATCAAGTTTATAAAATTCCCTATGTATTTTAGGTATAATCATAATAAAATCCTGCATAAACATCTTAATAGATAATTATAGATTTTTAAACCCCTTTTTTAAGTCTTCAATCAAATCTTCAGGATCTTCAAGTCCTATTGATAATCTAAAAAAATGCCCATCATTTCTATTACTTTTTATAGTTCTATATTGATATGGCCATGTAGGGATGCACAAACTTTCAAAACCACCCCATGATGCACCTAATGAAAACAGATTAAGAGAATTTACCATTCTTTCTATATTGAAGGATTTTTCAGATTTTATTATGAAACCAAATAAGCCTGATGCGCCACTGAAGTCTCTTCTCCAAACTTTATGACCAGGATTATTGGGAAGAGCAGGGTGTAAGACTCTATTTACCTCAGGCTGATTTTCTAACCATTTAGCAACTAGTAACCCAGATCTTTGATGCTGCTTCATTCTTACTTCTAAAGTTCGTAAGCCTCTTAAACCTAAATAGATATCATCTGGTCCAGTATGAATACCTAAATCAAATGATGTTTTTTCTAATTTTTGACTTGTTTGTTCATTTGAAGTTACAACTCCTAACATAGCATCAGAATGACCGGATATATATTTCGTTGCTGAATGTACAGATAAATCTACCCCATATTTTAATGGTTTGAAGTATAATGGTGTGGCCCATGTGTTATCGAGAATTACCTTAACTTTATTTTCTCGAGCAACTGAAGATATTAAAGGTATATCTTGTATTTCAAATGTAAGAGAACCAGGTGATTCCAGAAAAATTGCTACGGTGTTTTCCTTAAGGAGATTTTTAATTTCACTTCCAATGATTGGATCAAAATATTGAACCTGAATACCCATTTTTTTTAGAAAATGATCACAGAATCTTCTTGTAGGGTAATAAACCGAGTCAGAGACTAATATATGAGAATTTTTTTTTACTACACTCAATATCGCCGTCGAGATAGCTGAAAGCCCAGAGGGGAAGATAATAGTTTTACTTCCTTCTTCAAGGTTTTTAATAGCTTCTTCAAATGCAAAAGTAGTTGTTGTTCCGACTCGACCATATTTCATTGAAGGTGAATTACGTTTTTCAATAT
>PTLN01000147.1 GCA_002938125.1 Alphaproteobacteria bacterium MarineAlpha2_Bin1
TGATATCTAAAATAATCAGATTAAAATTAAAATTTTTTATCTTTATTCTCGCTTCAGTTGCGCTTGAGGCTGTTGAAATATAGAAAGATTGATCAAGAAGATAATCTTTAATTAACTCTCTGATTCGATTATCGTCGTCTACAATTAACAAATGATCGTATTGATTATTTAGTCTTTGGTTAGCCAGTAACATCACTCTCATTTTTCCGAGACTTTTCAATTAACGCAATAACTGATTGTCTATCTTTTTCATTAATCATCTTAATCAGAACGTCTCTATAATTTTCAACTGCAGCTGCGCCTGATGTTCTAAAAGCTTCTGCTAATTTTCTTAATTGGGGCTCTGATAGTTTTTTTTCCAATAACAAACCCTTATTAGTAAGGTATAATTTTTTTTGTCTTCTATCTTTTGTTCCTTGTATTTGATCAATATATTTATCATTAACTAATTGAGTAAGTACTCTGCTGAGGCTTTGTTTAGTAATTTTTAGAATTTTGAGTAACTCAGTCACAGATATTCCCTCATTCCTAAATACAAAGTGAATAACTCTGTGATGAGCTCTACCGAAGCCAACTTCTGATAGAATTTTATCTGGTCCTTCCGTAAAATCCCTATATGCAAAGAACAATAATTCGATCGTTTGTCTTAGGTCTTCTTCTCTTAGAAAAAGGGGATTTGGAACTCTTGATCTAACATCAACCATATTGACTCACATCACTTTAAGGGCTAAAGCCAAGGCTAAAATATAAAAAGTTCTAGTGTTATGACAGGTTTTAATTTATGAATCAATTTTTATATATTTACTTGAGATAAATAAGGGATTTAATGATGAGCTTATTGCCTTTTGATAGCAGAGATGGCCATATATGGCTTGATGGACATTTTATTGAGTGGAAGGATGCAAAACTTCACGTTCTGTCTCATGCTTTACACTATGCAAGTGCAGTTTTTGAGGGGGAAAGAGTATATAAAGGGAGGATATTCAAGCTAGAGGAGCACACCGCTAGGTTATATGAATCAGCTGAATATCTTGGTTTCAGAATTCCTTTTGAAAAAAAAATAATTAATGAAGCCTCAAATCAGCTTGTGGAGAAACTCTCTATTTCTGATGGATACCTTAGACCAATAGCTTGGAGGGGTAGTGAGATGATGGGGGTTTCTGCTCAGGAAACTACCATTCATTTGGCAATAGCTGGTTGGGCATGGCCCTCTTACTTTGACCCTGAGCAACGAATGAGGGGAATTAGGCTAAAGTTATCTGATTGGAAAAGACCTTCACCAGAGACAGCTCCTGTTCAAAGTAAAGCTGCTGGCTTATATATGATTTGCACTTTAAGTAAGCATAAAGCTGAAGAAGAAGGGTATGATGATGCTTTAATGCTAGACTGGCGCGGTAATATTGCAGAGGCAACTGGTGCAAATGTATTTTTTGTATTTAATAATGAATTACATACTCCATTAGCAGATTGTTTTTTGAATGGAATAACTAGAAGAACAATAATCGATCTTGCTAAAAAAAGAGGGATAAAAGTTATTGAAAGAACAATAACTCTCAAAGAAATCAATTCTGCTGATGAAGTTTTTTTAACTGGTACTGCAGCAGAAGTTACTCCAGTGGGACAGATTGAGAAAATTAAATTCTCAGTAGGGGAAATAACAAGAACTTTAATGGATGATTATCAAAAAATTACAAATTCATGATAATAATCAGCCTGTTGTAATTAAAATTTAACGTAAATCTAATAGTGACTCCAATCACTTGTATATTAATTAACTATATTTTTCTTGGTTTTATGGTGTATATTATGGTTAACAAGAAATTGGAGGAATTGATTTGTTTGCAAAATACTCATCTGAAAAATTTCCTATGGCATTTATTTATCAAGTATTAAAATTTGAGAAAAATATTAGGATTGCCTCAGATTTTTCAGAAAATACTACAAAAAAAGTAAGTCCTATTTTGAAGGCTGAATTGGATTTTTCTAAACCTGAAAGTTCTTATAATTATTTCTTAATTTTTGAGAATTTGAGAAAAAAAAGTAAAAAAGAATTCAACAATAATATTCAAAAAAATAAATTTACAAAAAAAATATATTCTATTAAGTCAGTATTAGGGTTGTCTAATGATTTAATTGTTTAATGTTTGTTCAGGTTTAAGCCAATATTTTTTATTTAAAGTCTCCTCTAATTTCCAAAATGTTGCTCTAGTTTTTAGTTGCTCAACAATAAATTCATTAGCTTTGAAAGAAGATTGTCGATAAGTTGATGTGGTTATAACTAAAACAATATTATCACCAGGAAGCAACTTCCCGTATCTATGTATTATAAGTGATGAATTAAGTTGCCATTTCTTAAAAGCCTGTGATTCTATCGATTCTAGTTGTTTCTGTGTCATGATAGGATAATGCTCTATTTCAAGGCTTTTGACTATGAAATTATTATTTTTACTTCTAACTTTTCCTAAGAATGTAACACAACCTCCAGAATTATTTTTTTCTAAATTTAAAAGTTCTAATTCATCTGAAATATTAAAATCTTCTCTTTGAATTTTTACTACCAATTTAACCTCCAGTGACTGGAGGAAAAATTGCGACCTCATCATCATTTTTTATTCTTTGAGTAATCTCAACAAATTCAAAATTTACTGAGAATTTTAGCAACTTTCTATTTGATAGCGCATCTTTATGAGCGGGGCTTTTAAGTGATAGAAAGCTTAATAATGTTTCTATACTCTTTATATCTTCAGGTAATTCAATAATTTCATAGTTAATACCCACTCTTTCCCTGACCCAAGCAAAATAAACAACTTTCATATTTAACCTTCATTAAAAGGGATAAATTTGATTAGCATACCCTTATTAACATAGTTAATATTTTCTTCTAATTCAACCAATCCATCCGACTCAATAAACGATTGGAATATTCCTGAAGTTTGTTTACTGTGTTTAATAGCGATAGTTTTTTTATTTTGATTTGACAATTTCACTCTTAAAAACTCAACTCTATTAGATTTTTTTTTATATGAGAAACCAGACTCTACATAATAACACTTTGGTAAATAATTTGAAGCTCCTGACAACAGTAAAACTAGAGGTTTTATTATCCTAATTAATATTGTAAACATTGCTGATGTATTTCCAGGCAGAGCAAAAATTAAAGATTTATTTACTTTACCAACTATCAGCGGTTTCCCTGGTTTAACTCTTATCTTACTTATGTAAATACTGCCTATTTGATGAATAATTTTATTGATATAATCTTCTTCACCTTTTGATGCACTTCCAGAGGTGATAATAATATCGCTATCAATTGAATTTTTTACTATCGCTTGTTTAATCAATTCTAAATTATCTTTGAAAATACCTAAATCAACTATATCACAGTTAAGTTGCTTAAGGAATGAGGATAATATAAATTTATTAGAGTCATATCTCTTTCCTTGACTAATTTTCATGCCTGGGTTTAAAAGTTCATTCCCTGTTGAAAAAATTACAATTTTTAATGGCTTAAATATTTTAATTCTTTTTAGGCCTATGGCTGCTAACTGACCTATATCTTGTGACCTTAAAATATGTCCTTCTTCTAATATTCTGTCACTCTTTGAAATATCTTCTCCTCTTCTTCTTATATTTTGTCCAGGAATTATGTTTATAGGGAAAGATATTGTTTTATCGTTTTCTTTACAAATTTCATGCATAACCACTGTATCAAAAAAATCTGGTATATGTGATCCTGTGAATACTTTCAAAGTAGATAAAGGTTCGATATTTTTTTTAAAAATTTTTCCTATAGGATTTTTCCCAATAAGTTTTAGTTCAAAATTTGATTTAGCCAAATCGTCTAATTTAATTGCGTACCCATCTACAGCTGAGCAATTAAACTGAGGAATAAAAATATTTGAGTAGATATCATTTACTATTATTCTACCAAGTGCATTTTCTATTAGCACTTCTTCGGTAGTTGGTCTATCGATTGAAAGTTTCTCGATGAATTCAATAGTTTGGTTAATATTTAAATTTGTAAGTATTTTGCTAAATCCCAATAATCATAATAAAAAAACTATTTTAATTTTTTTATAATATTAAAACCCATATTCATATATAAAATTCCAGATATTATAGTTAATAAAGCAGTAAGCCAAAGAAATAAGGATCCTATGTGAAAAATAATTTTAATGTTTGATGCATAAGCTAATAAAAGCATTCCTAAAGAGATAAATTGTATCATTGTTTTAATTTT
>PTLN01000148.1 GCA_002938125.1 Alphaproteobacteria bacterium MarineAlpha2_Bin1
TGGCAAGAAATGTAAAAGATTTATCCTTAATATTGGACTTATTAATGTGTTTTGATCCAAATTGTGCAGAGTCTGAAAAAATAAATATCAAAAGGGATTTTGTACTTTTAAAAAAAGATTTTATTATTGGTTATTTTGACGATTTAACTGAATTTGATATAGATATTGAAATAATTGAAAAATATAATATGTGTATTAAATTATTAGGCGAGCTAGGCTTTCCTCTTTGCTCATTATTATCTGCGAAAATTGATTTTACTAAGGCGAGAAGAAGTGGCTTTAATATTATAGAAGCTGAAGCATATTTAAATCATCAGTTAGACTTTGAGAACAATCCTGAACTTTTATCAAAGGATTTAATAAGATTTCTTGAATATGGTAAAACGCTAACTGCAGCTAAACTATTACAGTCAAAGAGTTATATAAATGAAATAAAGGTTAAGTTTAATCATTTGTTTGAGAAATGTGATGCAATCTTTTTACCCACTACTCCACAAAAACCGTTTAAATTTGGTCAAAAAGATGACACTCAAGCTGACCTTACATGCATTTCAAATTTAATTGAATCTCCTTCGGTATCGATTCCTGTAGGTTTTTCGCAAGATAAACTTCCAATAGCAATGCAATTCATAGGTAGAAAATATGAAGATTTCAAAATTTTAAAAATATCAGAAGAATTAGAAAAAAAGTTAAATTGTAATATGAAAGTGAGTAATTTTTCATGATTTAATTAAAATTTGGTTTTCTCTTTTCTAAAAAAGCTTTTGTCCCTTCTATATAATCATCACCAGTAAAGGCTGCATTAAATAAGTCTAACGTAATATTGTTATCTTCAGTTTGTCCATTTAAAATCATTTGGATAATTTTTTTTGTGGAGTTAATTGTATAGCTTGATTTATTTGACAAAGCATTACAATATTCAATTGTTTTAACTTTTAAATCTTTTTCTTCAAAAACTTTATCTAGAAGTCTTATATTTTGTGCTTCCTCCCAATGTACGAACCTTGCCGAGAATAACATATCTTTAGCCACACTAGGTCCGACTTTTTCTATTAATAACTTAGTACCATGCAGGCTGTAAACTAAGCCAAGATTTGCAGGAGGTATTGAAAATTTTGAATTTTTATCACCAAATCTTAGATCGCAGGCCAAAGCTAGACCACAACCTCCTCCAACGCATGCTCCATAAATCATTGCTATCGTCGGTTTAGGAAAATTTGTCAACATTATTTCAGCTTCTAGAATGATTTGATTGTATCTAATAGAAACATCCTTTTTTGAGTGAATATCTTGAAACTCACTAATATCTGCTCCCGCAGCAAATATTTTTTCGCCTGCTCCTCTTAAAACTACAACTTTAATATCCTTATCATTTTTTGCTGTCTCTAGTAGTTCAGGTAATAATTCCCACATATTTTTTGAAATAGCATTTCGTTTGTCCGGTTGATTTAAAATAATCCAACCAATATTTCCGTTTTTTTCTAGGAAAATTGAGTTTTTTTTCATTCTAAATTCCCTTTATAAAATTAATTTATTTATATTATATTTAAATTTATTATAATTGATTTAATAATATAAGATAGTATTACAGACATATTTTTTAGTACATTTATTATTTGAATTCTTGTTGTTAAAAATGTTATGGAGAGAATTAAAATTATGAACACTAATAAAGAAGTTGAATTTACAAGGTTGGATGAGGCAAAAAAATCTGATTTTGATATTCTTTACCCCTATTTAATTGAACAGCATAATGATTTATCCAAAAGAGTTATATCTTTTTTATCCAATCTAAGAGGTCCTAAATTAGGATTGAAAGTAGACAGGTTAGAACACTCCCTTCAAACAGCAACCAGAGCATACAAAGATAACGCAAGTGATGAGGAAATTGTATGTGCATTACTTCATGATATTGGGGATAGTCTCGCTCCCGATAATCACGGAGCGTTTGCTGCTGAAATTTTAAAACCATTTGTAAATGAGGCAAATTATAATATTGTTAAGTTTCATCCAGAATTCCAGGGGTATTTCTTTTTTGACAAAATTGGAGCAGATCCAAATATTAGAGACCGGCATAAAGATAATGAATGGTTTGATGCTGCCCACAATTTTTGTGAATACTGGGATATGCCTGCTTTTGACCCAAATTTTAAATCTAAGTCTTTAGAATTCTTTTCCCCAGTTATTAAAGAAGTTTTTTCAAAAAAACCAACTCATAATGGTCTTGATATTATTTAAATAATTAGTTATTAAAAAATAGTCCTATTTTTCTATATAATCTAATTTTAAATTATCAATCTAATTGAGTCTATATGCAAATTTTTCGAGATTTTTCTTTAATACCTCAAAACCTTAAAGGTTCAATCTATGCGATTGGTAATTTTGATGGACTCCATTTTGGTCATAGATCTGTAATTGAAGCAGCAAGAAAGATTTCTATAGATAAGGATTTACCATTAGGAGTATTGACTTTTGATCCTCATCCCAGAGAGTTTTTTAGACCTCAAGATGCTTCATTCAGATTAACTCCAAGAAAAATAAAATTATCAATATTAGAAAAGTGGGATGTTGATTTTGTAATTAGTGTTCCATTTAATAAAAAATTATCAGAAACTGAAGCTTCTATCTTTATTAGAAAACATCTTTTAGAACAGCTTTCAATTGGCGGGGTTGTTGTGGGCCATGATTTTGCTTTCGGTAAAAATCGAAAAGGCAATATTGAAATGCTTAAAAATGCAAGCGAGAAAAATAATTTTGAATTATTAGTGGTTACTCCCCAGGTATCTAATTCTGGAAGCTTATATTCCTCTCGTTCAATAAGAGAATTAATCCAAAGTGGAAGGCCTGAAGAAGCAGCAAGATTATTGGGAAGATTGTGGTCAATTAGAGGAAATGTAATCAATGGTGATAAGAGAGGAAGAGAGTTAGGTTACCCAACAGCAAATATCGAATTAGGTGAATACATACAACCTTCTCTGGGCATATATGCCGTTTGGGTAAATATTATAGGGCAAGATCTTTTTTATAAGGGTGCAGCCAGCCTTGGTGTAAGGCCGACATTTGATGGCGTGGGTGTGCTTTTAGAGGTATATCTATTAGATTTTGATGGTGATTTGTATGGAAAAGAATTAGAGGTTTTATTTGTAAAGTACTTGAGACCAGAAGAAAGATTTTTAGATATAGAAAGTTTAAAAAAACAAATGGCAATTGATTGCAAAAAAAGTAACGAACTTCTGAGTAAAATTGATTTTTCTATGGAGTATTATAGCAAATAATGATTATCTTACATATCATAAATCACTAATTTTGAATTATACTAAATAAATTTATTATGGATAAAGATTACAAATCAACAATTCTATTGCCTAAGACAAATTTCTCAATGAGAGCTGGTCTGCCTAATTATGAACCAAAAGTTCTTGAGCGGTGGGAACAGCAAAAATTATATGATAAGATTAGGCAAAAATCTAAACATAGAGAAAAGTTTATACTACATGATGGACCTCCATATGCTAATGGGCATATTCATATCGGCACGGCATTAAACAAAATTCTTAAAGATATTGTAAGTCGTTCTCAGCAAATGATGGGCAAAAACTCTCATTATATTCCAGGTTGGGACTGTCATGGCCTACCAATAGAGTGGCAGGTTGAACAACAATATAGAAAGTCTGGAAAAGATAAGGATGTAATTCCTATTAATGACTTTAGAAAAGAGTGTAGGGAATTTGCTGAAAAGTGGATCTTTATTCAGAAAACTGAATTTCAACGTTTAGGTGTTACTGGTGATTGGGATAATAGATACGTTACAATGGACTATTCTTCAGAGGCAAAGATAGCTGGTGAAATATTTAAATTTCTGATGAATGGAGGCCTTTATAGAGGGTCTAAACCAGTGATGTGGTCAGTTGTTGAAAAAACTGCTTTAGCTGAAGCTGAGGTAGAATATCATGATCAGAATACCGAGACATTAATTGCTAGATTCCCTATCTTAAAGTCATCAAAAAAGTTTCATGATATGACTATTCTGATTTGGACAACTACACCTTGGACTCTCCCCGCTAATAGAGCAATAGCCTATAATGAAAAGATTGAATACTCCATTGTTAGAGTTGATAAAAAAGAGGAGGATAGTCAAGCAATAATTGGTGAAAGAGTAATTGTTGCTACAGATGCATTAGAAAGACTTAAAGATGAATCTGGTGTATTTAATTTAAGTATTATTGATAAATTTTTGG
>PTLN01000149.1 GCA_002938125.1 Alphaproteobacteria bacterium MarineAlpha2_Bin1
AAAACGTAAATCATGAGTAACTAAAATAAATGTTCTATTTCTTGACAATTCATCAATATTATTTAGTAAGTTTAATTGAGCCATTTTATCTAAATTGGAGAAGACTTCATCAAATAATAATACTTTAGGTCTCTCAATCAAACTTCTAGCAATTGCAAGAGATATCCGATCACCTTGAGATAATGGAGAACCAGATTGATCAATTTCAGTACTTAACCCCTGTGGTAATGAGTCGAGAACAGAATCAAATCCTGAAATATTAAATGCCTCCTCTAATTCCCTATCACTAACTTTTGGTTTTATCCTTCTTAAATTTTCTTCTATTGTAGCTGTAAAAAAAACTGGTCTTGGGTCAACAAGGGCAACTTGCCCCCTATAATTATTTAAATCTATCGATCTAATATTATAACTATCAATTTCCATAAGGCCTGAATTTGGAACTAATAGTCCTTGAATTAGACGAAGTAATGTTGTTTTACCGGATGCTGATGCACCTACAACTGCGATTTTTGATCTTTCTTGGATTTGGACTGAAACTTTATTTAATGCACTAGTTTCTCCAAAATTAATACTCACATCTCTGATATTTAAATTACCTTTAATTGTAAGTTGAGATCCTGTTTGACTTCTTTCAGATTGTCCATTCCAAACTTTTGAAATTTGATCGAGAACTTTCTTCATTCCATCTAAATCAGCAAAAAAAGTTATAAGTTGTTTTATAGGACCTACAGCTTTTCCTCCTAACATATTTGCTGCAATTATTGCACCTGCAGATAAACCTCCAGCTAACACAAGGTTTACACCTACAAAAACAATTGCAACAGTCATTAATTGTTGAAGTGTACTGCTAAAATTACTTACTATATTTGTAACTCTAGTTTTGTCATTTAATTTGTGAATTGTACGAGAAGCATTTCTTCTCCAATCCTTTCTTTGAAGATCTTCTAGAGAGAAAACTTTTACTGCTTCTATTCCTGTTACTGTTTCTCTTAATGTTCTTTGCTTATCTCTATCAGAAGAACCTAAATCAGAATTTAGAGATTTTTCTTTCCATTTTCCAAAAAGTGATGCTAAACCAGAAATTATTCCGAAAGCTACAACTACAAGTGCTAAATAAGGACTGTAACCGAATAATACTGGAACAAATATCAGAATACCTGTTGCATCGAAAAGATTAGTTAAAATCTGCCTTGATAAATAAACCCTTACCTGTGCTGGACTTTGAAGTGTTCCTTCAAGTTCTCCCGCTCCGCTGGTTTGAAATGTTTGAGTGGGTAGAGCAAGAGTTTTGTCAAATAAATCACCTGCTAATCGAGCTTCAATTGTTGTTGAAATAAAATTTACTACATAATCTCTAGCAAATCCCAAAATACCATTAAATATTAATGCCAAGACAATTGCTGCAGTTAAAAGATGCAGCGTAGACACAGCACCATAACCCAAAACCTTATCTAAAGAAATTTGAATAAAAATTATAGGAGCAAGGCCTAAAATATGAGTTAGAATTGAAGTAAGAAGAGTAATTAAAATCAACCATTTATGTCTAAGAAGCTCTGGCAGAAACCATTTCCAATCAAAAATTCTATCCTGAGCACCTATTCCGCTGTACTTGGAAACTAAAACAATATTTCTGCTCCACTTTTCTTTAAATGAATTTTCATCTAAATTTTGTACCTCACCTGTTGAGTCTAAAGGATCTATTAATAAAAACATACCTGGAGCTTCATTTAAGGATTTATAGCTAATTAAAATTCTTGAACTTCCATCCTTTAGAAGCGCAACACACGGAAAAAAATATGATTTATTTTTTATTTCATTTAAGGATGTTTTTTTAAATCTTGCGGTAATACCTAGTTCAGCAAATTTATTTTTAAACGATTTTGAAGAACTTAAGCTCTGTCTATCAATCATCTGTTCGATAGATTCATGAGTTATCCTAACTCCAAATTGATTTGCGATAGATATTACACCTAACGCAGCAGATCTAGCTGTTCTTTTATTAATCAAAATTTTTAACTTCTGTAAATTAAGTGGTGAAAAAAAATTTGAATATTATACACATAAAAAATCACCGAGGGATAGACCCTCGATGATTAATTATTTTATTATAACTACTATATAATCAAGTATGGTTAATTTCACTAATTATGCAGCAAAATCATCTCCACCACCTTGTTCATCACCAGGTTCTCCCTCAGGGGATATACCTGGATCTGCAAACTCATTTCCAGCTGGATCTCCAGGAGGTGGACCTTCTGGTGCACCACCTTGTGCCATATTGGCATCCATTGCGCCACCAACGGGATCTCCACCAAATTCAGCTGGACCTTCTGGACCTGGAGGAGGTGCTAAAGCATCATCTAATGCAGCAAATTCTTGAGGGCCACCTTCCATAGGACCGCCTTCCATAGGACCGCCTTCCATTGCTGGACCGAACATAGGTGCAAAACCTTCTGGACCATATCCACCTTCTGGAGGCATACCTTGACACATAGGACCCATGTCATTAGGACAACAATCAGCGAAACCTTCGATTGCACCATCACATACTTGAACAGCAGCGTCTAAACATCCTTCCATAGGGGTTCCAGCATCCATTGCTTGTTGAAATGCATCATGTGCTGGACCGGCTACTGCTTGAAAAGCGTCAGGTGGAATACCCATATCTGCGCACATATCACCACATGCTGCCTCAGCAGCTTCAAATGCTTCCATTGGAGCAGCACCGTCAGCCATAGCTTCAGTAAAAGCTTGCTCACCAGCAGCTTCAATATGCGCAACATGGTCAACAGCACCTTCAGCTGCATTTCCAGCTGCTTCAAATGCAGCGGCAGGGTCAGCCCCACCTGCAATAGAACCTTGGAAAGCATCCGCAGCAGCTCCCATAACAGGACCAAATACTTCCATCGGGATTCCTAAACCTTCAGCAGCACCTTGGGCAGCAGCACCAGCTGCTTCAAAAGCTGCAGCAGGGTCAGCCCCGCCTGCAAGTGCTTGCTCAAAAGCAGCTCCTGCAGCATCTCCAATGGAGTCCATTGGATTTACAAAATTGTCTGGCATCATTACCATTTGCTCTCTCCTTTATTAGCAACAGGGCTAATTAGTTATATACTAAAATTAAACTGAGGTTATAATATATATTGATCAATTTTAATCAAACCATTTGTACTTAGTAAGTAGATTATTTAGGTTGATTTTTTTTAAAAATTAAACCTTTAGTGATGGTTATCACAACATTTAGTATATGTGCTAATTTTTTTCAAACTTGTAGTAATAACTTATATGGGCTCTATAGGAAATTGCATTGATAATATTATTGCACCTTCCCTGCCTGATTTAAAATTATAAATTTCATCCCTTCTAAGATAGAAACAACTTTGCGCCTCTATATCCGAAGAATCATATAAAATTGAACCTAAAAGCACTAAACAATACTTTCCATAACCCATTTTAGGAAAAGAAAAATCACTAGATGAATCTTTTGGTAAATAAAATAAAGAAATCCCCAAGTGTGTACTTTTATCCCAATAAATTTCTTCAATATATTTTCTATTAATTTTTTGTTTAAAAGATATTTTGTCTGACAAGAAGAAGACTCTTGGGACAGAAATGAGGTTCTTTTTTTGCTCTGGCATTTTTTTACCACCAGAATCCCAGTTATTTCTAAGAGTTAAATATTTTATACTAGATTTTTCGGTAACAATTGGACCATATGGAGTATGTCCGCCAGCATAGTGAATTGTTACAGAATTGATATATTTCTTTCCAAATACTGCTTTCCCCTCTAAAAATACCTGAAATTGATTAGTATCATGATAATGAGCAGGAACTGTGGAAAATGGTGGTTGTTCTACAAAATATGCTTGATGACTTGAGTTTTTAATTATTTTATTTTTGGCATCACTATCAATGTTTTCTGGCAATTCTCCAAAGTAAGGTGTTAAGAAATATGGTTCATCACTGTCAGTTTCAGTATAGCCTTCCACATGAAGTTCGAACCTTTTTTCTTTAATTTTATTCCAATTTGCTAATTCCAAAACAATAAACCTTAAGAAATATATGAAAAAATAATAATTTCTCTTTACATAGAGAGAAAAAGATAAGATTTTAATCGATAATTTATAAAATATATAGTTTTTTATTAAAAATTATTTGTTTTACGTCAGGTTATTATTGTTAGTTTATTTAACAACTTAATTTTCAAAATTCT
>PTLN01000015.1 GCA_002938125.1 Alphaproteobacteria bacterium MarineAlpha2_Bin1
TTACGGATTTTTTCAGGACTTTCATTTCTTGGATTATCATCTGTTATATAAATTTTTTTTGCATACTTTTGAGCTATCTGACCCATAGTCAATCTTTTAGACTCATCTCTATCTCCACCACATCCAAAAACTAGATTAAGGTTACCTTTAGTATGATTTTTAAGTGAGAGTAATGTTTTTTCTAATGCTTCGGGAGAATGAGCGTAATCGATAAAGATTCTTGATCTATTTGGTAGCTCAACAACTAGCTCTAACCTACCTTGAACACCAGTTAAGTGACCTAAAGAATCTATAGCAGAATCTACCCGTGCTCCTGATGCAATTACCAAACAAAGTGCACAAATTGCATTATGTGCTTGAAAATTTCCAAATAACGGAAATAGTATTCTCTCTTTTTTTCCATTAACATCTATTAATAGTTCTTGACCTATATTTTTAGTCGTAATTGACAAAATACAAACATCAGATTTTTTACTGATACCATAGCTCATGACAGGTAGGTTACTTTCTCTTGCAGCGTTTCTAAACTCATAAAACTCATTGCTATCTCTATTAAGTATTGCAACCCCATTGGTATTAACCAAATCAGTGAATAACCTGAGTTTAGCTCTCTTGTATTCTTCAAAAGTAGAATGATAATCTAAATGGTCATGAGATAAGTTAGTAAATGCTGCAGCATCAAACTTAATTCCATCTAATCTAGATTGATCTAAACCATGGCTTGAAGCCTCAATAACAGCGTAATCTAAACCTCTGTTATATATCTTTGAAAGCTCCTTGTGCAAAGTTACAGGCTCTGGAGTAGTCAATTCTAAATTTGATCTGTAATTAATACTATTTATCCCTAAGGTACCAATAGCAGCGCCATTTAAATTCATTGCTTTCCATAATTGAAATGTAAAATTTGCTACTGAAGTTTTTCCATTAGTTCCCGTAACCGCTCCTAGCCAATCAGGTTTTTCTTTATAAAACTTTGATGCAATTTTTGCATATTTAGATCTAGGGTTATCAGAGGTAATGAGAACAGTATCTGAACCATCTATTTCTGTTCCTGTTTCTGCAATAACAGCAACAGCACCTTTTTTTATTGCATCACAAATAAAACTTTTACCATTATTTTTTTTTCCTGGTAAAGCTGCAAAAATAAAACCAGGTAATACGTCACGACTATCTGAAGTAAGACCATTAACCTGTATTGAAGATATATTTTCTTCAGCGCTTATTAAATCTGATAAAAATTTACTCATTAGACTTGACCGAAATATATGTTGCTTCGAAATTCTTCCAATAATTTTTAGTTTTGTTAGGCATTACATCTAATAATGGCCCCACTCTCTCAATAATATTTCCTACAGTGGGAGCTGCAGTCCATCCAGCACTACGATAAAAATGTGTCTCTTTTATGCCTTTTGGCTCATCTAACATTATGGCAATCACATAGCGAGGCATATCCATAGGAAAAACACCTACAAAAGATGTAATAATTGAGTCCTTTTGATAACCACCTCTAGATGGTTTTTCTGCTGTTCCTGTTTTTCCACCTATTTCATACCCCAATCTATCAGCTTTTTTTGCTGTACCAGATTTTACAGTTAACCTCAAAAGACCTCTTATTTTTTTTGAGGTATCTTCAGAAATGACTCTTTCGTTATAAAAATTTTCATCTGGTATAAAATTGTTATCATTTAATAATAAAGTGGGAGTAATTTTTTTACCTCCATTAACTAATATTGCATAAGCTTTGGCAACTTGAAGCAGGCTTACTGCAATACCATGCCCGTAAGATATCGTTATTGAGTTAATTTCTCTCCAATTTTTTGGGATTAATGGCTTTCCAACTTCCGATAACTCAACTTTAGAACGATCTAAAATACCTAATTTCTCTAACAGTTCTTTTTGCTTATCTACACCTAGGTCTTTTGCCATCTGAGCCATACCAATATTTGAAGAATATTTAAATATTTCAGGAACGCTTAACCATCTCTCCTTTGGATGGTCATCTCTAATTATAAATCTAGAAACTTTTAGTGGCTTAGTAGCATCATAACCGTCCTTCATAGTTATAATTTTGTTTTGAAGGGCGGCAGCTACTGTAAACGGTTTAAAAGTTGAACCCATTTCATAACTTCCTAATGTGGCTCTACTAAATGCCTCATCATCAGATGGTTTTATTTTAATATTAGGATTGAAATCTGGTAAAGAAACTAGCCCTATAATTTCTCCATTATCTACATCCATAATAATACCAGCGGCACCAATCGCATCAAATTTCTTCATAGACAAATTCAGCTCTCGTCTTAAGGCATGTTGCACTCTAGTATCTACTGTTAGAAGAACTGATTTATTAGATTTCAATAATCTTTGATTTAATTTCTTTTCTAATCCAGATAGGCCCTGATTATCTATACCCACAGATCCAACAACATGAGCAAAAAGAGACTGTTGAGGAAAGACTCGTTTTACTTCCTGTTTAAATTTTATTCCAGGTATACCTAACTTATTGACCTGAAAATGCTCTTTTGGGCTTACCTGTCTTTTAATCCAAACAAAAGGCTTACCGGATGTTAGCTTTTTCTGTATATCGAATGAATTCTGATGATTTAAAACTGATGCAAGTTTGCTTGAAGCTTCTATTTTATCAATGATTTCTTTTGGGTTCGCATAAATTGATGCTGATTTAACATTTGTTGCAAGCAATACATTACTTCTATCAAATATATCTGACCTATTTTTTTTATCAATATTTGAATTATTAGAAGAGAAACTATTAAATGACTTATCATTTAAAAGAATTAAATCTATAGATCTTATAAATAGGGTAATAAATAAAATAGAAAAAATTCCAAATATAACTACTAATCTTACTTGACTTAAATCAATCAAATTTTTTTCATTATCTTTATTAATATTTTCAATTATATTTTTTTTCATTTTATTTATTCTTATCACGTTTTTTTTCAATAAAAAAAGGTATCTTCTCTATGTCACCTATTTGTTTTAAAGTTAAGATTCTTAGATTTAAAAAATTTTCAGATAAAATCTCAATTCTTGATGGGTTTGTTAAATAACTCCATTCAGCTTTCAATACTTTGATTGATTCTTTTTCCTTTTGAATTAAAGATTGGTTAGTAACTAAATTTTTTTCGAGTTTTACTACCTGGTGTTTCAATTGAAATAATGAAGCAACTAACACAATAAGTATTATGCCAAAAACTATATAGAACCTTCTATTCATTCAAAGCCATCTCTCAAAAATGATACAGCATCTGTTCTCATTGCTGCCCTTAGTTTTGCAGATCTTGATCTTGGATTACTTAATACTTCACTTTCAGAAGGTCTGAGCATTTTTGTAATAGTATCAAACGTTGGAGAATATTTATTTTTTTCCGGCATATGCCTATTATTTGAAACTCTTCCACTTCTCTCTGAAAAAAATTTCTTAACAATTCTATCTTCTAAAGAATGAAAAGATACAACTACTATAACGCCTCCAGGTAAGAGGATTTTTTCAGCTGCAAAAAGTATTTTTCTTAATTCCTCCAACTCCTTATTGACAGCTATTCTTAATGCCTGAAATGTTCTAGTTGCTGGATGAATCTTTGAATCACCTCTCCTTACCACTTTAGATATAATCAAACTTAATTCTTCAGTCGTACTAATTACCTTTCTATTTCTATAAATAATTATTGCTCTTGAAATTTTATTTGCATATTTTTCTTCACCAAATTTTTTTATTAATTTATATAATGATTTTTGATCCAATGTGTTTACTATCTCAGATGCACTTATACCAGAGGAACTCATTCTCATATCTAAAGGTCCGTTTCTCATGAATGAAAAACCTCTTTCGGCATTATCAATTTGTGATGAAGAAACACCTAAATCTACTGCAATTCCGTTCACCTTTAGAATATTATTTTTTTTAAGAATTTTTTCCAAATTACCAAAACAATCATGTACAAGTTTTAACCTATCAGAATACTGGTTTCTGAGATCAAAACCTTCGTCAATAGCTTTTTGATCCCTATCAATGGCTATTACTTTACAATCCGACTTTTTCAATAAATACTTAGTATACCCCCCTCCTCCAAATGTCCCATCGATATATAAACCTTCATCAACCGGATTAAGAAATTTAAAGACCTCCTCTATCATTACAGGAGTATGTCTATTTTTAATCATCTTTAGAATCCGAAATTTTTATTTGCAATGATGTATGGGTATCTCTTACTCTCCTTAAAACATCTGTTTCTAATTCTTTTAATTTTACAGGTTCCCAAATTTGAAATGTTCTTCCTTGTCCAACAAATACCATTTGATCCTTAATGTTAGCATGTATCAAAAGTGAGTCTGGAATTATTATTCTTCCATCCCTATCAAATTGAAGTTGGTAAGCTTGACCAAAAATTGCCTTGGTAAAGTCATCATGAATCTCACTAAATGGATTCAAATCATCAATTCCATCTGCAATTTTTTCAAATCTGTCCATCCCGCTTCCTTCAATGGATGGATGTTTGAGTGATGGATATAGTACTATACCCTTATAATGATGATCAGATAGAGCTGATCTAAAGGTCGCAGGAACAGATACACGGCCCTTTTTATCAATCTTATTCAAAAAGGTGGACAGGAATAATGCCACCGCTGCCCCCTATCTAAGTAAAATATTCTGATAAAAATTATCAAAATAATGGGAATATATGGGATATCATGGTCTTTAATGGTCGTCAATGGAGTCAGCCTGTTGTTTTCTAATTCTTTATTAAAAAACTATAATAAAATAATAGATGTTCACTTTATGTTCTGTATATGTGCCAGATAGTCTATAAGCCGGGTTCTGTACCATTAATGGTGATGACTATTCATCTAGGACAATTGTTACCAAATGTCTCAAGCGACCTACCCGAGTAAAGTTCAGAGAAAAACTTTTGTAAAATTTACGTTTTACTCCTATTTGGTCTTGCTCCCAGTGGGGTTTGCCATGCATTTAACGTTACCGTTAAATCGGTGTGCTCTTACCACACCTTTTCACCCTTACCAATTATGGCGGTATACTTTCTGTTGCACTTTCCCTAAGGTTTCCCTCGCCGGGAGTTACCCGGCACTGTTTCTCTGTGGAGCCCGGACTTTCCTCAGCAATTACTGCAGCCATCCAACCATCTGACACGTCATAAAAATACAACTTTATAATTGACTAAGCAAGGTTTTCAGATCAGAAATAAAACCTAATTTAGAAAAAAATAAAATGAGTAAAATATGGTATTTTTAAATCTTGGTTAAACTCTTAATACTATGTATTAACATTCCGGTAATGTTGTCAAAATAACCATCAAATTTGCCACTTCCAAATCTTCTTTGAAAAGCTTTTAATACTAATTGTGTTTCATTACCAAAATAACCATCTTTATTTATTTTATAACCAATATCAGATAAAGCTTCTTGAACTTCTAAAACACTTTTACTTTTTTCTCCAATGCAAATATTATTAAACGGATTTACTGAAGATTTTTTTGGCCAAATAGAAAGATTTTTTTTTGCAAGCCTTTTCCAATCAAAAAGCTCTCCAGGATCTTTTTTTCTTAATGGAGCTATATCAGAATGACCAACAATATTATGTAAGGGTATATTATATTTTGAAATTAAATACCTAATTAGGCTCTCTAATGATACCATCTGAGGATTCGTGAATGGTTTATAACCAAAGTCATGACCTGGGTTTTCCAATTCAATACCAATTGAGGAGCTATTTATATCATTATCACCATTCCAACAAGAAACTCCTGCATGCCAGGCTCTTTTTTCTTCATCTACTAAAGAATAAATACCGCCCAAAAAATTAATTAGATAATGAGAGCTGACTTTAGATGATTTATTACATAAATGATCTAAAGCTTCGTGTTCTGATTTCATCCCAGTATAGTGTATTACTATTATATCTATATGAGATTTCCTATCATTAAAATTAGGTGAATGTTTTCCAGTAATTATTTTCATCTATTAACTCTTATTATCAATCCTTGACCCATAAGATATTATTGCAACCCCAGTTAATGTTAAAATTGCACCAATAACTAAAAACCAGGTTATAACGTCACCTCTAAAGATTATACCAAAAATAGAAGCAAAAATAGGAGTCAATAACAACATAGGGTTTACTATACTTACTGTATATTTTTTTAAAAGATAATAGAGCAATCCATGACCAATCAGTGATGCCGCAATTACTGAGTAAATTATCGATACAATAGGCTCAGTTGGAGAATTAATAATTAAGAGTAATTGGTCATATTCGAAAAGTGTTGTTAAAAAAGCGTAGGGAATTATTGCAATAAAACCTGTCCATGCCTGAATTTGAAAAGTATTAACACCCTCTAACTTTCTCATTAATATTGTTGTTACGGCCATAGGAACAGCACTTATAGTGATTAATATTAAAGACATTAAATTATCAAATACTGTGTCATCAAAACCTAAAATCATGACACCCAAAAAAGCAATGGAAATAGCAATCCAAGTTATAAAATTTACTTTCTCTTTAAGTATAAAGAAAGCTAGAATTACTCCAAATGGAATAAATAGTTGAGATGTTATTGCTGGTGAAGTAAGCTCTCCAGCTAAATCAAGTCCCAAAAAATTGAGCGAGAAATACAACATACCACTTGTGAATGATAATATTGTTACGGGTAGAATTTTATCTTTTGGTATCTTTAAAAATGGTAAAAGAATAATTGCTAAAAGCGAAAACCTTAATAATAGCACTAAAAAAGGGGGGAAATAATCCATAGCTGTTTTTGCCGCAAGAAAATTAAATCCCCATGCTAAATTAATTAGCATAATTAAAAAAAAATGAAAAGAAGACAAAATTAAACCTTATAAATTTAATCTATACTATTCATTTTTTTTTTATTCATAAAAGTTATAATCGTTACTCCGACCATTGTTAGTATACCTCCAATAATTATTCTATATGTCAATTCATCTCCATAAACAATTACACCAGTTAAAATTCCAACTATCGGCATAAGAAGCATTAGTGGGCTAACAGTACTTACTGGATATCTTCTGATAAGAAAATACCAACCACCATGAAAGATTAAAGAACCTGCGAAAATGCCATAAATTACTGCTGCCCATCCTTCCAAAGGAGCAACTTGAACCTCATACCATAGATGTTTTTCAAAAATAAATGAAATTATAAATAACGGAATTATTGCTATAATAGCAATCCAGCCCTGGAGCTGTAATACATTGATGTTATTCAATCTTCTCATAAAAATTGAAGATACTGACAAAAATATAGCAGATAAAATAACTACTAAAATTGCATCTATGTGCGATAAAGCTATAGGGTCAAATCCCATAAAAATTACTCCAGAAAATGCAATGACAATTGCAACCCACCTTAAAGGAGTTACTTTTTCTCCTAAAAAAATTACTGCAAGAATTACAGAAAGAGGTACATATATTTGATTCGTAATTGCAAGAGTTGAAACATCTGAAGATAACCTTAAAGCAAGAAACATAAAGCCAAATTGTAATACACCCAAGGTAATAGCTACCATAAATACATTAAACTTCTGACCTTTAATTGACTTAAGCCATGGCAGTAAGCAAATTGCAATTATAAAAAAACGCATTACAATAGTTAGAAAGGGAGGAAAATAGTCTACAGATATTTTAGCGCCAACCCAATTTGTCCCAGCACCAGATGCTATTAAAATTGCTAAGAATAAATGAATTGGTTTCAATGATTTAATCTATTATCAAATTAATTATTTTGCATTTTTTCAATTCTATCGTAAGCATCATTAATAGCCGATAGTTTTTTATTTGCAACTTCAATTAACTCTTTAGGCACTCCCTGAGCAATCAACTTGTCAGGGTGGTATTCTTTTATTAACTGCTTATATTTCTTTTTTACCTGAACAAGATTGGCATTGTTTTCTAAACCTAATATTTTATATGGATCAGAAAGTCCTGATGAATTGTGTCTTTCCTTAATACTATTAAATTCAAATTCATTAAAACCAAAAATCAAAGACACCTGCCGTAAATACTCAACTTCAGATTGGTGTAAAATATTATCAGCTTTAGCTATATGAAAAAGACCATCTAATAAATCTTCCAATGCATTTCTTCTATTTTTGAATAACTCTGCTATTTGTCTTGCATATGGTTCAAAACCTTTAGAATCTCTCCTTGCTTCGTCAAAAATTCTACCAACATTTTTCATATCTTGCTCAGGTACATGAAAAACTTCTCTAAATGCTTTAATTTCTTGAGTACTTACTGAACCATCTGCCTTTGCCATTTTTGCTCCTAATACAATAATAGCAACTGTAAATGCCATCTGATCAGACTGATGATTAGAGTTTTGTTTAGAACTAGATTTTTTATCTAAAACGTGGCCAGCAACACCTCCTAATATTGCCCCTAAAGGTCCACCAATAGCAAAGCCTGCAGCACCTCCAATTAATGTTCTCCAAATACTCAAAAAAATGACTCCAAATTAAATTTTAATATAATTAATATTCATATATTATATTGTTTGTCAAATCACTAAAAATCTTAGATTATTGGATTAAAATTGAGTTTGAAGAATGAATGAAATTCTAAAAAGAAATAAAGTATGGCAGTTCTGGGTTGATAGAGGAGGAACCTTTACAGATATACTTGCAAAAAAACCAAATGGAGAAATTGAATCTTTAAAATTGCTATCTGAGAATTCTAAATCTTATTCAGATCCGATAGAAAAAGGAATTGAAATATTTTTTGAAAAAAATAAGGAGCTAAATCCAAAGCTTGAAGATATTAAAGTAATCAAAATTGGCACAACAATTGGAACGAATGCACTTCTTGAAAAAAAAGGATCAAAGACTGCTCTTATAACTACGGAAGGCTTTGGAGATACTCTGAAAATTGGTTTTCAGAACAGACCCAATCTATTTGATATAAATATAAAGCTACCAGATCAACTTTACGAGGATGTTGTCGAGATAGAAGAACGAATTTTATCAGATGGCTCAATAAGTAAAAATTTAGATATAGCTAAAACTAGAAACCAATTAATAAAATTATATAAAAAAGGAATTAAATCATTAGCAATTATATTTATGCATGGTTACAAATATCCTGATCATGAAATAATAGTATCAGAAATTGCATCAAAAATTGGATTTAAACAAATATCATGCTCTCATATTATAAGCCCAACAATCAAATTCATTAATAGAGGTGATACTTCAGTTTTAGATGCATACTTATCACCTATAATTTATAATTATACGCATGCCTTGAAATCAAAGTTCCCAAATACAAAATTAATGTTTATGCAATCCAATGGTGGCTTAGCAGATGCAAAACACTTTATGGGAAAAAATTCTATTTTATCTGGACCAGCAGGAGGTGTAATAGGAGCAATTATCACATCAACGGATGCTAATATAAAAAATATCATTGGATTTGATATGGGCGGAACATCAACAGATGTATGCCATTATAATGGAAAAATAGAGAGAACTTTTAATTCAGAAATTTCTGGTATAAAAATTCAAACTCCTATGATAGCTCTTCATACGGTTGCAGCTGGTGGAGGCTCAATTCTCCACTTTGACGGTTCACGATTCAGGGTTGGACCTGACTCAGCTGGGGCAAACCCAGGACCTGCATGCTATGACAAAGGAGGCCCCTTAACTGTAACTGATGCAAATTTTATTTTGGGAAAATTACAAAAAGAATTTTTTCCTTCAGCATTTGGAGTAAATAGCAACAGTTCAGTAAATATAAGTATAGTGAAAACCAAATTTAGGAATTTATCTTTACAGATAGAAAAAAATTTAGGAAAAAAGATGAGCCTAGAAGAAATAGCTAGTGGCTTTATAAAAATAGCTGTTGAGAATATGTCTAATGCTATCAAGAAAATTTCAATTGAAAAAGGTTATAATGTAAAAAATTATACGCTTTGTTGTTTTGGGGGTGCAGGCGGTCAACATGCTTGCTTAGTTGCCGAAGCATTAGGTATAAATAAAGTTTTTATTCACCCACTATCAGGTGTTCTTTCTGCTCTAGGAATTGGTAATTCGAACCTAACAATTGTGAAAGAAAAAACAATAGAATTACTTCTTGATGAGATTAATTTAAATCATATTAATTCGAATATTAATGAATTAATAATAAATGGGACTAAAGAAATATATAAACAAGATCCAACTGAACCAAAAATTATTTCAAATGTAAGTTTAAATATAAAGTATGATGGAACAGATTCTACTCTCAATATTCCATATAAAAATATCAAAACTTCAAAAAAAGACTTCACCAAAGAACATACTAAATTGTTCGGATTCTTTTCCCCAGAAAAGCAAATGATAATCCAGTCTATTGTTGTTGAATTGGGTGTTAATGATAAAGAGTCAATTGAAAATATAAATTTAAATAAAAAAAAAAAGAAAAAGAGTTCATATCAAAATAAGATAAAAGTTTATATGAAAAATAAATGGTATGAAACTATTAAAATAAATAGAGATGATATGGAGTTAAAAAAAATTTACAAAGGTCCTATAATAATATTAGAACCTAACGCAACTATAGTGGTTGAACCTGAGTGGGAAATTAGTCTAAATAAAAAATCTGAACTTATACTGAATAGATATAAGTCTGAATATAAAAATATTATTGAAAAGAAAAAATCCGATCCAATCATGTTAGAGGTTTTTAATAATTTATTTATGTCTATTGCTGATCAGATGGGTGTTACACTTCAAAAAACTTCAAGCTCAGTAAATATTAAAGAAAGATTAGATTTTTCATGTGCTATATTTGATAAAGAAGGAAATTTAATTGCTAACGCCCCTCATATTCCTGTTCATTTAGGTTCAATGAGTGAAAGTGTAAAGTCTATTTTAAAGCAAAACAAAAAAACTCTTGAAGCAGGAAATTTTTATATGCTTAACTCTCCTTATACAGGAGGAACTCACCTGCCAGATATAAGCGTTATTGCACCAGTGTTTGATAAAACAGGTAGCGATTTACTTTTCTTTGCTGGAAGCAGAGGCCATCATGCAGATATAGGAGGCATAACCCCGGGATCCATGCCCTCAAATTCTAATAACATAGATCAAGAGGGTGTAATTATTGAAAATTTTCTATTAGTAAAAGACAACCATTTCTATGAGAAAGAGGTTATAAAATTATTTGAGGACTCAACATACCCCACAAGAAATATAAAAAATAATATTGCGGATCTCAAAGCTCAAGTTGCCGCTTGTAAAAAAGGCATAAGGGAATTGCAAAACATAATTGATGAGTATGGTATAGGTATCGTAGCTGCATATATGAATTTTGTGCAAGATAACGCTGAAAAATCTATAAAAAATGTAATAAAAAAACTTAATAATTGTTCCTTTAATTATGAATTCGATAATAAAAAACGAATATGTGTAAATATTGATGTAGATAAAAAAAATGAGAAAATAAATATAGATTTTTCTGGAAGTTCTCCTCATGACGAGGGAAATTTCAATACCCCTATAGCTGTAACAACTGCAGCAGTTCTATATGTTTTTAGAACTTTAGTAGCTGATAATATTCCTTTAAATTCTGGTTGTTTAAAACCAATAAATATAATCATTCCTGATGATTCAATGCTTAATCCATCATTTCCACGTGCTGTTGTTGCAGGTAATGTAGAAACATCTCAGAATATTACTGAAACGCTAATTGGAGCACTAAAACTTTCTTCGGGATCGCAAGGAACTATGAACAATTTGACGTTTGGTAATAAAACATATCAATATTATGAGACTATTGCAGGAGGAACTGGAGCTGGAAAAGGTTTTAATGGAACAAGAACTGTTCAGGCTCACATGACTAATACAAAGATTACAGACCCTGAAATATTAGAAAATAGATTTCCAGTAATTTTAGAATACCACAAAATCAGATATGGATCAGGAGGTAAAGGTAAATGGTGTGGTGGCGACGGAGCAATAAGAAAAATAAAATTTAATGAAAAAATGACTGTGAGTCTTTTATCAAGTCATAGAGAAATCGCGCCTTTTGGATTAAATGGAGGTAAGAGCGGCCAAAAAGGAATGAATTGGGTAGAAAAAGAAAATGGGAAAAAAATTCGCAATAAATCAGGAAACTGGGTAACAGTTGTTGAACCAGGTGATAGTATTGTAATTCAAACCCCAACAGGCGGAGGTTTCGGAAAAGAAGAATAGTCTAAATTAAGAAATTCTATCTATTTTAGATGCTAATATGAAATCATTTTTATGTAGGCCGTTTAAATCATGAGTTTGAATAGAGATTTTTGCATATCCCCAACCAAAAGATATATCAGGATGATGGTTTTCTCTTTCTGCAATTTCTGAGACTAAATTAATAAATTGAAGTGCTTTTTTATAATTTTTAAAAACAAATTTTTTTTCAATATATTTATTATTTTTTAAATTCCAAGAATTAACTTCAGACAACAAGTTCTCTATTTCCTCTAATTTTAATGATATAGATGAAGAATTTAAATTTATACATTTTTGTTTAAATAATTTCATACTTTTCATTCTTTATTTATACATTTAATAACCTAAATTAGAAGCTAGTCTATTTTCTACAAGCTGAACAGATACCTCTAAACGCTTCGCATAATCCTCAACTTGATCCTTGCCAATCCTACCTATACCAAAGTAACGAGATTCTGGATGACTAAAATAAACTCCAGCAACGGATGCAGCAGGATACATTGCATAATTTTCAGTTAAATTTACACCTATATATTTATTTACATCAAGAAAATCAAATATTTGCCTTTTTTGATAATGATCAGGACAAGCCGGATAGCCTGGGGCAGGACGAATTCCGGTATACTCCTCATTAATAAGTTGATCATTACCTAAGTTTTCATTGCTTCCAAATCCCCAAAATTCTTTTCTTACTTTTTCATGCATTCTTTCTGCTAGAGCTTCAGCAAGTCTATCAGCTAAAGCTTTAACTAATATATCATTGTAATCATCATTATTTTTTTTAAATTCTTCAATTTTTTTCTCGATATTTATTCCAGCAGTTACTACAAATAAACCAATGTAATCTTTTATACCTGATTCTATTGGTGCAATAAAATCTGCAAGACACAAATTTGACTTATCAGAATTTCGATTCATTTGTTGCCTCAAAAAATTTAAAGTCATTCCCCTTTTTTTTCTTCCTTCATCTGAAAAAACCAGGATATCGTCATTTTGAGAGTTTGAGGGGAAAAAACCAATCATAGCTTTTGCATTAAGCCACTTTTCATCAATTATTTGTTCTAACATTTTTTTAGCATCATTAAAAAGAGAATTCGCTGCCTCTCCAATTTTCTTATCACTAAGTATATTTGGGTATTTCCCTATTAACTCCCAGGTACGAAAAAAGGGAGTCCAGTCTATTCTATAAACTAAATCACTTAAATCGTAGTTTTCAAAAACTTTTATCCCAAGAAAACCTGGTTTAGTAATTTTTGTCTTTTTCCAATCAATTTTTAAATTATTATTCCTTGCAACTTCTATAGGAGCTAGCTTTTTAACATTTCTATTAAAGTGTTTTTCTCGTAATTTAGCATAATCATTTTTATAATTTTGAATTAAATTTATTTTTTTTTCTTGGCTAACTAAATCGTTTACAATAGGCACAGATCTAGAAGCATCAACTACATGTAATGTAGGTCCTTGATATTTATCAGCAATTTTAACTGCTGTATGTATTTTTGATGTGGTAGCTCCCCCAATTAAAAGAGGTATATCAAATTTTTTCAAATTCATTTGAGATGCAACATATTGCATCTCATCCAAAGATGGTGTTATTAAGCCCGATAGACCGATAATATCAACATTATATTTAATCGCTTCTTCGATAATCTTTGATGCATGCACCATTACACCAAGATCTATAACCTCAAAGTTATTACATTGTAAAACAACTCCAACAATATTTTTTCCAATATCGTGCACATCTCCTTTTACCGTAGCTAAAAGGATTTTACCTTTACTTTTTATTTGTGAGGTTGAGCTTTCCTCGATAAATGGTAATAAGTATGCAACGGCCTGCTTCATTACCCTCGCACTCTTAACAACTTGAGGAAGAAACATCTTTCCTGATCCAAATAGATCTCCAACCTCATTCATTCCATCCATCAGAGGACCTTCTATAACCTCTATTGGGTTTTTAAAACTTTTTCTAGCTTCCTCAGTATCTTCTATTATGAAATCGGATATACCCCGAATCAAGCTATATGAAATTCTTTCTCTTACTACCGAGGATCTCCACAAAGAACTCTCTTTTTTTGATTTTTTTTCTTTTGACTTATAGTCTTCAGCAACTTCTAGCAGTCTATCGGTTGCATCAGAGCGCTTATTTAGAATAACATCCTCAACTCTATCCCTAAGTTTGACTGGTATATCTTCATAGACAATTAATTGACCTGCATTTACTATACCCATATCGAGTCCAGCCGTTACTGCATGGTATAAAAAAACTGAATGCATAGCTTCTCTTACAGGGTTATTACCTCTAAAACTAAATGATATATTAGAGACCCCTCCTGAAACGTAGCTAAAATCTAAATTACTTTTTATCTTTTTTGTAGCTTCAATAAATTCTATTGCATAGTTATTATGTTCCTCAATACCTGTTGCAACTGCAAAAATATTTGGATCAAAAATTATATCTTCTGGAGAAAAATTTAACTCACTTACCAAAATTTTATAAGCGCGTTCACATATTTCGTATTTTCTTAAAGCAGTTTCAGCCTGACCCTCTTCATCAAATGCCATAACAACAACTGCGCTACCATATAATTTTACTAAATTTGCTTGCCTTACAAATGTTTCTTCACCTTCTTTTAAACTAATTGAATTAACTATCGATTTACCTTGCAAACATTTTAGACCAGTCTCAATTACAGTCCATTTTGATGAATCTATCATTATAGGAACTTTAGAAATATCTGGTTCTGAAGAGATTAAATTTAAAAACTTTTTCATTGCTTTTTCAGAATCCAACATACCCTCATCCATATTTATATCAATGATTTGAGCACCATTTTCAACTTGGTCTCTAGCAATTTTGAGTGCTTCTGAATAATCCTCTTCTTCAATCAGTTTTCTAAATTTTGCCGAACCAGTAACATTAGTTCTTTCTCCAATATTTATAAAACTTCCTACTGTCATGATATCACCCCAAAAGGTTCTAAACCTGATAACTTAATAGTTTTTTCTATTTTGGGAATTACTCTTGGACTATATAGGGAGACTTGTTCGTAAATTTTCTTTATATGTTCAGGTGTCGTGCCACAACAACCACCTACTATATTGATAATTCCATTTTTTGCCCATTCAGCAATATATGATGCAGTTGTATCAGGGGTTTCATCATATTCTCCCATTGGATTTGGGAGACCTGCATTTGGGTAAGCCAAAATATTTGTATCAGCTACTCTGGATAACTCCTCTACAGCTGGAGTTAAGCGTTCAGCACCAAATGAGCAATTTAAGCCTATAGATAATGGTTCAGCATGTCTAACTGAATTCCAAAAAGCCTCTACTGTTTGCCCTGACAGATTTCTACCTGAAAAATCTGTAATTGTTCCAGATATCATAAGTGGTACTTTGTGAGATCTTTTTTGATTTATCTCACCTACTGCAAATATCCCTGCTTTAGCATTTAAGGTATCAAAAATTGTCTCAAGAATTAAAAAATCAACACCCCCATCAATTAAAGAAATTGCAGATTCTTTATAAACATCTTTAAGCTCATCAAAAGAAACATTTCTATAAGCTGGATCATCAACTTTAGGAGATATAGACGCAGTTTTATTTGTTGGGCCAATAGCACCGGCAACAAATCTAATCTTATCTGGATTTTTATCTGTAAATTTGTCAGCAACTGATCTAGCTAATTTTGCCGCACTAAAGTTCATTTCGGTTGAGTAATCTTCTAAACCATAATCAGATTGTGAAATTTTATTTGAATTGAATGTATTAGTTAAAATTATATCAGCACCAGCATCAAGAAAAGCACTATGAATACTATTTATAATTTCGCTATTAGTAATATTTAGTACATCTCCATTTCCTTTAAGATCTATTGACCAGTTTTCAAATTTTGAACTCCTAAAATCGCTCTCACTCAGATCTTTTTTCTGAATCATTGTGCCCATTGCGCCATCAATTATCAAAATTCTTTTTTTTAAAGAACTAATTAAATTATTAATTCGATCTTGGTGAAACATTACTTTATTATTGATTTTTGCGTTAAACCTAAAATATGACAAATAGCATATGTTAGATCAGCTCTATTTAATGTATAAAAGTGCAAATCAGTTATTCCTTCAGCCTGAAGCCTTCTACACTGTTCTGCAGCAACAACTGCCCCAACAAGTTTCCTTGTTTCCTGATCGTCATCTAAACTGTAAAATAAACTTTTGAGCCAACTTGGAATGGAGGCACCACAAATCTTACAAAATTTAACCGTACTTAAAAAATTAGTAATGGGCATAATTCCTGGAATGATAGGAATATTTATTCCTGCAGATCTTACTTTTTCTAGCCATCGTAAAAAAATTTCATCATCAAAAAAAAGCTGTGTGATGGCAGAAGTAGCACCTGAGTCAATTTTTTTCTTGAGATTGTCTAGGTCATCTTCAAAGTTTTTTGATTCGGTATGAATTTCGGGATAACAAGCTACAAATATATCAAAATTAGCAATTTTCTTTAGACCGTCTACTAAATCTGCCGCATTTATATAACCTTCAGGATGAGGTGAATATTTTTTTGTTTGTTCAGGAGGATCCCCCCTTAATGCAACAATTTTTCTTACACCCAAGTCCCAATATGAATTAGCCACTTCGTTAATAGATAATTTACTAGCACCTACGCATGTTAAATGTGCAGCTGGAGTAAGATTAGTATTTTCAATTATTTTTTTTATAGTTTTATGAGTTCTCTCACGTGTTGAACCTCCAGCTCCGTAAGTGACAGAAACAAAATTAGAACTAAAATTTGATAGTCTATCTATAGAAGACCATAAAGTTTGCTCCATTTCTTTTGACTTAGGAGGAAAAAACTCAAAAGAGACACCTGGTTTTTCACCAGTAATCAATCTATTAATAATTGGTTTTAATTGATTTAACTTTGTCATAACTTTTCTCCTACCCATATTCCAACGGTCAGAGGGTCGCCCTGTAAATGTTTAGAAGGTAAAAACTTTAAACCTGAACTCTTAAACCATTGCTTTATTTCTTCATCAGAAAAACCTAATCGTATGTGCGCATGTTCTCGCCTTAAAATTTCTATATCGTGAGAGACGAAATCAACAATTATTAACATCCCTTCTCTTCTTAAAGTTCTTGAGGCTTCTTTTAGAACGTTTAGGGGATATTCTGAAAAATGTAAAACTTGATGTAAAGTAACAGCATCCATCGAACCATCTTCAAGAAATAAATTATACATATCAGCTAATCTTGCATGACAATTTTTTAAATTCTTTTTTTCAATATTAGTTCTTGCGATTGACAACATTTGTTTTGATGTATCTATCCCTAGTCCCGACTCTACTATTGGAGATAATAATTCTAGTATCCTTCCAGTACCTGTTCCGATATCTAGAAAATTGTTAATACTTTTATTGGAAAATAATTTTAGTAAATTTTTTTCAACCTCCAATTCTGGAACGTGTAGAGATCTTATATCATTCCAACTTTTTGCAATATCATCAAAATATTTTTGTGCTTGTATTGCCCTAAACTCTTTTAATTTATCTAATTTACTTAAATCTGATGCATTTAAATGACCACCGAACGACAAAGCATTTATACTTTTGACTAAATTTGCAAAAGGTCCATTTGGAACTGCTCTGTAAAAAACTGAAGTTCCCTCCTGGAAACGATGGATTAAACCTGCATCACATAAAAGTTTTAAGTGTCTAGAAACTCTTGGCTGACTTTGGCCTATGATATTTGTAATATCTGAGACCTTTAATTCAGAATTTGTTATTAAATTTAGTAATCTGAGCCTAGTTGGCTCTCCAGCCGCTTTAAGAACATTTAGCGTAGAAATTGGGCCAACATCTGAATTATTATTTTTAAATAAATTTTCCATAATAAATATAAAAATATATTTATATATAAATATATTAAATAAAGGTTAATTGCAATCAAAATACACATAAAAATTTATTAAGATTACCCTAGGTAAGGTATTTATATTACCCAGCGTAAGATTATTAAAGATATAGGAAAAATTAATTAATTTATAATTATCCTCATAATTTTTTTATCAAATCTTTTATTATGAATAAAATGGTGTTTATTTATGTATCTTATAGATTTGTTGTTTTATGAGAATTAAATACCATATGATTTACATAACAATTTTTTCGTCGTGCATTAGTCTATGAAAAATTCATTAATTAAATTTACCATAACTTTTCTAATATTGTTAGCCCTTTGCAAGGTAAATACTTCTTATGCTCAAGAGCAAACCCCTGACCCTTTTGAAAAAATTAATAGAGCAGTATTTATTTTTAATGAGTCTATTGACTCAGCTTTCTTGAAACCAATAGCAACCTTGTACTCTACTGTACCAGAGCCTGGGAGAAATGCTTTAAGAAATATATTTAGAAATCTTGAAAGCCCCATTATTCTTACAAATAACATATTACAAGCAGATATTTATAACGCTCAAACTACTACTCTAAGATTTTTAATAAACACTATTTTTGGCTTAGGTGGAATCTTTGATACGGCAAGCAAGTTAGGTATAGAAAGAAACGATACAAATTTCGGAGAAACTCTTGAAAAATATGGCTTTGGTCCTGGATTTTATATAGTACTCCCAATATTGGGTCCATCAACATTTAGAGATGCCATAGGAATAGGTGTAGACCAAATTATTGATCCATTAAATATAACTACAAAAAACCTTCAAAATAATTGGCTTCAACCTACTAAAACATCTATTAGAGGAGTTGATTTTAGAGAGAGAAACCTCAATACAATTGACAATTTAAAAGAAACCTCCCTGGATTATTATGCCACGCTAAGAAGTCTTTATCTTCAAAGAAGAAAAAATATAGCAAATAATGAAAATTATGACATACCATCACTTGATTTAGATGATGATGATGATTTAAATGAGGATGGTACTTGTTGTGTTTACGTTGAAACTTCTACAGATGAATAGGTCAATTTTTGAAATATTTTAATACAAACATCTTTGTTGCTTTATTAATTTTTTTTCTGTCACCATTTGTGTTTGCAAGCTTATCGATTAGTGCCGAAAAAGATGAAGCACTAAAATTTATAGAAAACCTAGGTAATAAAGCTATTTTAATGCTATCAAATGAGAATTATACAGAAGATCAAAAAATTTCTGAATTTGAAAAACTTCTAGATCAAGGTTTTGAAGTTCAACTAATTGCTAGGTATGCTCTCGGAAAATATTGGAGAAAAACTCCTAAAATTAAAAGGCAAGAATATGTTGCTGCATTTCGAAAGTTTATTGTCGATTCCTATGCGTCACGGCTTGGTCAGTTTGGAGGAGAAAAATTTTATACAAATAACGTAAGGGAAGATGGCAAAAGAGGTTTTATTGTTAATAGTTTAATAGAAACACCAAGCGGCACCAAAGTAAAAGTAGATTGGAGAGTAAAAAAAATTAATAATGCTTTAAGAATTTACGATGTAGTTATTGAAGGCATTAGTATGGTAATTACGCAAAGAGATGAGTTTTCATCTATAATCCAAAGATCAGGTGGGAATATTGACCCATTAATAAAAAAACTCCAAAATTTTTAGTTTTTTTTAAAAAAAATTTAGTTATGAAGGAAACAATTAATTACAATTCTGGTAGCGGGGGAGGGACTCGAACCCCCGACACCGGGATTATGATTCCCGTGCTCTAACCAGCTGAGCTACCCCGCCAAAGACAAAAGTTATAACCTATAAAGCTATAATTGACTATATATTTATAAACTTTAAAAATGGTAGTTAATAAGCACTAGTTATCCAACCTCCGCCAACTAACATATCTTCTTTGTAAAATACGCAAGCTTGCCCAGGAGATACACCCCTCTCAGATTTTCTCAGAGTCACCAACCACTTGTCTTTACTTTTTTTCAAACTTGCTTCAACTGGAACTTGAGTCGATCTTAACTTCACATGAAGTTCCGAATTAATATCTTCAAGGTTTCCTATTAAATTAACATTATTTAGCTTTACTCTATTTACAAATAGTAAATCTTTATGCCCGACAATTACTTGGTTCTTTGACGCATCAATCTTTAATACATAATAGGGAAAGGAATTACCTATCTTAATTCCTCGTCTTTGCCCAACTGTGAAATTAATAATACCTGAATGTTCTCCTAAGATTTTTCCATTTGAATCAACAATATTTCCAGGTATTTTTTTATCTTTATCAATTTTTTCTATAGTATTTACATAATCACCATCAGGAACAAAACATATATCTTGACTATCTTTCTTGTCAGCAACTAACAAACCATATTCTGCTGCTAATGATCTAACTTCAGATTTATGAAACTCCCCTAATGGAAATCTTAAAAATTTAAGTTGATCCGGTGTTATATTGAACAAAAAATAGCTTTGATCTCTTGAATAATCTTTAGCTTTATGAAGAGTATTTATATTTTTATTCGATAATCTTCTTATATAATGACCAGTAGCCATAGCATCCGCATTTAATTTTCTTGCAGTATCTAATAAATCTTTAAATTTTACTTCTTGATTACAATTTATACACGGAATTGGAGTTAAACCGTTTTGGTAGGATGAAATAAACTCATCAATCACCTTGTCTTTAAAAACCTTTTCATAATCAAAAACGTAATGCTTGATTCCGATACTATCTGCAACTCTCCTGGCATCAATTACGTCCTGACCAGCACAACAAGTCTTTGTTTTTTGGTTAGAATTATTAGAGCTATACAATTGAAGAGTTATACCAATGACTTCATAACCTTCATATTTTAACATTGCCGCAACTACAGACGAGTCTACACCTCCCGACATTGCAACTACTACTCTAGTATTTGAAGGCTTTTTAGCTATACCTAAAGAGTTTTCCATAAATTAATGATTAAATCATAATAAACTTAATTTCTACAAAATATTATTATTTTTAATAATTTTTTTTGACTGCTGAACGTATTTATGAAATTTATAAGAATCTCAACAAACTAAGTGAATTTAATTGGCTAAAAACTCTAAAAGATGCTTCAAGAGCGGTCTGATCATTATTTAATTTTGATACTGCTTCAGCAACATTTATATTTTCAATATCTGATATAAATTTATTTACCAGCATTATCTCATTTTCATGTCTAGCAGCTGTTTCTTCAACTAAACGAGCAGCAACTCCGTGCTGAGCCTGAATCAAATTAATTGTATCAAAAGCAGTATCTGCCTCAGGAAATTTACTAATTATAAACTCTCTTTCACTATCAGTTAATGGTTTTTCGAAACCACCTGGTGATGCCGTTGCTGCAATCATTAAATCTTGAAAAATATTAAATAAATCTGTGGCAACCTCACTAGCAATTACACCATGTGTTATTTCCAGGCCATCATCTATAAGGGCTGTTGGTTTAATTGAGTTATTAACAAAAGCTTGAGCATGATTTCCCGCACCAAGAGCTTCCAAATTTGCAGGAAGTAGGCTTTGAACAGGAGCAAGATCGGTTCTAGTGCCTCCAAATAGAAATCTACCGTTCTCCTTAATATTAAGTAAATTTACCGCATCAGTATATAGATTATCAATAACAGTCTTAAAACCTACACCTCCCCCAGGCTGGCTAGCAGTAATCATTTCTATTTTTAATTGTTTTGCAATATCACTTAAGCCTTCTAAGACTAAATTTTGAACATTTGTAATTCTAGATAAATCCCTATGTGCAATTAAAAATTGCTCAGATTTAGATTTAATTGACTTTGCAGCAGCTAGTGCCTGAACATCTAATGCTAGACCTTGATAAGTTGAAGATTTACTCTCACTAGAAATTTGTCTGGTACCTTCTGCAATTCTTTTCTGAATATCAAAAATATCTGTAAGTAAAAAATCGTTTTGACCTACTGTAGAAATCCTAGTCATATTTATTTCCTTATATAATTACCTTGCTATTGATAATAGCTCTTCAAACATTTCTCTTGTTGTTGCAACCAATCTTGCCGATGCATTAAACGCATTCTGGAATAAAATCATATTTGCCAACTCTTCATCAATATTTACACCTGAGTCATTTTTTACCCTTGCTGATAGTTCTGCTTTTAAAGCGCTTGAGTCTTCATATCTACTTTCAGCTTCTTCTGCTTTTATAGACAAGTCAGACAGAACCATTGCTGCATACTCCTGTAATGTTTTTGTAGTCGTTGTGATATCACCTGCATCATTAAATGTAATTTGTAATTCTGATATATTTTGAAAAGCCGTAACACCTCTATTATCACCTACTGTTAATGCTGGTGAAGTTCCAGCTAGCGCGGAAGCGCTCAGGTCTAATTGAGCTAAGGATAAATTATTTGAGTTTTCAATAATATCTGACCTCACTGATACACCAAAAGCTTGATCTATTTTAGAACCCCTTGCAAGACCAAATAATTCTGATAATGATTTATTTGTTCCACCTCTTGATGTAGTATCAGTGTTCGCAGAAAAATGATAATTTATTAAATTAGCAGCAGGTGTTCCAGTAAGCTTACCATTTGAATCTAATGAAAAAGTTGCAAAACCTGTAAATCCAGTATTTAAGGAATTTACTATATCATCATATGTTGTAGCTCCAGCAGTAGCAAAGTCAAAGTTAAAACTTTTTATATTTTGACCTCTTGGACCTATTAACTCTAAAGTCATAGAACCCGTTGTTCCGAATCCATGAGCATCAGAGGCTAAAAAACCAGTTTCAAAATGCGAAGGGGAATTTGACTCAAGTAAATCATTTAAACCAAAATAATCTGCAAAGCCTCTTCCTGCCCTGCTACTCGGGGAGTCCGTATCTTGTACAATAGCAACGCCAGTTCCAGTAGCTGCTTGAAGAGATAACTTACCACTTACAAGAGATAGAGCCGTTGCACCAAATTGCGTGTTTACAGCACTAATAACATGATTCATGGTATTTCCACCAATTGCTACCGATCCTCCTCCATTTTTTGAAACTGTACCATTCGTAAAATCAATTGAAACTCTATCAACAAGGATATTATTTGCATTAACATTTCCTATGGTAACAGAGCCTGTAAAATTATGATTATCTGAAGATAGTATGCCAACATTCCTTCCACTTAAAAGTGCTGGAGGCGGAACCGGAGAACTATTATTATGGACTGAATTAAAATTATCTATGACTTTTGAGGATAATTCACCTAAGGATAACATCATATTTGGAATCTGGACATCCCTCATATCAAGTAGGCCAAAAACACTTCCTGAAACTATAAATGGATCAAGAACATCCACTTGCGCTGTAGTACCATCTGTATTTATCTTTTGAATTTTTATCTGCTCAAATTCTGTTGAACTTGTAATTGTTCCTACAGAAGAATAATCTAATTGTCTATCTAAATGATCTAAAAGTACTTGGCCTCTTCCTGTGGTAATTCCTATAGCACCTCCGTCCATCTCAAAAGTTGATATGTCAACAAACTCAGATAATTTTTTTATAGAAATATCTCTTTGTTCTACAAGAGTTGTGGTATCTTCACCAAGACTCAAACCTTTGACAATTTTTGGATTTAGTTGACTTACAACTTTAATCTCAGAATTTATCTTTGCAAGAGCCTGCTCAATCCTTACATCAGCATCGCCCCTTAAATCTTGAAGTAATTTTGAAATACGATTTATTTCATCGCTAAAATCTTTCAGCTTATTTACCGCAGAAACTCTTGGTACAGATCCAGAAGGATCAACCGCAAGACCAGTTAGCTCACGAAAAGATCTATCTAGTTGCCCTGTAAATGTTAAATTATCTGTTGGTGAACCTAAAAGTGATTGAAATTGTTCGTGTATTACCTTCATAGATTCAAATCGTTTTTCCTGAGAAATAATAGTTCTTTCTTCATTTACGAGAAATCTATTTATAGCTCTAGTAGCAGGCGATGCTATAACACCTACAGGATTTCCACCCAAAACTTTAGACTCGAAACCAACATTTCTTTTTACAAAACCTTCAGTATTTACATTTGCAATATTATTTGATGTTGTATTTAGAGCAACTTGGTTAGCTTGTAAGCCCGAAACACCTGTTCTTAAAACGGAATCTAGACTAACCATTATTGTATCCTGCAGTTATTGCCTACAAATATAGATATAGTGGGTAAAAAATTCATAAATATGTTTTTGAGCACCACTTGAAAAGGCAAGAAGAATCTCATTATAAAAAACTCCTAGTAATAATTATACTTATTTGTTGCAATTCATAGGCCAAAAAAAACGCTGAGTTAAATCAGCGTTTTTTTCATTGGTCTAGTATAATGTTCTTATTCAGTCTCTAAGTCACTTATTACCTCTTTTAGTGTTTCTAGATTTTCTCTAGCTAATTCATGTCCTTGATCTGCAGCCTTAGAGAATAGATCATATGCTTTCTCAATATCTGTAGAGCCATTTGCTCCCGTAGCATATAAGACTCCTAAATTATATTGAGCTGGAGATAGACCTGCATCTGCAGCAATAGTATAAAGGGTTATCGCCCTTTTTATATCTCTCTCTAAACCTGTTCCATTTTCACATAAAACTCCTAGATTAAATATAGCAACAACATAACCTAACTCAGCAGCTTGACTATACAATTCAACTGCACGGAGATAGTCTCTTGTGACACCCTCACCACTTTCATATAAAGAACCAAGGTTACATTGAGCTTGAGGATGATTCTTCTCAGCTGCCCGATGATACCAATATGCTGCTTCTGCTGGATCTTCTTCAACTCCATATCCCATATTATACAAAACTCCTAGGCTGTATTCAGCCTCGGTATGCTCTTCTTCTGCAGCTTTATTAAAATAATAATGAGCTTTATCATAGCATCTCTCGATACCAGTACCATTTGCATACATTAAACCTAAGTTATAACAAGCTTCAATATTATTGTCTTCAGCAGCTCTTTCCCATACAGAATGAGCTTTTTCAAAGTCTTTAGCATAAAAAGCATTTGCACCTTTATCAAAATTTATTTGGGCTTCCTCATGGGCAAGCATTTTGTTATCCTTTCGACTAATAAATCTAAAACTAATTTCCACTTGCGAATTTCATGCCAACTTGCAACTAGAATGTATTAAATAAAAAATTATTTTGACTATTTACTGCATATAACCGTTAAAAAGTTAACAAAACTTTTATAAGAAAAAATTTCCTTCTTTAGGAAAAAAATTATTATTAAATCTTTAGTAAAGCCAATCAACTTAAAATAGAAAATTAATTAAATAATAAATTTGTAGCTATACCAAGCGAGAGAATAGTTAAAATTTATTAACTAATTGTTGGCTCGCCAATTGCTAATAATTTATCGATATTTTTATTTATTATGATTTTATAAAATGACGATTGAAAACATATATATACCAGAATTTGGAAAAAAAAGTATTAAGGAATCTGATAAAATAGTTTTTTCTGATGACTTTAGTAATGATAAATTTAGAGATTTCTTGAAAGAGAAAGATTTAAACCTTAAAGAAAGCGATCACAGATCTCCTGAATCAAGTTTAAGAGAGATTCAAAGAAGTAAAGAATCTAGAAAGTTTGAGGAGGATTCTCCATCTAATGAAGAAGAGTATCTAAATAACAGATCATTTTCTAATGAAAAAAATGTATTACAAGAAAAGCATATATCAGAAGAAAGAACTTTATCAGAGGATGTATCTTTAAATAAAGAAGATAATCATATTTCTATAAAAGATAATCAGAATAACAGAGAAAATAAAATAATAAATGATAAGAACCTTAATCACACTGATAATAAATTAAATACTGATGGATTTGAGGACAAGAAAAATATAGACGGTGTATCCAAAAAACAAGATAAAAATTTTAATAATTTGGCACCGTCAAAAAGCCTAGAAGATAAAACACCCTTAAATAAGTATATAAGTCAAGAGAGTATAATTATTAATAAATCAAAAATTGTTAATGAAATAAACGATAAGAATTTAAATATAAATATTCCAGAGAAACTAAATCAAACAGTTGAACAACTAGTCACTCTTCTTAATCAGGCTCAGCAGCAATTAGCTACTCCAACAGAAACAACTCAACCTCTAGA
>PTLN01000150.1 GCA_002938125.1 Alphaproteobacteria bacterium MarineAlpha2_Bin1
AAATAAATCAAGCAAAAGAAGTATTATTAAAAAACTTATAAATGCTTGAATAAATGTGATTTGCATGGCAAAACATATATTTAAATTACCCTAGAGGTCAATATGACAAATAATGTTAAAAAAGCAGTTTTTCCTGTTGGAGGAATGGGTACAAGGTTTTTACCTGCTACCAAAGCTTTGCCCAAAGAAATGTTACCTATAGTAGATAAACCCCTTATTCAATATGCTGTGGAGGAGGCAGCATCTGCAGGAATAGAAGAGTTTATCTTTGTGACTGGTAGGGGTAAAACAGCTATAGAGGATCATTTTGATCAATCAAATGAATTAGTAAACCTTTTAAGAAAAAGAAATAAAGATAAAGAATTAAATAAAATTATTAATTCAATGCCAAAGCCTGGAGCATTTGCTTATACTAGGCAGCAGGAACCTCTTGGGTTAGGTCATGCTATATGGTGTGCTAGGAATTTAATTGGGGATAATACTTTTGCTGTTTTACTTGCAGATGATATATTTATGTCTAGAAAAAGTTGTTTAAAACAAATGATAGACCAATATGATGGAGAAGGTGGGATGGTTGCGGTTGAAGAAATTGAAGGAGAAGAGATTTCAAGTTATGGAGTTTTGGATGTTGATTATAAAGAATTGGATAAAATTAAAATCAAGGGTTTAGTTGAAAAGCCAATATTTAATCAAGCTCCCTCAAAATATGCTGTTGTTGGAAGGTATATTTTGACTCCTAAGATTTTTGAATACCTTGATAGACAAACCAAAGGTGCCGGAGATGAAATTCAGCTTACAGATGCGCTTTCTTGGACGGCTAAACACGAAGACTATTATGGTTTAAAAATAGATGGTGAAAGATTTGATTGTGGAAGTAAGATCGGCTATTTAAGGGCAAATATTGCTTTTGGAATAGATAGGGGTGACTTATCCGATGAAATTCTTAATTACTTGCGGACGTTTATATAAAGTGAGATCTTAATGAATATTGTAGTGATCGGAACTGGTTATGTAGGTCTTGTCTCGGGAGTTGGTTTTTCAGAATTAGGTAATAATGTTGTTTGCATTGATAAAGATGAAAAGATTATTGATAATTTAAATACTGGTATAATTCCAATATTTGAGCCCTCATTGGAAGATCTTGTTCATAAGAATATGAAAGAGGGTAGGTTAAGGTTCTCTAAAGATCTAATTAGTGAAATAAATAATGCTGATATTATTTTTATTGCTGTTGGAACTCCCAGAGGCAAAGAGGATGGAGAAGCTGATTTAAGTTCTGTATTTTCAGTAGCCGAGGAATTATCCAAAAATATAGAAAAGGAAACGATTGTTGCTATGAAATCTACTGTTCCAGTAGGTACAATGAAAATTATTGAAAAAATTTTTAAAACTAAATCTAATAATAAAATAATCAAAACAGCGTCTGTTCCCGAGTTTTTAAGAGAAGGTCTCGCAGTTAATGACTTTATGCAACCAAGTAGAGTAATAGTTGGAAGTAATTATCCCGAAGTTCACTCTACCTTATACGAATTACATCGACCGTTAATCAAAAGTAACAAAAATTTGTATTTCCAAACTGATACTCAAACAGCGGAGTTAATTAAGTATGCATCAAATGCATTTTTAGCTGTTAAAATAAGTTTTATTAATGAAATTTCAAATTTATGTGAGAAGATTGGGGCAAATGTTGAAGAAGTCGCTGATGGTATGGGTTTAGATAAAAGAATAGGTAGATGGGGTCTAAGCACGGGACCGGGATATGGTGGTTCATGTTTTCCTAAAGATACATTAGCGTTAATTCATACTGCTTCCCAGAATGAGTCGCCTCTTAGAATAGTTGAGGCTGCTGTATCAGTCAACGACTCTAGAAAGGCTTTTGTTTTTTCTAAAATAAGTGAAGAATTTAATAATGACTTAAGAAATAAAAATTTTGGAATATTAGGATTAACGTTTAAGGCAGGGACAGATGATTTACGAGATAGTCCCAGCATGGATTTGATTCCAAAACTAATTGAATACGGTTCTAATATAAGAGCTTACGATCCACAAGGTATTGATGAGGCAAGAAAAAAACTCGAAGGACCTATAGTATGGTGTAAAGATATCTATGAAGCTTCGGAAAATGTTGATGCTATTATTTTTATGACTGAATGGTCAGAGTTCGACTCAAAAAATATTGATTTTAATAGGATTGCTACTTTGGTAAAAAAGAAAATTATAATTGACTTTCGCAATATGTATAAACCATACGATATAACTAGTTTAGGTTTTGATTATATAAGTTTAGGAAGAAAGGTAAGTAGGTCTATTGATTAAAGAATCTAACCATAAATTTGATAAAACTATTCTTCGTGCATATGATATTCGAGGTATTCTCGGTGTTACTTTATCAAATAAAGATGCATATTTTATTGGTACTTCTTTTGGCACTGTTTTGAAAAACAAATTTTCTGGAAAAAGAGTCTGTGTAGGTTATGACGGAAGACTTAGCTCACCTGAGTTATCTAAGAATTTGATTCAAGGTTTATTTTTAACAGGTTTAGAAATTATTGAAATAGGGTGTGTTCCAAGTCCGATGCTTTATTACAGTGTTTATTCTGAAGGGGCAGATGCTGGAATTATGATTACAGGATCACATAACCCACCAGATTATAATGGTTTTAAATTTATCATGCCTAATAGAGTTTTTTTTGGAGATGATATATTAGAACTTGGAGAAATCTCAGAGAGGGGTATTTTTATTGAAGGAGAGAGCACAAGGATTAAAAAAAATCTTGAGGAAAGTTATGTAAGTAAATTGATTAAAAATATTCCTTTTCCTGATAAAATAAAAATCGCTTGGGATCCAGGTAATGGTGCAGCATCAAATATAATTTCTAGATTAATTCTGCAATTACCCGGAAAACATTATCTAATAAACAGTGTAATTGATGGCACATTCCCAAATCATCATCCAGATCCAACAGTTGAAAAGAATTTATTTCAATTAAAGGAAGTTGTTCGAAAAAATGAATGTGATATTGGTTTTGCTTTTGATGGAGATGGAGATAGATTAGGAGTTATAGATGGTAAGGGTAGAGTAATATGGGGGGATCAGATTTTAGCAATATTATCTAAAGATGTATTAAGAAAAAATCCAGGATCTAAAGTTATAGGTGATGTTAAATGTAGTTCAGTTTTTTTTGATGAAGTTAAAAAACTAGGAGGTCATCCCATTATGTGGTCTTCAGGTCATTCTTTAATTAAGGCTAAAATGATGGAAGAGGGAGCTCTACTTGGTGGAGAAATGAGCGCTCACATTTTCTTTTCTGATGAATACTTTGGTTTTGACGACGCTATTTATGCATCTTTAAGAGTTCTTAAAACAATTTATAATGAAAAAAAATCAATAAATCAGATATATGATGAATTACCAAAAATGTTAAATACAAAAGAAATAAGGATAGAATGTAGTGAAAATGAAAAATTTGAAATAGTAAATACGATAAAAAATAAACTTGAAAGTCAAGGAGCGGATATTCTAGATATTGATGGTATTAGATTTAATTGTAATAACGGTTGGTGGCTTTTACGTGCATCAAATACACAGGCATGCCTAACTCTAAGATGTGAAGCTGATAATGAAACTTCTTTAAAAGAGATAAAATCTGATCTAATCAAAATTTTAAATGATAATAAAATAGATATAGAATTGAGAGATCTATACTAGTTAATTATTTCAACTGCCAGACATACTAATCGCGTTACATGGAATCCCATGATTTTCAAGAATATGGCAAGCTCTTTTTGCCTTATCTTTTGGTAACTTCTTCATTCGTGCTCTAAACAATACATTACCATCAGATTTAACAGTTGTTATTGAAACAGTACTATCTGATAAACCTGAAGGAAATATTTGTGATGCTTTTATTATTTGTGCATATGCGTCACTTTTTTTTAAAAATGCACCAATTTGAATTAACCAATCATCATCAATTTTACCGTTATTTTTATTTAGTTTTATTTCTTCTACATTATCAATTTTAGTAAGATGGATATTCCTTCTTATTGGTTTAAATCTTGGTATATTAATTTTACTTTTTGATTTTGAATTCTGAAAAGCGTTATCGAATAGTTTAGATAGATGTTTATCTCTACTTTTTGCTGTTCTCCCCCCGAAAA
>PTLN01000151.1 GCA_002938125.1 Alphaproteobacteria bacterium MarineAlpha2_Bin1
GTTTTTAGATCAACTTGATGTAGAAAAATTTTTTCTATGGGGAAGTATGACTGGTGCACATTGTGGTATTGAAATGTCAATGCAACAACCTAATAGAATAAGAAAATTTTATATTGAATTTCTTCAGATATATGATGATAAAGTTCAGCAATTATTAGAAGAAGGACATGCTCCAAAAATAGAATTTGATTATTATGGAAGCCAGTTTAATCTTTTATGGCATCTTGCAAGAGATCAGCATCTTTTTTTTCCTTGGTTTAAGAAAGAAAAAGAGTATGCACGACCTAATGGACTCCCTTCACCCAAACAACTACACGAGAAAACAGTTGAGTTACTTAAGTCCGCTGAAACTTATCATTTTGCATTAAATGCAGCGTTGAAATATCCTACCAAAGAAAGTTTAGAAAAAATCTCGGTACCTTTGGTTATTCCAGAAAGTCTGAAAAAATATGTAAAAAAATTTGAAATTCATCAGAGTTTTTGTGTAAGTCCATTCACAGCTAGCAAACAGCAAGTACTAAATGCAGCTAAAAATATAAGATTTCATTTGAAATGATAAGTAAATATTATTTTATAGGCAAATTTTTCAAATATGTGTATATTAAATTAAAAATTAAGGATAAATCGTATGAAAAAACATGATATTAAACCTATTTCAATAATTATTTTTTTTGGTTTATGTTGCGTAATTTTAGCAGTGGTATCTACCTAGTTTTTTCCAACAGATTAGATCGAATTTTTTTTCTTTTTAACCTATCAATTTTTAGTTCTCGAATTAAATAAGTATCTATGTCTTTATGTTTATCTTGTACTGCATTTAACGCTGAATTTAAATAATCAATATCTGCCTTAAGCATTGCTCTTACCGATGACTTGCTTACTTTATTTGGTAGATTTAACGTTGTTTTCCAGAATCTATTTGTAAGCAAATAATCCTTTTTCACATCATCATATGATATATTTAAGCAAAAAAATATAAGTGCAGTAGCAAAACCTGTTCTATCTTTACCTGCAGTACAGTGAAAAACTAAAGGTAAATTTTTCTTTTCTGTTAATAGATTTAACAAAAATTTATAATTAGTTACGAAGTCTATGGCGTATTCTTTATAAGATTCAATCATTAGGTTTTTAACTTTTTTCTCAGTAGGTTTTCCTGTAATAAATAGATTATATAGTTCAACTGATGCTTTAGTTTCAATAGGTTTCGAGTATTCATATTTTGCAATACGTGAATATTCTTTATATTTATTTGAATTACTTTCTTTACGTCCTCTAAAATCTAAAACCGTTTTTATTTGTAAAGCCTCTATTCTTATCAGATCTTTAGAAGACATTTTTGAAAAAAAGTTTGACCTATAAAGAGTATTTTTTTTAATTTTTAAACCATCATTGTTAGTATAGCCACCTAGATCTCTAAAATTTGTTACAGAGGGGAGAATCATTTTTCTATTATTATTCATATACAGCACTTTCAAAGAAAAATTTATTATATATCCTAAATATTTTAAATAAAATAGTGTAATATTGAGTTAATATGAATAGGCATAATATTTTTGTTCTTGATTTTTTTATTTCTCACCGCGGAGCAAGTGCTATAGCGCCTGAAAATACTATTGCTTCAATAGCATTAGCTAAGGCTTGCGGATCAAGATGGGTGGAAGTAGATGTAAGATTTTCTAAGGATAGAGAATTAATTATTTTTCATGACAAAAATCTATTTAGAATTACAGGAGTAAATTCTCCAGTTTTTACAAAAAACTATAAAGATCTAAAAAATTATGACGTGGGTTTGTGGTTTAATAGATCTTTTGAGGGCGAGAGAATCCCGACTCTATTAGACGTACTAAACTTCTGTAATAATAATAGTATAAATCTTAATATTGAAATTAAACCTGAAAAAGGATTTGAACATTCTATTGGGCGTAAGGTTAAAGAAATAGTTAATAAATTTTTGTTTTCTCAATCTTGTATAATGATAAGTAGTTTTGATTTTAAAGTGTTAAATCAAATAGAGGAGTCAGAAAAGGTAAGGAAAATGATCTTAATAAATCGCTTACCTAAAAAAAATTTTTTGGAGAGTAAGTTTAATTTTTTCCAATATTTTGGCTTACACTTAAATATAATTGACAAAAAAATGGTTAAGTATCTTGTTAATTTAAATAAAAAAGTGCTTGTTTATACTGTCAATGATCCTGCAAAAGCAAAGTTATTGAAATCTTGGGGTGTAACATCAGTTTTTACAGATTTACCAAAAAATTTTATGTATATAAAAGATAACTAATTTCTAGCTATATCTTTAATAAAGTTTACCAAATCAGGACCAATAGAGTTGTCATTAGTATTAAGATGTATAACTTGAGATATATGGTTATGTCCTGGTATAATTTTATATTTTACTATTTTTCCTTCTTTATGAAGTTTCTCATAGAACATTTCACCTTGTTTTTTGAAAATAGGAGGATCAAACTCAGAAGTACAAATAAATATGGGACAGCAATTTTTCTTGGTAAAATTTACAGACGACATTTTGTAATATGAATCTTTATTTTTTCCATAATATTGTTCAATAGCATTTGAGTTGATCAAATTCAGATCGTATGCTCCAGAAAAAAGAATACAACCAGCTAGTCGGTCAAATTCAGTAATTTTTGAAGAATCATTAAATAGATAACTAGCTACGTGACTAGCTCCGGCAGATTGTCCAAATAAAAAAATTTTACCGCTTGCAATTCCAAATTTTTCTGAATTTTCAATTACAAATTTAATTATCTTTGATACATCCTCTGCTCCGGATGGATATTTATGTTCTGGTGCAAGCCTATAAGTTGCATTGATTCCGATTAAACCATTATTGACGAAATAATTTACAATATTTCCATGGATAAGGTCAGGTTCATCTGGTAAAGCATTTTTATTTCCACCTGTAAAACCGCCCCCATGTAAATAAATAACTACCGGCATATTTTTTGGGTTCGTGTCTTTTAGGTAATGAATATCTAGAATATTTCTCTCATGCCTGCCATAAGATAAATTTCTGATTATAGATATATGATCATTATTTATTTTTCTAAGTAATGGGGTATAGATTTCATAGATTTCTCTGACAACATCAGGGTTAAATCTATTGCCAATATCTCTAATTTTTTCTGAAATTTCTTCAGGTGATTTAAACAATTTTTGTCACTCAGCTGCTTGAGCTGGAGCTGGGTCTAATTCTTCTCCTAAATTCTTCACAGCAGGAAAAACAGTTTCTTTTAAATAATTCATTGATCTTGAAACTAATTCGTCAGGTATATTGCCAACTTTGAGCGTAATATTCATTCTTCCATGTCCCAATTCTTTATGGGCTTTTTGTATTTGTTCTATCACCATTTCTGGAGTTCCACATAATATGAGGCCAGCTTCGACTCTCTCATCAAAACTCATACCTTTTTGACCCATTCTCTCATTAACTGCCTTAACTTTTAGTTTGTTGGCTTCCTCCTGAGAGCTATAGTATCTTGATTTTTGAACTACAAGTTTTTGTGCCGTTCTTATTCCACCTCCAAGGACACCAAAAAAATACTCTTGACCAGATTGAAGTACATTCTTTGCTTCTTCGTAAGAAGGTGCAACACAACAAGGCATTCCAACTAAAATATCTAAACTTGTTGGATTCCAACCGAAGTCATTTGCATATTTTTTGTATCTAGCTATCGCATTTTTACCATTTTCCATATTTGTAAGTGCTAAAATTCCAGCTATGGCATGATTTTTTGCAGCTATTTTAGCAGACCGTTCACTCGATGCTGACATTACAATTCTGGGCATAGGTTTTTGAACTGGTTTTGGCCAAATAGAAACTGCTCGATATTGATAAAACTTACCTTCCCAGCCAAAAGGCTCAGGCTCAGTCCAACATTTTTTAATCAGGTCTATGGCTTCTTCCATTCTTTCATAAGACTCATCAGGTGATATGTTGTATGCAACATACTCATGAGGTATACCCCTCATAAATCCAGCAATTAATCTACCATTACTCATAACATCAAGCATTGCGTATTCTTCAGCTAATCTTATTGGATTTACTAAGGGAACGATTACACCCGATTGCAGTATCCCAGCTCTGGTAGTCCTATTTGCAATAACTGCTCCTACTA
>PTLN01000152.1 GCA_002938125.1 Alphaproteobacteria bacterium MarineAlpha2_Bin1
TTGTATTATATTGATTACAATAAAAAAATAGCTATGGATATTCTAAAAGATAAATTTGATTGGGAATGGTATGGCGGACATCATCTTGAAAATCAGTTTACAGCTTTTTATCATAGATATTTTATGCCAAAAAAATTTGAAATTGACCAGAGACTTTTAGGTTATGCCGCTTTAACAAGATCAGGTCAGATTAAAAGAGATGAAGCTTTAGAAATGATGAAAACTTCTCCAACAAACCAAGAAATAGATGAAATTCTATATTTAGTAAAAAAAAGACTTGGTTATAGTGATAATGAATTTTTGTCAGTAATGAATATCACTAAAAAAAATTATAAGGATTTTAAGACATATAAAAAAACATTTGAGAGACTCAAGCTATTTTTTTTCATAATGTACAAGTTAGATTTAGTCCCGAAAAGTTTTTATATAAAATATACTAAATCAAATTAAGCAATTATGTGTTCTATAGTTATTTTTTTACTCTTTTAATATTTTTGATTGGTATAAATCTTAAATATGGAAGAGGATCTCGCCATCCTTCAGGATAAATTTTTATTGCTTCCTCATTATTAACTTTAGGAGGTATTATAACATCATCACCTGTTTTCCAATTTACTGGTGTTGCGACGTTATAATTTTCTGTTAGTTGACATGAGTCAAGAAGGCGAAGAATCTCATCAAAATTTCTTCCTGTACTCATTGGGTATGTAAGCATTGCTTTAATTCTGTTATCAGGGCCGATCAAAAAAACTGAACGAACTGTTGCATTGTCTGCAGCAGATCTCTCTTCAGATTTACCTTCAGAATTTGCAGGTAACATATTAAACAATTTAGCTATTTCTAAATTGTTATCAGCAATAAGAGGATAATTTACCTCATAACCTTGGGAAAGTTGAATATCTTTTTTCCAATCTTGGTGGTCTGAGATTGTATCTACACTTATACCTATTATTTTACAGTTTCTTTCTTTGAACTCTTGATTAAGTTTTGCCATATATCCCAATTCTGTAGTACATACGGGAGTGAAATCTTTAGGATGAGAAAAAAGAACAACCCATGAGTCATTAATCCATTCATGAAAACTAATTTCTCCCTCAGTAGTGTTAGCACTAAAATCAGGAACTAAATCATTTATTCTAAGTGTCATATCAAGGCCCCTTGCTATATTTTTGTAATGAAAATAGAAAAATATTTCAAAATAAACAACATTTTTATTTAAAAAGAAATAAAATTTCTATATAGTAGATTTTTTAAAATTTTTTTTTTTAATTAGGTGGTTTTGCGAATGGATGATTTAGATTTAAAAATTCTTAGAATTCTTCAGTCAGATTCTAGAATGACAGTTGCTGAAATTGGAAAACAGGTTGGTTTATCCTCCTCACCATGTTGGAAAAGAATTAATAAGCTAACTAAAGATAAAATAATAATTAAACATACTGCAATTCTGAACCAAAAGAAACTAGGTTATAATTTAATTGCATTTGTAAGTATTAAGACTGCTAATCATTCAGAAGGGTGGTTGAAAAATTTTTCAAAGAAAATTTCTTTAATGCAAGAAGTTATCGAATTTTATAGAATGGCAGGAGATGTAGATTATATGCTTAAAGTAATTGTAAGAGATATAGAGCAATACGATTCGTTCTACAAAAAAATTATAGAAATTGAAGGTTTAAAGGAAGTTTCTTCAAGATTTTCGATGGAAATGATTAAAAATGATATATCAGTTCCTATATGATTTAGTAAACTAAATTCATTTAAACTTTAAATTAAAAATAACTATGGATTACTCAAATAATCAACAAGCACGAAGATCAGAATGGTTCAGATATTATTCTGAAAAAAGAATTACGCATCAGTGGTTTCAGGTTCATTTGTTAAAAGATTTACCTAAAATTAATTCTATTTTAGAAATTGGACCAGGATTAGGTTTAGTTTCATCGATGTTACACAACGTTGGGTACAAGATTACAACTGTTGATTATTTGCCTAATCAGTACCCCCATCCAGATATCAGATATTTACAGAAAGAGATTATGGAATTAACTTTAGATGAAATTTCTGGTTATGATTGTATAATCTGCTGTGAGACTTTAGAGCATTTATTATGGGAAAATGTCGATAATATTTTAACTAAATTTTTTGAAAGTAAATGTAAGTGGGTTTTGATTTCTGTTCCTTATCAAGGGTTTCAACTAGATTTTAGACTATATTTAAACCTTTATAGGTTTAAAAAAAATTTTTCTCTAAAAATTTTTAAGTTTCTTAAAAATTTTAAATTTGACATAGGCGCAGATCCGTATGGTCATAAATGGGAAGTAGGTTATAAAAATTATAGTTTGTCTAAACTTGAAAAAAAAATTAAAAAAACTGGTTTTAAAATTTATAAAAAAGAATTCTCTTCCCCATGTAGGTCAGTTTTTTTTGTTTTAAAAAATATTTAAATCTATAAATCATTAATGTTTAGCAGCTATTGCATTAATCTCTAAAAGCAATTCCGGGTACGCAAGAGATTTAACATATATTAAAGTTCCAGCCCATGCGTGTTTGCCAAAGTGTTTTTTACTCGCCTTAATCAGAATATCTAAATTAGTTTTTTCTTCTATCATGTAAATTGTTCCCATTACTAAATCTTCTACTGACATATTAGCATCCTCTAGAACCCTCACTATATTTGAATAAGTATTTTCTGCCTGTTCAGCAAATGTTAGTGGTAAAATGCCATTGCTATCATATCCAGCTTGACCAGCTATATATAAGGTTCTAGATGCAGTGGGAACTTCTATAGCATGAGACCACTTACCTTCTGGTTTGGGAAGAGTTTTTGGGTTTCTAAATATATTTCTTGTCATTTATGCTTTCAACTTTTTTTCATCTCTTTTTTGTTTTGCTCCAAGGGCATCGTATGTTGCATATTTGTACATTTCACCAAGTGTAGGATAGTTAAAGCAAGTTTGAATAAACAAATCTGCTGTAGCAAAAGTCATAAGTCCTATCAATCCAATATGAACTAATTCGCTAGCATTTTCACCAATAATTTGAACTCCCAAAAGTCTCATATCGTTTGCATCAAATAGAAGTTTTGTGAAGCCATCTTTATCTCCTATTATTTGGCCTCGTGCATTTGAATTAGCACTTGCTCTGCCTACTACATAATCAATATTTTGTTCTTTAAGACTCATCTCTGTTTCGCCAGCCATAGAACACTCAGGTATAGTATAGATTCCATAGGGTAATATTGGTGCTAAAGAGGTTTTATATTTTAAATCAAATGCATGGACCATCGCTATTCGCGCTTGTTCCATTGAAGTTGAGGCAAGAGCAGGAAAACCAATAACATCTCCTACTGCATAAATATGAGATTTTTTAGTTTGGTAATGATTATTTACAGCGATATTTCCTCTTTGATTTGTTTCTAGTCCAATACTTTTTAAATTCAATTCTGAGGTAGATCCGGTTCTACCTGTAGCAGCTAGTATATTTTCAACTTGAATATTTTCACCTGTATCTAGATTAACTATGAAATTTTTATTTGTTTTTTTAACATCATCTATTTTGGATGAAAGAACAAGTTTTACTCCCAACTTAATCATTGCTTGAGCTAAAGCTCCAGAAATTTCATCATCAAGAAATGCTAAAACAGTATCTCTACCCTCTACAAGTGTAATTTCAACACCCAATGCGGCAAACATACATGCATATTCGCACCCGATTACACCACCTCCAGCTACAAGCATACTTTGAGGAATTGTGAGAATTTTTAATATTGTATCGGAATCGTAAACACCGGAGTATTCAAATGGTATATTTGGAGGTCTAAATGGATAGGAGCCAGTAGCAATTAAAATTACATCACCACTTACTATAATTTCTTTTGAATTATTTGGTTTTATTGAAATTGTATTTTCATTAACAAAAGAGGCCTTACCTTTATATAAATCTATTTTATGCCTATCAATATTTTTTTTAATTCTTTCACGTTCAGCTTGAGATACAATTTTTTCTCTATATAAAAAGTCTC
>PTLN01000153.1 GCA_002938125.1 Alphaproteobacteria bacterium MarineAlpha2_Bin1
ATTATCCAAGTTGGAACTGGCCTATCAATGGCCTCATTAGCAGCAAAAGCTTGGGATTGGCTTGGATTACCAGTAATTGCAATTAATACTTCAATATTTTGGCATGCATTGAGGACAAATAATATTAAAGACAAAATTAATGGATTTGGACCATTACTAGAAAAATATTAAAATTTCAATTTGAGATAGCAATAATTTCATCTAAATACTCCAACCTATCATTTCCCCAAAACACCTTGTTCTTATAAGTAAACCATGGTGAACCAATCATACCAGAATTAATTGCATTCGAAATTGATTCGTTATGCAACTCCCTACCAGTCCTATCATTTATGCTATTAATAATTATATTCCTCGAAGTATAAAACTTTGAAAGACAATAAACTAAATCTTCTGTATTTCTTAAAATCATACCTTTCTGCCATATTGAGGAAATTATAGACATACTAATATTTCTTAAAACATCCTCATTTCCATTAGCTAATGAATACGCACAATGATATACCTCGTCACAATCAAATGGTGGTTTATCATCTGGTGGTATGAATGGAAGCCCATAAAAACTTGACATACGTTTACTATCAAGCCTCATGTAGTCCAATTTAATTTTAGGGATATTTATTCCACCAAAGTCAGAATAAACTATATTTAAAACATTTCTAAGTCTTACTGGTCTCCATAAAACTTTTTTATCGTGCTTTAAAGCTATTTCATCAATTCTCTGAGATGCAATATATGAAAAAGGAGAACCAAAAGAAATATAAAAGGTTATATAATCTTCCATACAGATTCTATGCTGCCAGGATCTCTATTGCCACTGCTGTAGCTTCGCCTCCTCCTATACATAAGGAAGCTATGCCATTGTTTAGATTATTTTTTTTAAGGGCATTATACAAAGTCACAACAATCCTAGCTCCAGATGCTCCGATAGGGTGGCCCAATGCACAGGCACCACCATGAATATTAACAATACTTTGATCTAAATTGAGATCTCTCATAGCTGCCATGGTTACAACAGCAAAAGCTTCATTAATTTCGTATAAATCGACTTCTTTACCACTCCAATTAATTTTTTCATAAAGTTTCTTGATCGCTCCTATGGGTGCAGTTGTAAATTTTGATGCATCCTGACTATGTGTAGCGTGCCCTAATATTCTGGCTAAAGGCCTAAGACCTTTTTTTTCGGCTGTGGATTTAAGCATTAAAACAAGAGCAGCAGCACCATCAGAAATTGCAGATGAATTAGCTGCTGTTACAGAGCCTCCTTCTGTAAATGCTGGTCTGAGTTGTGGTATCTTATCTATTTTTGCTTTAAATGGTAGTTCATCTTTTTCAACAATAGTCTCTGATTTTCTAGACTTAACCCTTATAGGTACAATCTCATTTTTAAAACTACCATCTTCATTTGCCTTTTTGGCTTTTCTCAGAGATTCTATTGCAAAATTATCTTGCTGCTCTCTAGTAAACTGATATTCTTGGGCAGTATCTTCTGCAAAAGACCCCATAAGTTTTCCTGGACTCTCGATAGAGTCTTCGAGACCATCTAAAAACATATGATCATAAACTTTTCCATTACCCATTCTATATCCTGCCCTAGCTTTATCTAATAAGTAAGGAGCATTTGTCATGCTTTCAAAACCACCAGCTACAGTTATCGAGCTTGAACCTGCTATTAATTGATCAACAGCCAGCATCAAAGATCTCATTCCTGAACCACACATTTTATTAACTGTTGTGGCACCTGCGCTAAGTGGTATACCTCCTTGCAAAGCGGCTTGCCTAGCTGGAGCTTGACCAAGGCCTGCTGGTAAAACACACCCCATAATGACATCATCAACTTCCGTTGGTTTAATTTGTGAGTTCTTAATAGCAGCTTCAATTGCCGAACCACCTAAATCTGGACCAGTTTTATTTGATAGTTCTCCTTGAAAATTCCCTATAGGAGTTCTAGACATCCCAACAATTACAACTTCGTCATTAGAATCCTTACTAATCATTATTAATCCCCACTAAATTTAAATAATATATTGCCTTCAAGCTTACTACATTCTACAAAGACTGATTATAAAAGTATATACTCGATTACGATTATAAACTATTTTTTAAAAATGATTCTAATTAACCCTTAAAATTTAATACACAGAGGATTATATTGAAATCAATCTTTTCAAGTATTCACCCAAATATTAGAGGTTCTCTTTGGATGATAGGAATGGTTGTATCCCTATGCCTTTTGGCTATAGCAGCTAGGGAATTATCCGACAGTCACGGACCATTTGAGATACAAATAATGAGACATAGTTTAAGTCTAATTTTCTTATTACCATTTGTATTAAAACTTAGAAATATAAAAACAAAAAAATTTCCTCTTCAAATTCTTAGAAATACAAGCCATTTTCTTGCTACAACTGGCTGGGTTATAGCCATTACGTTAATTCCTTTATCCGAAGTATTTGCCCTTGAATTTACTACACCTATTTGGGTTGCGATATTGGCTATATTATTCTTAGGAGAAAAAATGAGTCTTCCAAAATTTATTTCTCTATTTTTCGGTATAATTGGAATAATTATTATCTTAAGACCGGGCTTTAATATTGTAGGTATTGGAACTCTAATTATGATTTTTTCTGCAATTGGTTTTGCTATCACAAATACAACTACAAAAGCCCTAACTCGACATGACAGTTTAATTTCTGTACTTTTTTGGATGTCGGCTATTCAACTTCCTCTATCCCTTGGTGCTTCATTATTTAAAATAAATATGATTATTTTAGAAGATTTACCATGGGTTCTACTTATAGGTTTATGTGGAATCTTAAGCCATTATTCTCTAACAAAAGCAATGCAGTTGGCAGATGCTTCACTAGTAAATCCAGTAGATTTTCTAAGATTACCATTAATTTCTTTGTTAGGTTTTTATATTTACCAAGAAAAGGTAGATATTTTTGTAATAATTGGTGCAGCATTAATTTTTCTAGGAAACTATTATGCAATTTGGAACGAAAGTAAGAGAAACAAACTAAATTAGAGCCCAAGCCGCAAGCCCTAAGAAAGCAAAGAAACCAATTACATCAGTAACTGTTGTTACAAATACAGTTGCTGCTAAGGCAGGATCAGCACCAATTCTAAATAAAATCAGCGGTATAACTATACCTGAAAATCCTGCAGCTAACATGTTGATAATCATTGCTGTGAATATAACAATTGATAAATCTATATTTGAAAACCATAACCAAGAACCAAAAGAAATTATTAACGCAAAAACTATCCCATTAAATAAAGCTACTAACATTTCTTTATTTATAAATCTCCATGCATTTGAATAAGTTATATCTTTATTAGCAATCGCTCTTACAGTTACTGTAAGTGTTTGAGTTCCTGCATTTCCACCCATTGAAGCTACAATTGGCATTAAAACTGCTAATGCAACTAGTTGTTCAATTGTTGCATCAAAAAGATATATCACATAAGATGCCATTATTGCTGTAAATAAATTTACTAAAAGCCATAAAAATCTGTTTTTAGTTATTATAAAAAAAGTATCATTTATTCCTGCCTCACCAGCTCTAGCAAGGCGAAGCATATCATCTTCTGCTTCTTCAGTTATTACATCAACTATATCATCATGCATTATTACTCCAATCAATTTGTTATAACTATCTATAACCGGAGCTGAAACAAGATCATATTGTTGAAAAATATATGCTACCTCCTCTTGATCCATATTAACATTTATCAAACCCCTAATGGGCTTCATTATCTCAGATATTAAAGTAGGCCTCTTGGATCTCAATAAAAGATTTAATGGAACAGTACCTATTGGGCAATAAATTGAGTCAATTACAATTAATTCATAAAATTCATTTGGTAAATTCATCTCTTCTCTAAGATAATCAATTACCTGTCCAACATTCCACTCTTTTGAAACGGAAAGGTGATCAC
>PTLN01000154.1 GCA_002938125.1 Alphaproteobacteria bacterium MarineAlpha2_Bin1
CGTTAGCTAAGTCAAAGTAATCCATTGCTCTTGTTAAATACAAATATGAATTTGCATCAAAACGGTCAACAAAAGTAATACCTTGGTGTCTTAAGTAGCTTTCCACCTGAAAGTCTGCTCCAAAACCGTATGTTTTTTCTTCTCTATTTTGCAATCTTCTTCCAAATTTTCTCCTAAGAGCTGCCTGAGACAAGTATGTAACATGTGCTGCCATTCTTGCAACTGCTAATCCAGATTTAGGAGTGTTGCTTTTATGGGAATAATTTCCACTCTCCCATTTTGGATCTGCTATAATTGCCTGTCTACCAACTTCATGGAAAGCTATATTCTGTGCAGAGTGCCTTGCAGCTGAGGCTACAGGTATAGCTGTACAAATTTTTTCAGGGTACTGCGACGCCCATTGAAGTGTCTGCATGCCACCCATAGAACCACCAATAACACAAAATAGTTTTTTTATGTCCAGATAGTCAATTACTCTTGCCTGAGCTCTAACCATATCGGCAATGGTAACTACTGGAAAGTTAAGACCCCACGTTTCTCCATTTTGAGGATTAATTTCTCCAGGCCCAGTTGATCCCATACAACCCCCTAGAACATTAATACATATAACCATAAATCTATCTGTATCTAATGGTTTTCCTGGTCCAATCATGTTTTCCCACCAGCCAGGTTTTCCTGTAAGAGGATGGGTATTTGCTGCGTGTTGATCTCCAGTTAATGCATGGCAAACAAGTATTGCATTTGTTTTATTTTTGTTTAACTTTCCATAGGTTTGAAAGGCCATTACAAAATGATTTAATTTTATCCCGCAATCAAGGTTTAAAGCCTGATTTGAGCCAAGTTCAACAGAATATCCATTCAATTCGTTTTTTTTCATAATATATTTAAATTGTTTAAAATTGTTTTATGATTATATTAATTTAAGATATTAATGAATAGGTAATATCTATAAAATAATAAAAAAAGGTTATTTTATTTCCTTAATGTTAAATTAATCTAAATCCATCGATTGTTATTCTAATTTAAGGCTTTTTAAAAATGCAAGATAAAGAGACAAAAATAAATAATCTCCGCAAAAAAATTGATGATATAGATTCTCAAATAATTGATCTTATTAATATGAGAACAGAGATTGTTCAAGAAATTTCAAAAAATAAAGTTGTTGGCCCTGCAATTAGGACGGGGAGGGAGGCAGAGGTACTTAGAAAGGTACTAACTAAAGCCCCATCGAATTTTTCAAGAAGATCAATTATTAGAATCTGGAGAGAGCTGGTGTCAGCCTATAGCCAGATGCAAAGTAGTTATTCAATTGGACTATGTGCTCCAACTCATTCTGTTGGTTACTGGGATATTGCAAGAGGTTATTTTGGTTCTGCATCCAATATTGAACTCTATAAATCACCTAAAGTCTTATTACAAAAAATTTCAGATGACCCATCGTTTATTGGTGTTTTTCCACACCCAGCTAATGATCCAGAAACTGATTGGTGGAAAAATATTGGAGTTGGTTCAAATAAGCAGACAAATATTATTGCCCGGCTTCCATATGGAGGTAAATCAATAGAACAATTTGAAGAACTTGAGGCAATAGCAGTTGCAAGTTTTGCATCAGAAATATCGGGTAAAGATAGAAGTTGGTTGATTTTTGAGCTCAATAAAAAGAAGAGTAAAGATTTATTAATAAAAATAGCACGGAAATTTGGTATTTTAGGTGACTTACTATGTCAAGTTAAGGAAGATGAAAATATTTTTATTTATTTACTTGATGTAGAGGGTTTTTTTGAAATTGGATCAAAAACATTTGAGGGTTATTTGAATAATGAAGATGATGTAGTGAGTATAAGGTCTATTGGAAGTTATGCATTATGAATAAGAAGCGCTTATTAAGTCAAATTAATCCAAAACCAGGTATTTCTTCCATAGAGCCATACAAAGGAGGTAATCATAATTTTTCTAATGCAAATTTAATAAATCTTGCATCGAATGAGTCTTTTGTTGGGCCAAGCCCGAAAGTTGTTAAGTCACTAAATAATTCAAGTTACTCAATTAATAGGTATCCAGATGGTTCAACATTCTTACTAAGACAAGCAATCTCAGAAAGATATAATTTAGATGTTGATAAAATTGTTTGTGGGTGTGGATCGGATGAATTGATTGATATCCTAGTTCGTTCTTTTTCAGGGCCGTCTGATGAAGTTTTGTTTAGTCAATATGGCTTTCTAATGTACTCTATTGCAGCAAAATCAAATGGGGCGATACCAATTGCTGCACCAGAATATAATTTAAAGACTGATGTTCATTCCATTTTGTCATCTATATCAAATCAAACTAAAGTTATCTTGATTGCAAATCCAAACAACCCTACAGGAAGCTATTTGAACAAAATAGAATTGGAGTTATTATGTAGAGAAATTCCGAAAAATATATTATTAGTAATAGATTCAGCATATGCTGAGTTTGTAACAGATGATGACTATGACTCTGGTATTTCTTTCGTGAATAAATTTGATAATGTTGTGATGACAAGAACCTTCTCCAAATTATATGGTCTTGCCTCGCTTAGGTTAGGCTGGTCCTATTCATCAAAATATATTGCCGAAATAATGGATAAAGTAAGACAGCCTTTTAATGTAAATTCACTTGCTCAAATAGCAGGAATAGAAGCTTTAGGTGATTTTGATCATGAGAATTTTATAGTTAAAAAAAACAAAGAAAATTTAATCAAATTAAAAAATGGCATAGAGTCTTTGGGTTTTGAAGTAATGCCTAGCGTAGCAAATTTTGTCTTAGTAAAATTTAAAAATTTTAGTTATTCTGCGTCGATGTATGACTATCTGATTAGTAAAAAAGTATTAGTTAGAAAGGTTACTGCATATGGTTTGCCAGATTATTTAAGGATCACTGTTGGAAAAATAGAGGAAATAAATCTTTTGCTTCAATCGATGCAAGAATTTAAGAACGTTTATAATGAAAAATAATAAAACTTTTGATAAAATAACTGTCATAGGCTTAGGTTTGATTGGTTCTTCAATTTGTAGAGCTTTAAGAAAGTATGAAATAACTAAAAAAGTTGTAGGTTATGACAAAGATTTAGACATTTTGAGAAAAGTTAAAGATTTGAATATAGTAGATCTTATCTCTCAAAACTTAAATGAATCTGTTATTGACTCCGATATAATATTTATCTGTACACCTGTTGGATCCATTCCGTCAGTAGCAAAAGAGATACAGAGTTCCGTAAAATGGGGGGCAATCTTAACAGATACTGGTTCGGTAAAAGGTTCTGTATGTGATTTTTTTAAGTCAAATAACTTTGATGGAATAAATGTAATTCCATCACATCCTGTAGCAGGAACAGAAAAGTCAGGACCTATTTTTGGTTTTCATGAACTATTTATTGATAGATGGTGTATATTTACACCTATGAAAAATGCAAGCGAGCAGTCTATAAATGACTTAGAAAAGATCTGGACAGTTTTTGGATCAAAAGTTGAAATAATGGATTCTGCTCACCACGATTTAGTGCTAGCAGTTACTTCCCATCTACCTCATTTGATTTCCTATAATATTGTTGGACTTGCAAATGATATTGAAAAAATTAAGGAGTCAGATGTTATAAAATATTCTGCTGGAGGTTTCAGAGATTTCACAAGAATAGCATCCTCTAACCCAATTATGTGGAGAGATGTTTTTCTTAATAATAAAGATGCAGTGATTGAGATTTTAGGAAGATTTATAGAGGATCTTTCTGCATTACAAAAGGCAATTAGATGGGAGGATGGTGATTTCTTAGAAAAAAAGTTCAAAAATACTAGAGAAATCAGAAACAAAATTTTTTCTGCCGGTCAGGGTGAGTTTGGAGAAGAGAAGCTAAATAAAATCAAAGAAAATTAAAATAAAAGTTCATT
>PTLN01000155.1 GCA_002938125.1 Alphaproteobacteria bacterium MarineAlpha2_Bin1
ACTAACTTAATTGCTTTTATTAGTTCTGAATTATTAACATGACAAATATCAGCAGGTTTGTTTATATTAAAACTAAATAGGTCAATCACCTCATATCCTGCTTCGGTAAAGAATTCTATAACTTTTTTATCACCTAGTGGTTTATGCGGTGTAATAATTGAAATTTTTGATTTAATTTCAAGAATTTCAAGAGCTTTCAAAATTGCATTATTTCCCATGGAGCATTTTATACCATAGTCTTCCTCAATTTTTTTTACAATATTTAAGCTGCCATCTAATCCGTCCCAAAAAGCCTCTAGAGATAAGCCATTGGCTAAGCAATCAGGTTTACAAGTCATTACTCTATCTATGGCAGTGTTCATTCCTGATCGCATCCTTTCAATGTGTGCTGTAAAATCATCATCCGACGTCAAGTTAATGTTTGGAGTAATAATTCTTGACATGTGAGTAGTTACCCCCTTAGGTTGCATTGCATAGAACTCTGGTTGAACTATTGTATTTGTGGAAGGAGCTATTGTTCCTATTTTTAGCCTAAATCCTAATGAATCACTCATCTTATTTACTGTACATTAACATTTAAATTAATTAATTTCTTTTGCTCTTTTAGTGCTCTCAAACATAGCTGTTTTCATTAAATATGCTTTTGCAGAAATGTTGTCTTTCGATATTTCGCTAAGATATTTTTGACGCTTAATTCTTTCATCAGTTTTTTTTTCTTCTAAATCTCTTTTATTTTGTGCTGTTTGGGCAAGTAAATATTCTTCTGCAACTGTTCTTCTCTGCCTGTCATATCTATCAAAAATATCTTCATTTTTCTTTTTCGTCCAAACTAAATGAATTTTTTCAGCTATGTTCATTGCATCATGTATGCCAAAATTTAACCCCATGCCTCCAAGGGGATTATTTATATGAGCAGCATCTCCACACAGAAAAATTTTTCCAACTCTAAACTTTTCTGCTATCCTTTGATGAACTTTATAAATATTTTTATGTAATATATTATATAGCTTTGAATTAGGGTGAGGAAAAAAGTCTTGTATTCTTTTTTGGCATTCAGAATCGTTGAATATTTCGGTCTGAGTTCTATTGCTACTCTCTGGGAAAACTAGTCGCCAGTGTCCAGGTGGTCCATCAGCAGGTACATTAAAAATTGAGCACCACTCATCTGGGTCAGAAATATAACAAGTTCCAGAAAAACCATATGGTTTGAAGTCAAATGAAGTTGTTAAAACAAGGAATCTTTCTTCAAAAGTTAAACCATTAAAACTCACTCCCAAATTTTGTCTGATAATACTTTTACCCCCATCACAACCGATCAAAAATTTGCCTTTAATGCTTTTAGTTTTCGAATTATTTTCATTGTATTTAATAGTGACGCCATTTTTATCTTGATAGCTTTCTAAAACGGTTGAGTTTTTAATTACTTTGCAATTTTTAAACTTGGATACTCTATTCAAAAGCATTTGAGCATATTTATGTTGTTCAAAATGTAATCTAAATGGATATTTAGTTATATCTGATAGAAGATCTAAATTAAACTCTGCGACTACTCCCTTTTTTCTATCTCGATATTGCCATTTATTAACAATCAAACCTCTTTCTAACATTTCTTCAGTAATATCAATTTTTTCAAGTAGTTCCATGGTGGGAGGATGGAAAGTTGAGGCTCGTGGGTCAGTTGGTACATCAATATAACTATCAATTAAAGTCACAGGAATATCATTATTTAACAACGCTAAGGCTGCTGTTAAACCGACTGGACCAGCTCCAGAAATTAATATTTTATCTTTATAGTTTTCCATAATCATTTACACTATCAACATTTATTTATAGCATTAAAAATAACTTTTATCTATTTTTATAATATTTCATTTATTCTTGATCCAACTTCAGATGCTATAGATAAACTAGCGGTCAAGCCAGGTGATTCGATGCCAAATAAATTCACTAAGCCATTTATATTATTTTGTTGAGGAAATTGTATAATAAAATCTGCTGGTTCATCGTTTGGTCCAGATATTTTAGGTCTAATCCCTGCATAATCTGGCACTAATCCCTTCTCTTCAATATTAACCCAGAACTTTTTTATCTGATCATAAAATTTTTTTCTTTTAGAAATATCTACTGAATATTCTTCTGTATTTATCCATTCTAAATCTGGGCCAAATTTAGATTTTCCTGAAAGGTCTAATGTAAAATGAATGCCTAAACCATGATTTTCTGGAACTGGGTAAATAAGATGCTTAAATGGTGCTTTTTTTGTAGATGTAAAATAGGTTCCCTTTGCAAAATATTGTTTTGGAATAAGGTCAGTATTAAGACTTGAAATTTTTTTTGCTATATTTTGGGACGAGAGGCCTGCACAATTAATCAGACATTTAGAATGAATGTTTATATTCTCACCATTACCATGAACCTCGGTCATTAAGGAATTACTTTCTGGGTTAATTTTTTCAACTTTGCTATTAAAAGCTACGGTACAATTGAAACTTTGTAATTCAGTCAAAAGAGATTGGATAAGTGTATGGCTATCTATTATACCCGAAGTAGGTGAAAAAAGAGCTTCCGAACATTGAAGTTCTGGTTCTAAATTAAATATTTCTTTTTTTGATAAAAACCTAACATCTACTAAACCAATTTCATCTGTATTCTCCTTTATTTTATAAAGTTTATTTATTTCTTCGTTGGAAGTAGAGACTATTAATTTTCCACATTTATTATATGGTATTTTATATTTTTCACAGTAATTATAGAGTTTTCTATTACCTTCTACGCAAAATTTAGTTTTTAAACTGTCTTTAGGGTAATAGATACCAGCATGTATAACCTCGCTATTTCTAGAGCTGATTTCTGTGCCAGCAAATCTATTTTTCTCAACAATAATTACATCTATACCCTTTTTAGCAAGTTCCCTTGCTATACTTAAGCCAATAATACCAGCCCCGATAATCAAAACATCTGTATCAAAAGAAGAATTATTCATAAAATTTTAAATAAAGGATTAACATGTAGTTTTAACTTCATAAAATGATACTATATTATAGAAGATAATGAAATATTTTTTTAAAGTCAGATAATGAGCAAAAATAATAAAAATTTTTTAGGCACGAATAGATCAAACAAAAATTTAGATTTATTTATAAAAAAATTATCTTCTGTACCAAAAAAATATATAGATCCTGCTGGAAAAATACTATTTGGTCTAGATGCTACAGCAAGCAGACAGCCAATGTGGGACAGAGCAACTCATATTCAGGCTGAAATGTTTGAAGCTACGCTATCTCTTGGTAGTTTAGAAATGCAGGTTGCATATTACCAAGGTTTTGGGAATTTTACTGCTTTCCCTTGGAGTAATGACTCTAAGCAAATAATCAACTATATGCATACTGTTCAGTGTTTGGGAGGGTTAACTCAAATAAATAAGTTTTTGGCTCATACCTTAAACGAATTAAAAAAAACAAAAATCAACGCAATTGTTTTTATTGGCGACTGTATGGAGGAAAATCCAGATATTATTTTAAATAATGCTGGTAAGATTGGATTAAAAGGTGTTCCTATGTTTATCTTCCAAGAAGGAAGCAATCCAGATGCTAGCTTTGTATTTGGAGAGATGGCAAGGATAACAAATGGTTTTCATTCAATTTTTGACTCTTCAAGCTCATCTAAATTAAAAAATTTACTTAAAGCAATTGCTATCTTTGCAACAGGAGGAAAGGAAGGTCTTAAGAAGAATATAGAAATCGCTCCTAAAGAAATTAAACTGCTGCTTAGTAAAGTAAGATGATTTGGATCATATTAGGTCTAATATTTGTTATATTAATTATTTTTTTAGTAAAAATGTTAATC
>PTLN01000156.1 GCA_002938125.1 Alphaproteobacteria bacterium MarineAlpha2_Bin1
AGGGTGGCAATAATGGAGGTCAAGTGATTGCAACTGGACAACCTGAAGATGTTTGTAAAGTTAATAAAAGTTATACAGGAAAGTATCTAAAAAAATATCTAAATAAATAGAGAGCAGTTATTTAATGTTTGATAGTAAAATTCCTATACATGTAGTTGGTGCAGGTCTAGCTGGTGTTGAAGCTGCTTGGCAAATTGCTAAAAAACAAATTCCTGTAATTTTACATGAAATGAGACCTTATAACAGATCTGAAGCACATAAAACTGATTATCTTGCTGAGCTGGTCTGTTCAAATTCATTTAGATCTGATGATAGTATAAATAATGCAGTAGGCCTACTACATCATGAAATGCGTAAAATGGGATCATTAGTAATGGAATGCGGTGATATTCATAAAATTCCAGCTGGATCTGCAATGGCAGTTGACAGAGATAATTTTTCAAAGTCTATTCAAGAAAAAATTACAAAAAATCCTTTTATAAAATTAATTCGAGAGGAAGTAAGCCATATTCCAGATAACTGGAACCAGACGATAATATCTACTGGACCATTAACATCAAAAAATTTTTCTAACTATATTATTAAAATTACAGGTAATGATTACTTAGATTTTTTCGATGCTATTGCACCAATTGTGTATAAAGATAGTATTGATTTTAATAAAGCTTGGTATCAATCAAGATATGATAAGTCAAATTTTAATGGAGATGGTAAAGATTATATTAATTGTCCTCTAAATAAAAATGAATATGAGAATTTAGTAAATAAATTAATTAGATCTGATAATGTTGAATTTAAAGAATGGGAAAAAAATACTCCATATTTTGAATCATGCCTGCCTATTGAAGAAATGGCTAAAAGAGGAAAAGAAACTCTTAGGTGGGGCCCTCTTAAACCGATTGGTCTTACTAATCCTCATAATAAAAGCGAGAAACCATGGGCAGTTGTTCAACTTAGGCAGGATAATAAATTAGCCACTTTGTACAATATTGTTGGTTTTCAAACAAAAATTAAATATAAAAGTCAATTAGATATTATAAGAAGTATTCCGGGTTTAAATAATGCTGAATTTGCAAGGTTAGGTGGTATACACCGTAATACATTTATAAAAAGTCCAAAACTCTTAGATAAATTTCTAAGACTAAAAAATAATACTAAAATAACTTTTGCTGGACAAATTACTGGGGTTGAAGGTTATGTAGAAAGTTCAGCTATAGGGATACTTGCAGGAATATTTTCAGCTTCAGATTACAAAAATAAAAATATTAAAATCCCTCCAGAGAATACTGCTTTTGGGTCTCTTTTAAAACATATTGTTGAAAATGCTAGTGTAAATACCTTTCAACCAATGAACGTTAATTTTGGCTTGTTTCCACCAATAAGGGACAAAATTAAGAAAAAAGATAGGAAAGAATTTTTTACCAACAGAGCAAAGAAGGATTTTTCAAGCTGGTATGAACATATATATGAAAACTGATAAATGTTTGCAAATTTGTAAAAATTACTAGAAATAAACCTATAAATTAAATTTATTAAAATAAAATATAGATTTTTGTAAGCTTACTGTTGCATAAATACCTATCTACAGTTTATCTTAATAGACAAAATAAATCATAGCAAAATATATAGGATTTTTTATGTCATCTATTCTTCAAAATCTAACTTCAACAATTATTGCTGGGATAATTATATGCCTAGTAATGATAGCTATTGTAACTGGAACCTATGGACAAGGACTTGAATTTAATTATTCTTGGTGGGCTTTTTTATTCAGATGGTTACATGTTTTATCTGGTGTTATGTGGATTGGTCTACTTTGGTACTTTAATTTTGTTCAGATTCCTTCTATGCCAAAAATACCTGATGAGCAAAAACCTGGTATCTCTAAGCATATAGCTCCTACAGCTCTTTTTTGGTTTAGATGGGGAGCAATGGCAACATTAGTTACTGGATTAGTTCTTGCCATGTATGGTGGGTATTTCTTAGACGCTTTAGCATTAGGAATAAATAGTTCTGATCCTAAACATACAACAATAGGTATCGGCATGTACCTAGGTGCGATAATGTGGTTCAATGTCTGGTTTGTAATATGGCCCAATCAAAAGAAAGCCCTTGGGATCGTTGAAGCTGAGGCTGATACAAAAGCTAAATCAGCTAAAACAGCAATGCTTTTTTCTAGAACCAACACAATGCTGTCAATACCAATGCTTTACGCAATGGTTTCAGCTCAAAATCTTTACTAAATTTTTTAAAAAAATAAAGGCGTAAGGTAGATTTACTTTACGCCTTTAACAATGTTTATCAGGAAACAAAATACAAGCAACTTTTCTGTTTTCGCTAACAAGGAGATTGTATGTTCTACATGCAGAACTAGTGATCATCTTTTCTATTTTTATATTATTTAATTTCAATATCTCAATAATATCTGATGATATTTTAAATTCTAACCCATTAAAATGACCAATTATAAGAATATCTATCGGAGGTTTCGCTATTAATAATTTTTCTAAATGAATTTTTTGTATTACATATTCATTATCAAACTTTATTTCTTCAGAAAAATTATAAAATATTAGAGCAACACCCTCAATCCTTTTACCTGAGATAATAAAACTATTATTATCATAAGAATCTATTAATTTATTACCGTTTTGATTTAATTTTCTTAATTCCATAATCTATTACTTAATTATATCTGCCTTAGATTGCTTAATTTTTAAATACATTAATAAAGGGCCAGCAATAAATATAGATGAATATGTACCGATTATTACACCCCATATCATAACAAGAGTAAATCCAGCTATATTAGCTCCTCCAAAAATATATAAAGCAAAAAGAGCTAACAATGTAGTTATCGAAGTTAGAATTGTTCTTGATAAGGTATTATTGACAGATAAATTAAGTAGATCAAAGGTACTTAATTTTTTGTATTTCCTCAAATTTTCCCTGATCCTATCATATACAACCACGGTATCATTCATCGAATAACCAATAATAGTCAAAATCGCTGCAATTGTTGCTAAATTAAATTCAAGCTTTGTAAAGACTAAAAACCCTATAGTTAGTATAACGTCATGTGTAAGAGCTACAATCGCTCCGATACTAAATTGCCACTCAAATCTGAACCAAATATATATAAGCATAGCTATTAATGCAGCACTCAGTGCAATTGCACCATCTTTCTTTAATTGATTCGATACTACAGGACCAACAGTTTCTGTTCTGCGAAATTCAACTGAATTTGAATATTCATTAACTAAAGCCTTTTTTACAATAGAAACAACTCCTTGTTCTAGCTCCTCATCATCTGATTGCTTTTGGACACTAACAATATAATCTTGTGGCTTACCAAATTCTTGTATATTTACCTCACCAATATTTGATTCTGAAAATACATTACGTAAGTCTGAAATATTTATATTCTCTTTGTTTATCCTTATTTCTAAATTTGTTCCGCCTTTAAAATCTATACCAGAGTTAACACCTATAAAAATAAACCCTATTAAAGATAAAATAACAAGAATAACTGATATAAATATTGCTTGTAAATGTACTCTCATAAAAGATATATTTGTATCTTTTGGTACTAGACGTAAAAGTTTCATTTTCAACCTATTAAATTGGTAAAAACTTTGGTTTAGATTTTCTTAACCAAAGAAAAATAATTAATTTACTTAAAGTTATAGCTGTAAACATAGAAGAAATAATACCTAAACCTAAAGTTACTGAAAAACCCTTTACTGGACCACTGCCAAAAGAAAATAATAGCGCTGCCGCAATTAAAGTAGTTAAGTTAGCATCTATAATCGTTGCTATAGCTTTAGAGTATCCG
>PTLN01000157.1 GCA_002938125.1 Alphaproteobacteria bacterium MarineAlpha2_Bin1
GAAATCGTGCTTGCACTTATAGCTCTTGGAGTTGTGCTACAAATTTTATTCGGACGACAAGTTGTTTTCCTTCCAGGAGACATTGTCGGCAACTTAACTGGATTGATTCAGCAGCTCGGCGACAGCGGCTTAGTAGGCCTAATCGCACTCGCCATTCTTCTTTATCTTTACAATAAGCGTCAGAGCTAATATTTAGTTCTAACATTAAAAGACCCAGGTGTTATTACCTGGGTCTTTTTTATTTCAAGTCTTATGATTTCTAAAAGGCATAAAAAAGAATTGAAAATATCCCAAGAGTGGATTCATAATTATTCATTACATTATTTAGGCAGGTACTCTTCATCTAGTAAGAATCTTGAGAGAGTAATAAAAAAGAAATTAATTAAGTTATCAAGAGATAATAATCTTTTAGACTCTCAAATAGAAAAATGGATCAAGATGACTATTAAAATGCTAGAAAAAAATAGAATGCTGGATGATACTGAATATTCTAAATCAAAAGCTCTTTCTCTCTTTAGATCAGGAAAATCATCAAAAATAATTTACGCTAAACTTAAAATTCTAGGTATATCAGATGAAAATATTAATAATGCTTTATCTAATGTTGTTAATAACTTTATTGATTCCAGCACACTTGAAGACCTCGACTATAAAGCGGCTATAATTTTTGCTAGAAAAAAAAATATACCATTAGAAAGCTTGAAGAATGAACCTCTGAACAAAATTAATAAAAATATACAAAAGTTTAATAATGCTGGTTTTTCCATAAGTACTATAAAAAAATTAGTTGATTTAGATTTAATTGATCACCAGAATTAGCTTTATTGGAAGAAAAATTGTATGACTGATATCTCTAATAATGATTTTAAAAACTTAGTTGAAACAAGTTCTACTGAGACAGATAAGGTTACTGTGCCGCCAATATGGGGATTTTATGATGTTCTTAATCAATCATGTATATCTCCAAAAGAAGGTGACACTATTCCCATAGGATCTCATTGGTGTTTATTTCAACCTCATGTACCTATGAACAGTGTCGGTGAGGATGGCCATCCCAAAAGAGGGACTTTTATGCCTGACCCCCCTAATCTTCCTAGAAGAATGTTTGCTGGATCTAGTATTACATTTAATAAAGATATTAAAATTGGAGATAAAGTTTTAAGAGAGCAAACAATCAAATCTATATCTGAAAAGAAGGGTAAAAGTGGAGAACTTCTTTTTGTAAATTTAGAGGAAAAATATTTAGTTGATAATGAAGTATGTATTTTGCAAATAAATAATATTGTTTATAGAGAAGCTCCAAAAAAGACTTTATCACCTAATAAAAATATGGCAAAAAAATTGGAAGCTAGTATTTTATCAGCATGCATAAAAAAAGAAATTATACCTGACCCTGTAATGTTATTTAAATACTCGGCAATAACGTTTAATGGCCACAGAATTCATTATGATAGACGATACTCAATGGATATAGAAGGTTACCCAGGATTAGTGGTTCACGGCCCTCTAACTGCAACTCTTCTAATGCATTTTTGTATTAATACTCTAAAAAAAAATATAAAGAAATTTGAGTTTAGAGCAATTAAGCCTCTCTTTGATACAGAAAAATTTATGCTTAACCTTTATAAAAGCAATGAAAATGAGACTGTAGTAGTTTATGCCACTAATCCAAAAAATGAAATTTGCATGTCAGCCTCTGCTTTAATGACTTAAAAACTTTAAAACTTTTTAAAATTTGCTAATTCGTAAATAACTCCTTTATTATTTCCCCGAATAACCTCCATTTTTACAAAAATAGAATCATCTCCATGTGACCAAATCAACAGCTCTTTTCCAAAAGGAGTCAGCCAAATAAATTTCTCACATAGGAAATTGCCTGCAGATACATATACAGTTTCTATGCCTTCATATCTGGCTTTGGATAATAACATAGAACCATGACTAATTGTTTTACCATTCCAAGTATCAGACACAGTGTGTGTTAAAATTTTGTTATACTCATTATTTCTATTTATAACCTTTTTCATCTTCCATGCTTCATGAAAGATTGCATGAAAACCGATTATTACATTTTTATCTATAGGAAATACCTGATAATCGCATTTTCCATTTGCACTCCATAGCCATGAATGTAAGTTATTATCAATTAACCTTCTATGGATAGAACCTTGATATTTACCTTTGTAGTACAAACTTCCGAAAGCTTCCTTAGGTTCCCAATCTTCAGACTCTCTTTGATAAACATCTCTTAATAAATCTTTTTTTGGAGAACGCGATACTGTTCTTAAAGTTCTTGAACCATCTGGATTGCAAGTAACAATAAAGTTTTCGTAATCATAAATCTGACCGCCAGTTTCAAGAATATTTATTTGCCCTTGATACACTAAAAAATTCATAATTTTAATATCTAATATTTAATTGCAGGTTTTTTTAAATGCCATGAAGTATTTAACTGATATGTATTTGATACTTGGAATAATCTATCTTCTTTAAAATGCTGCGAAATAAGCTGGAATGCTAGAGGCATACCTTCTTCATTAAAGCCAGAGGGTAGAGTTATAGTTGGATTCCCTGATATATTGTAAGGGACTGTAAATCTTAGTAAATCTCCTTGATCATTTAAATCACCCAAGGAGTCAATTTTTTTGTGAAGAGCCGCCGTTGGCCAAGGAGGACAAATAATTAAATCAACAGAGTTAAATATATCACTTAACTGATTACTAAACTCTCTAGAATATTTCAAGAGTTGGACATACGATTCATTATTTAATTCTGACCCATTAACTAAAAGTTGCTTATATACTTTACCTAAATCAACATCTTTAATTAAAAGGTTTTTATGTTCTGAATATGCTTCTGCAGAAACTAGATCGGTAAAGTTGGGAGTAATATTCTTAGTATTTGGAATTTTAACTTGAATTAAGTCTACCCCAAGGTCCGACAGAAAAAGCATTGCTTTATTGATTGCCTCAAAGATCTCCTTTTCAACACCAATTTCATTATATTCGGGATCATAACCAATTTTTAAACCTTTAATATCTAGATCAATAGTTGATAAAAAATTTCTGATATCAACAAAACTTGAATTTGGATCTTTAGGATCATGTCCTGAAATTATATTCATTAAAGCCGCACAATCTCTAACATTTCTTCCAATTGGACCAATATGATCTAGTGAAGGCGCCAGAGGCATTATTCCATATGTGCTAACTCTTCCAAAGGTTGGCTTTACCCCGGTCACTCCACAGCATATTGAGGGGTAACGAATGGATCCACCTGTATCTGATCCTATTGCTAGGGTGCATAATCCTGCGGCTACAGCTACAGCTGCACCTGAAGAAGATACACCAGTAGTATATTCTAAATTCCATGGATTTTTTGGTTCTGGCATTCCAGAGACGTGTTCAATAAAAGCTCCTTCAGTTAATGCTAACTTTCCAATTATAATTGCCCCCGATTCCTTAAGTTTTGTTACAATAGTTGAGTTTTCTCTAGGAAAAAATTCTCTTCTCCAGTTAGAACCTCCGGTAGAAGGATAACCCTCCAGGTCACAAATATCTTTTATAGCTATTGGAATACCCATTAGTGGAGAAAGGAATTTTCCTCCTTTTACATAATTATCTATAACTTTGGCTTCTTTATAAGCATCATCTTTTGTAAGACATATGTATGAGGACAAGATCGGATCCAATTTTTCAATACGGTTATAAAAATGCGAGATTAATTCTGTTGGTAAGATATTTAAATTCCTGTAATCATTATGTATTTCAGAAATTGATTTATAGTACCAGTCAGAATTCATAAGTTCGATGATAAACTATCAGGTC
>PTLN01000158.1 GCA_002938125.1 Alphaproteobacteria bacterium MarineAlpha2_Bin1
TATATTGATGAGCATATAATGCACCAGCGATCCCTGCAGCAACACCTGCAATTACATAACAAAATACTTGTATCATTCGAATATTAACTCCAAACAGTGTTGCAACACTATCATCATCATGAATAGCTCTCATCAAAAGACCTATTCTCGAAGACATAAGGTATATTATGAATAAAGAAAAAATAATTGTTATAGGAACGATTACATCAAGACCGACGTAATCATCAACAGGAAAACCAATTGGACCACCAATAAGATCAATATTTAGCACAATTCCAGCTACTACCTCTGCAAAAGCAAAAGTAGCGAGTATCATATACACACCCCTTGTCCTCAAAATTGGAAATGCAACTAGAAATGCAATAATTCCTGTAAAAATAGCTCCAGCGGGGATAGAAACCCATATCGGCAAACCAAGAATAGTATTTGTATATCCAGCTGAATAGGCGCCTATAGCCATAAATCCAGCGCCTCCAAGGTTTAACTGCCCTGCAGCAGCTGTAAAGTAGACGGCATATGCAAAAATAATATTTATACATAAAATTCCTAAGATTCCAGACCAATATGCACTCATATCAAAATTTTTCTTTCCCAATTTTAACGTGGCCAAAAATACCTTGAGGTTTAATTATTAAAATAACCAATAATGCTCCCCAAACAGAAATTTTTACAGTATCAGCACCAAAAAAATGGATAGATAAAACCTCCAGAACACCGACTAATAGACCACCTGCGACCGCACCCCAGATATTTCCCAATCCTCCAATTACCATGCCTGCAATTGCTTTCGCTGCTACTTCATCACCAATAAATGCACTTACCTCAGTATAATTAATTGTAAATAAAGCACTTGCTACACCACACAATAAACCAACTATTAGAAAAATTACCGGAACAATTGCAAAAACCTTTACACCGAGAATTAGTGCCGTATCAGGGTTTTCTGCAATACTTCTCAAAACCCTTCCAATTTTAGTTGTTTTTAACATGTAAGAAAGAAACCATACTATGCTTACAGAAATTATCAAACTTGCTAACTGAGGAATGCCAAGAACTAGACCAAAAAATTTTAAACTTACATTCTCAAAAGGGACAGGAAATTTAACCGGCTCAGAACCAAAATAAATAATGATTATGTTTGTAAATATTAGAAGAAATCCAATAGAACTAACAAGTGGTATAGCATGTTCCGTAGCATCTCCGTAGCGATTCTTTAAATACCTGTATGTAAAACGTTCTACAATTAAGGAAGCTACAATTGTTATAAGAATACCAATAAAGATGGCAACTAACCAATTAATAGGTCCATCCGAAATTCCAAAAGGTAAACCATATTTAGCTAGTGCCCAACTCATCATTGCAGAAAGCATAAATAAAGGCGGTATAGTAAAATTAAGAAAATTAAGCATACCTATCACAAGTGTAAAGGCGACAGCTACCATTACATAAATACCACCAAGCATCAGACCTGATATAATTTGCTGAATTAAAATCATTTATTATACCTGAAATAGAAAATCATATTTAGCATAAATATATTACAGATAAAGTAAAAAATTACAAAAAAAAAACTAACGAAAAAACCTATAAATAATATAATAATACTCTATTTTTATAAAATATATATATATTAATTACTGAACCCAAGCTGGGACAAAACAATTTTAAATAAATATAATGAAAAAATTGCTATCGCCAAATAAAATAACCTTAAAAGTCATTTTATTTTTTACTGTATTTAAAATTATTAGCGTTTCTGATGCAAAGGATTTGAACGAATTAGATATAGAAATAATTAATGGAATTATTGCTACACAAAAAGAATCTATAACTACCTTGAATGAGTTCAAAAATTTTCAAAAGAGCAAAAATAAATCAATAGACTTAATTCAAAAAATATTAGACTATCAAATTTCAAATATAATTAAGATTAGATATCTCAAAACCGATGACGAAGATAAAGAAAGTTTAATTGATTACGATATTCCTATGGAAGATTTAGATAATCAGAAAAAATTCACATATTTTTTGATTGATCTAACAGAAACAAATATAGAATCTTATAGGGAAGCTATTATTTCCGTAAAAAACACTAAACTAAAAGAAATTATAGAAAAAATCATTATTAATGAAACCAAAACGTTGGAAACTCTATATAAACTTGCAAAGATAGAGAGTTGGTAAAGGATAGAATTGTTCTCAACTACTCATAAGGTGTGGACATGGATCTACATGTATTGCAAAGTCTATTATGCCACCCCTGACTATCAAACGGCTTGTGGCAACTCATACATTTTCTTTTTGAAGGTCTATCAGTTTCAGCTCTAAATTCAATATCAAGCCCAGGCCTGCGTCTTTCTTCTATAGAACGATCTTTATCCATTTGAAACCTTTCAACATATAATCAACATTTGTTAAATAAATTAAATTGATGTATAAACAATTAATTTTAATTTAAACAGAGGTTAACGTGGTTGCTTTTATAATTAGTTTTTCAAGCCAACACAGTAACGATCCGGACTGGAACAAAGCCTATGGCGAAATGGTTAAGCCGTTACTTATTAAGCATAAGGCTGAGATAATTAGCCGTGGTAAACCAGAAAATGGAGAAAGAGCGAAAGATTGGGAAAGAGCTACACTTATTAAATTCCCTTCTAAAGCCCAAGCTCGAAGTTTTCTTGATGATCCAGACTATCACCATGCAAAAGGCTTAAGAATTTACCATACATCCGGAGAAATGTATCTTCTAGGTGATGAGGCTTAATTCATTAACCAGTCGAAATAGTAAATATAAACTGAATTATTTTTTTCAAGTCATTAAAAAAAATAAATTTGTTATATACTCCTTATTTTCTACTTTTCTAAGATTAACGTTAGGTAAAGGATCTATTTTAATTTTTTATTTGGTGCGAGCGGGGGGACTTGAACCCCCACGGTCAAAAAGACCTCCAGATTTTAAGTCTGGTGCGTCTACCAATTTCGCCACGCTCGCAATATTCTTATAAAAAATAATACCTATATCTATATTACCTCCAAAAATTTATGTAAATCTCTTTATTAAATTTAAAACTTCAATTTCTACTTTTTTAAGTGCCACCATATCGGTAGACCTCAAAACTAGGACAGTCCCAGCTTTATCGTTTTCATAATAAGGATAAGAACCTATATCAGTCTCTTCATGTTTTTCTTGTATTGCTGTTAGCTCAGGAGCAATTACACCTTCAGGAACTTTTGCATCAAGTTCAATTGAATTTAGACGCCTGCCTTTTTCTAATGTAGGCAAAACAGCATCCAACATAGACATCATAATTTTAGGGACACCAGCTAGAATAAATACATTTTCCTTTTTAAAACCAGGTGCTTTACTAATATCGTTATAAATTAATTCTGATCCTTCTGGTGCATAAGCCATTCTCATACGGGACTCATTTATTTTACTTCGATCCCCATAATAATCTAACAAAATTTTATATGCATCCGGATTTAAAATATTCTTTACACCAAACGCTTTTGCAATAGACTGTGTAGTAATATCATCATGAGTTGGACCAATTCCACCAGTTGTAAAAACATAATCAAATCTATTTCTAAAATTATTTATTGAAATCACTATCTCTTCTTCAATATCTCCTATAACCCTAACTTCATTTAACCTTATACCTGATTGGGTTAAAGATTTAGCAACATAAGAAATATTTTTATCCTCAGTCCTACCTGAAAGAATTTCGTTACCAATAATTATCAAGCCTGCTGTATAAATTCTTTCTTTAATTTTTTTCATATTAACCTTATAACATTAGTTCTGGTTCGACCCAATATAT
>PTLN01000159.1 GCA_002938125.1 Alphaproteobacteria bacterium MarineAlpha2_Bin1
AATTATTGTGGGAGAGAATGCTTATCTATCAGGTTCTGGAGGCCGACTATTGTCAGTTGATATTAAAACTTCTTCTAAAGTGTGGTCTAGAGATTTCTCAATAATTTCTTCTCCGTGGATATCTGGTAAATATATATTTTTTATTACCATGGGTAATCAATTGATTTGTGTAGATATAAACACTGGACTGATAAAATGGTTAAATCAACTACCCATATATAAAAATAATAAAAAGACTGCTAATAAACTTTTATGGTCTGGGCCGATATTAGTAAGTGACAGATTAGTTCTTTTATCGTCGCTTGGAATTATGACAGCAATTTCCCCATATACTGGTGAAACTCTTGGAACAACAAAACTATCGTCAGAAGCTTTTATTGAACCTGTAATTGCGAAAGGTACTATGATAGTGCTTACAGATGATGGAATTCTAAGTGCATATAAATAATGTATCAGCAAGTTGTAATTGTTGGGAGGCCTAATGTTGGGAAATCTACTTTATTTAATTGTCTCATTGGTAAAAGAAAAGCAATTGTAAATAATACCCCTGGTGTAACGAGAGATTGGAATGATCAATTACATAATTTTACAGATTTTACTGTAAGATTAATTGATACGCCAGGTATTAATAATGAAACAAAGAATGAATTTGAAAAGAATTTAAATGAGAAAACATTTAAATCAATAGAAAAATCTGATTTAATAATCTTTGTATTAGATGCTAAGGAGGGTTTAACTATTGATGATAATTTAATCTATAATAAATTAAGGAAACATAATAAAAAAATAATTACGATTTATAATAAATCTGAGGGAAAAAAAATATATGACGTAAGTGAAGTATTTAAACTTGGTATAGACAACATAATAGAAGTTTCTGCTGAACATTCACAAGGTATAAGTCCTCTAATACAGGCAATTAAATCTAGTTCAATTGAAAATAATGAAAGTAGTGAAAGTATATCAGCGGATATTAATAAAATTACAATTGCTGTAGTAGGAAGACCAAATGTTGGCAAGTCCACTTTAGTAAATTCTTTGATAAAGGAAGAAAGATTAATCACAGGTCCTAAGTCAGGAATTACAAGAGATTCTATTAATGTTTCATGGTGTATTAATAATCATAAGATCGTTTTGACTGATACAGCTGGATTAAGGAAGGTATCAAAAATATCTGACAAAGTTGAGTCACTATCAGTTATACAAACTAAAAAAACAATCAATCTAGCTGAGGTTGTACTTTTAATTGTAGATGCTAAATTAGGAATTGACTCCCAAGATTTACGAATCGCTAAATTAGTCATTGAAGAAGGTCGGAGTTTAATAATTATAATAAATAAAATTGATTTAGTTAATGATGTTGGTGAACTAGTAGATGGGATAAATAGCAGATTAAATAAATCTTTACATCAAGCAAAGGGAATTAATACGTTATATATTTCTGCAGAAAAAAAAGAGGGACTGGATGAAATTTTTTCCTCTATTCTCAGGGTATATAAATTGTGGAATAAGAGAGTTTCCACTGGGGAGTTAAATAAATGGTTGGACAAAGCCATAGATAAGCATCCACTTCCTAGTATATCTGGAAAAAAAATTAAAATTAAGTACATTACCCAATCAAAATCAAGACCTCCAACATTTATATTGTTTTCATCAAGAGGTGATAAAATTCCAAAAAGTTATTTAAATTTCTTAGTAAATGAAATTAGAAGTGAATTTAATTTTCCTGGTGTTCCTATCAGATTTAATATTAGGAAACCCAAAAATCCATATATTTAGATTATCATTTTTGATTTTGGTAAAAAATTTTTCCATTATCTCTAAGGTTATTATCTGATAATTGCACAAAAAGATCAGTAACTTCGTCAGGGTGAGGGTTTATTTGTGGGTTTTCACCTGGGTAAGCAGCTTTCCGCATATCCGTTCTAACTCTACCAGGATCAATAATATTTACTTTTAAATTTGTTTTTTTTATCTCTTCTGACCAATCCAGAACCATTTTTTCTAATGCAGCTTTGGAAGCAGAGTAGGGTCCCCAATATGCTCTAATTTTTCTCGCTATTCCAGAAGTAACAAAAATTGCTCTTCCAAACTTTGACTGTCTTAATAGCATTTCAAAATTTCTTATTAACCTCCAGTTTGCGTGAACATTTACATCAAAAATATTTTTCCACATTTTAGGATCATAATGGCTCATTGGGCTTAGTGGGCCTAAAATAGCTGCATTTCCAACCAATACATCTATTTTACCAAAACGTTTTGAAATCTCAGATGCCATAAGATCCATATTTTTTTCATCAGTTATATCTATCGGTACAAGTGTAGGTTTTATTCCAGAAGTTCTGATTTCATCATCTATTTTTTCTAATCCCCCTTGATTACGAGATACCAAAATAAGATGCGCACCTTCTCTAGCAAACCTTTTAGCAACTGCCGCTCCAATTCCTCTAGATGCACCTGTAATTAATACAATTTTATTATTTAAAATTTTTTTATTCACTTATTTGACTCATTTAGCAAAGAAAGTTGTTTTGAAGTTTCTCCACCTAGGATATCAGTTAATGTAATAGCATAATTCCCAGTGAAACATGCATCACAATAGAATGATTCCTTTTCATTATAATCTAAACCCATTGCTCTGTATAAGCCGTTTATTGAGATAAAAGACAGGCTATCAGCATTAATTTCTCTTCTTATTTTTTCATTATCATTATTTGCAGCAATAAGTTCTTTTCTGTCAGGTGTATCAACACCATAAAAACAAGAATGAGTTGTTGGAGGAGATGCAATTCTTAAGTGTACTTCTTTAGCACCTGCATTTCTAACCATTTCAACAATTTTTCTTGAGGTTGTGCCTCTTACAATAGAGTCGTCAACTAATATAACTTTTTTGTTTTTTACTAAGTGTTGATTTGCATTATGTTTAAGCTTTACCCCCAAGTGTCTTATTTGATCACCAGGTTCTATAAAAGTTCTTCCAACATAGTGGTTCCTAATTATTCCTAATTCATAAGGAATTTTAGATTGCTTGGAATAACCTATTGCTGCTGGAACACCAGAATCAGGTACTGGAATTACTAAATCAGCGTTTATATGGCTTTCTAAAGCAAGCACTGAACCTATTTTTTTTCTCGCTTCATAAACACTTTTACCATCAACAAAACTATCAGGTCTTGCAAAATATATATATTCAAAAATACAGAATTTACTCGGTTTTTTTTGGAAAGGTTTGATTGACTGAATGGTATTATTTTGGAGCACAATCATCTCACCTGGTTCAATATCTCTTATATAGGTTGCTCCAATAATATCTAATGCACAAGTTTCGGAGGCTAAAATCCATGAACTATTTTCAATTTTACCAAGTACCAGAGGTCTAACTCCATGAGGATCTCTTACACCGATGATTGTTTCATTGCATAAAGCAACAAGAGAATAAGCGCCCTCGACTTGTCTCAAAGAATCTATAAATCTATCAACAACTTCATGATGCCTGCTTGTTGCCATTAAATGAATAATTACTTCAGTATCTAATGTAGATTGAAATATACAACCTTGCTTTACTAAATTTTTTCTAAGAGTTTTTGCATTAGTTAAATTTCCATTATGACTTAATGCAAAACCTCCAAATTCAAATTCGGCAAAAATTGGCTGTACATTTCTTAAATTAGTTTCTCCGGATGTTGAATATCTGTTGTGCCCAATAGCATAGTTACCAGGAAGTTTGTCAATAACCTTTTCGTCGCTAAATATATCTCCTACATGGCCTGCGCCTTTTTCAGAAAAAAATTTACCATTTTCAT
>PTLN01000016.1 GCA_002938125.1 Alphaproteobacteria bacterium MarineAlpha2_Bin1
TTTGGGTATAAGTTTTACTGGTTGTCAAATTTTAGAGTATGTTGAAGCACCATTTCCTTTTGGCCAGGGCGCTTATGGTTCAACCTTTTTCATGGCAACTGGTTTTCATGGTGCTCATGTTATTATAGGAACTATCTGCTTGATTGTATGTTTGATTAGGGCATATGCTGGCCATTTTAAACCTAATCACCATTTTGGTTTAGAGGCTGCCGCTTGGTATTGGCATTTTGTTGATGTGGTTTGGATCTTCCTTTTCTGCTCAATCTATTGGTATGGTGTAGGTCCCATAGCACATCATTAATTAATTAATGATAGAGACTTTGATTTGTAATTATTTAGTGTTATATCTAAAAAAATATATTATCTATAAAAAATCATCCAATTATTTTTTTTGAAAGTTAATACTATGTTGCAACACAAAATTAAAATAATTTTTTGAAAAAATTTTATTATGAAATATCTAAGTGATTTCCGGCCAACTATTTGGTCAACAGTATTTGCATTTATTGGCTTTATTTTTTTGTTGGGTTTGGGAACTTGGCAATTAGATAGGTTAGAATGGAAAAATAATCTTATAGCTGAGCGTCAGAGTTTTTTAAATGACGACCCTATATTATTTAATGGAGATATTAAAGAATTAAACGGGGCTATGTGGAAACCTGTTCAGCTAAATGGAACCTATCAACATGATAAGGAATTATATCTTGCCGCTCGATCAATGAGAGGCAATGTGGGTTTTCATGTCCTTACTCCTTTAAGTTTATCAAATGGAAAGAATATCCTTATTAATAGAGGTTGGGTTCCACGAGAAAAAAAAGATCCCTTGACCAGAATACAGTCCAACTACAAAGGTCCTGTTGAATTGATTGGGATTATAACTCCCGGATTTAAAAAAGGTTTTTTCTCTCCAAAAAATGATTTAACAAACAATGTATGGTTATACGTAGATTATATGGAAATGAGTAGTGCTGTTGGAATGACGTTACAAAAATTTGTTATTGATGCAAAAGAGAATGGAAGAGGAGGCTTTCCAATCGGTTCTCAAACTAGGGTGAATATGCCTAATGATCATTTACAATATGCAGTAACTTGGTATCTATTGGGTTTAACTTTAGTATTTGTTTGGTTCTTTTGGAATAAGAATAGACAATAATAGACTAAATATTATTCTTAAAATGTTTTGAGAGTTTTAAATTTTGAGCTTGATAATTTGAGTTAAGTTTCTCAGATCCATAGCTTTTGTCGGGATTTTCGGTAAGCCTCTCATATATAATTCTACAAACTATTTGTCCATCCTCTAAAGTAAAAGGTAATTCATAAGACCTAACTTCTAATACAGCTTTTGACCCTTTCCCTCCGAGGGAATGATGACCAAAGCCAGGATCAAAGAATCCAGCGTAATGAACTCTAAATTCTCCATGTAAAGGATTAAATGCTTCCATTTCAGCTGCGTAATCAGGAGGTACGGTCACTGACTCTTTAGAGACTAAAATGTAAAAAGCATATGGGTCAAGAATTAAATTCTTATCTTTATTTACAAAAATTTTCTCCCAAAAATTTTCAAAATTATATTCGTTTACTTTATCTAAATCAATTAACGAAGTGTACTTCTTTGCTTTGTAACCTATAATTGCATTAGTTTTTTCTCCTGAAAGATCAACAGAAATAGGAACTCCATTTTTAATTCTTTTAGTAAATTCTTTATCTGAGTACTTGCTTTCAACAAGCTTTACCTTTTCATGCAGTCTTCTAGTTGCGGTATCGTTTGGTCTTGGTGTGCCTTTTCTTAAGCGCATTTGAAGTAATCGAGTTCCTTTTGAAACTATTACACTAAAAGTTCTAGGGCTAATTTCTGCATACAAAAAACCTTTATAACCCTCAGTAATTCTATCAAACTCAACACCTTTATCAGTGATTAATCTTGTAAAAACATCTACTCTTCCAATGGAGCTTTTAGGATTTGCAATTCCAGAAATTCTACTAGGTAAAACCACACTTTCCTGAAGAGGAACAATGTAAACAGCCCCTCTTTCAAGTACATTTCCATTTTTTAAATCAATTTTATGCATACCTAATGCATCTATTTTTTGCATTACTGAAAAGCCTTCACCTGGTAGGAAGCTAGCTCTAACCCTATATGCATATCTTCCTAGTCTAAGGTCAATACTTGCAGGCTGAATTTGACTTTCTTCTATTTGGTTATCAAGTGAGAAAATAACTTTTTCATTTATTAGCTCTCGAAGCGTTTGAGAGGGAAGAACACCAGTAGGGAATGTACTTGAATTGGTAAAATCCTTATCTTCTATATTTTTATCATCAAAGAGATATTTATCTTCTGAGTCTTTTATCATATTTTATCAAAAATTCCTGTGCATAATAAAACTAGTCCTATTCATAAAATAGATTAAAATAAAATCTAATTTATATTTAAAGATATACCTAGAATAATAGCAAATTTTTTGATAAATGTTTATATAGATCATTAAATAGATACTTAGAATGAGTTTTTTATGCAATTTTGGTAGACTTTTTTTGTAGTATTTCAATTATGGGTATTATTTATAGTATTGGAGAAATTTTTTGAAATATATAAGTACTAGGGGCCAATCGAATTCACTAAACTTTGAAGACGTATTAATGAAAGGTTTAGCGGGTGATAGGGGGCTTTTCTTACCTGAGATATGGCCAGAATTTTCATTAGAAAAAATATCTAATTTCATGACTATGTCATATAATGAATTAGCTCAAGAGTTAATGGCCCCTTTTATTGGAGACTTGCTTACTTCTAATGAATTAAAAGATATAATCAAAAAGTCCTACTCATCTTTTTCAAGCAGCGAAATTACACCCTTAACTCAACTTTCAAAAAATGATTTTCTGCTTGAGTTATTTCATGGACCAACTCTCGCATTTAAAGATTGTGCTATGCAATTATTAGGGAGTTTATTTGAGCATTTTTTAAAACGAAGAGGAGAAAAGATTACTATTATATGTGCTACTTCTGGTGATACAGGAGCTGCCGCTGTTGAAGCATTTAAAAATAAGAATTTAATTGATCTTGTTGTTTTATTCCCAAAAGGAAGAATATCTGAAGTTCAGCAAAGACAAATAACTACTTCTGATTCAGCTAATATCCATTCTCTAGCGATTGAAGGTAATTTTGACGATTGTCAATTAATTGTGAAAAATTTATTAAACAGTGATGACTTTTGTAATAAATATAATTTGTCAGCTGTCAATTCAATAAACTGGGTTAGAGTAATGGCTCAAGTCGTTTACTATTTTTACGCAGCATTAAAGGTTGGAAGCCCTGAAGAAAAAATTAATTTTACTGTACCAACAGGTAATTTTGGAGACATATTTGCTGGATTTGTTGCATTTAAAATGGGTTTACCCGTTGAGACATTATGTATAGCGACTAATTCAAATGATGCTCTTGAGAGATTTCTGAAAAAAGGTGAATATAGAGTTGAGGATGTTAAAACAACCCTGAGCCCTAGTATGGATATACAAATAGCAAGTAATTTAGAAAGATTACTTTTTGAATGTTCAGAGAGAGATTCTAAAATGATAAGAGATATAATGTCTGATTTAAGTTATGAAAAAAAATTTAATATCGATTTAAAAACTCTTAATAAAATAAAAGATTTATTTGTAGCTAAAAGTGTTGACGAAGAATCAACAAAAAAAACTATAAGGTACTATTGGTCAAACTACAAAAAATTAATTGACCCTCATACCGCTGTAGGTTTAAGTGCAGGTAGAAGTATACCATTTTTAGACGGTAAAAATATATTTCTAGCTACAGCACACCCCTCTAAGTTTCCAGCAGCTGTAAAGAGCTCAATTGGTATAGTCCCTGAACTTCCGTTAAATATAAAAAATATATTTGAAAAAAAACAAGTTTTTACAAGTTTAGAGAATATAGAAGAAGTCGTAAAAGAATATTTTCATAAAAATATCAATAATTAAATCAGAGAAATTAGAATGTCTAAAACTAAAGTAACTACACTATCTAATGGTATAAGAATTATAAGTGAGACAGAAGAGTATTTTGAAACTATATCTCTAGGCGTATGGGTTGATGTAGGATCTAGAAATGAGTTAGAAAAACTCAATGGGGTTTCTCATTTACTAGAACATATGGCATTTAAAGGTACAAGTAACAGAAGTTCAAAAGAAATTGCTCAAGAGATTGAAAATGTTGGAGGGTATTTTAATGCATATACTTCAAGAGAAAATACTGCTTATTATATAAAAATTTTGAAAAAAGATCTAATTCTAGCAGTAAATATTTTAATTGATATTTTAACTAACTCAATCTTTGAAGAATTAGAACTTGAAAAAGAGAAAGATGTAATTAAACAAGAAATTGGTCAATCTAAGGATACTCCAGATGATATTATTTTTGATTATTTCCAGTCAGTCGCTTTTCCGAATCAACCTATAGGTCGTTCGATACTTGGTACAAATGAAAATATTAAAAATTTTACAAGAGATACACTTATTAATTATCTAAATTCTGAATATAGTGCAAATAGGATAATTTTTTCTGCTTCTGGAGATATTAATCATGATGATTTAGTGAACATAATTTCTAAACAAATGTCTAGTTATTCAGTATGTAAAGATGGTAACTTCCAAAAAGCAAATTATATTGGAGGTGAATACAGAGAGATCCGTGATCTAGAGCAAGTTCATGTTCTTTTAGGAATGGAAGGAGTTTCATACAAAGATGATCATTACTTTTCATCTCAAGTTTTTTCTTCAATACTAGGTGGTGGAATGTCATCAAGGCTTTTTCAAGAAATCAGAGAAAATAGAGGTCTTTGTTACTCAGTGTACTCATTTGCTTCTTCATATATAGATACAGGTTTAGTAGGGGTTTATGCAGGAACGAGTGAAAATCAAGTTAAAGACTTAATACCTTCAGTAATTGAAGAAATTCATAAAATGACAAATAGTATTTCTGAGGAGGATATTGTCAGAGCAAAAGCACAACTGAAAGCATCGATAATTATGGCTCAAGAAAATACTTCTTCTAGGTGTGAAAATGTTGCAAGGCAATTAATTATTCATGGAAGACCCGTTTTAAATTCGGAAATAATATTAAAAATTGATTCTGTTGATAGAGAATCTGTTTTAAACTTCGCTAAATATATTTTAGATAGAAGTTTACCTGTTTTTTCGGCAATCGGGCCTATTGGTAAGGTTGAAAACTTTGAAAAAATAATTGATAGAATAAGTTATTAAATATTGAATATAAATATGCCTACATTATCAAATATTTTACAAAAAAACATTATTTCATCTCAGTTTTCCGGAGTAGATATATACCTAAGGACCCCTCAGTTTTCCGACTTTAATGAATGGTCAACTTTAAGAAATGAATCTAGAAATTTTCTAGAGCCCTGGGAACCTAAATGGTCCAAGAACTCTCTTACAAAAAGTGATTACCGACGAAGGATAACTAGATATGAACAAGATATAAGATATGAACGTAATATACCATTTTATATATTTTTAACTGAGAGAGACATCCTTGTTGGGGGTGTGTCTCTGAGTAACATTAGAAGAGGTATAACTCAATCATGTTCTTTAGGTTATTGGATAGGTGAAAAATTTGCCAATCGTGGTTATATGACTAAGGCAGTTGCTGTATCTGCAAGTATTGTTTTTAATGTATTAAAACTTCATAGATTAGAAGCTGCATGTATTCCTCAGAATATTGCAAGCCGAAAAGTATTAGAGAAGATTGGTTTCACTGAAGAGGGATATGCAAGAAAATATTTACAAATTAATGGAGAATGGAAAGATCACACTTTATTTGCTTTACTGTCAAGTGATGATTATTTGAAGTATAACTAGAATGACTCTTTATGCATGTCCTGGAGTATAATTGAAATGTGAAATATCTATACCAATAGTTTTTACTGAATTTTTCCATATTTCATCGATATTTGCTGAGAAAACTAGAGTTTGTTCGGCTGATGTATGAAGCCAAGTATTTTCTTGTATTTCTCTTTCGAGTTGACCTGCGGCCCAACCGGTGTAACCTAAGGTAAACCTGATCATTTTTGGTCCTTTGTCCCTTGCTATATCTTTAATTATATCAACTGAAGCAGTAAGGTAGATATTTTCTGTTATGACAATAGTAGTATCAATCTTGTAATCATTTGAATGCAAAATAAAACCTCTAGCAGACTCGACGGGACCACCTGATTGTATATCTATTTTTCTTCTTGGTTCTTGATGGATATTAAGTTCATCTAAAATATTTTCAAATTTTAATTCAGATTTATTTGAGTTTATAACTAATCCCATTGCGCCATTTTTATTATGGTCACAAATAAATATAACTGACTCAATGAACCTCTCATCACCTATGTCAGGCATAGCCATCAGCAAGTTGCCTTTTAAATTGAGAATATTTTGATTAAGCATTTAATTAAAACTAAGAATATAAAAAAATATAAAAATATATTAAAAATTAAATAATTACAACACATGTTATTTTTTATTAAAAATACCTAGATTATTTAATGTCATTGTTTATAATCAATTAGGATAGTATAAGTTTCAATATTTTTTAGATTAGAGGATAGTAGTTATGACTATTAAAGAAGGTGATGCAATACCGAATGTTCAACTTAAAGTTATGACGGACAAAGGTGTGGGAGATGTCTCAACTGAGGAGCTATTTAGTAATAAAAAGGTTGTTTTGTTTAGTGTGCCGGGAGCTTTTACACCTACATGTTCTGCAAAGCATTTACCGGGTTTTATTGATCATGCCGATCAAATAAAAGGTAAGAATGTTGATACAATCATATGTATGTCAGTAAACGATGCTTTTGTTATGGATGCTTGGGGAAAAGATAGAGGTGCCGGAGACAAAGTTCTTATGGTTGCAGATGGCAATGGAGATTTTGCAAAAGCCCTAGGTTTAGAATTAGATGCAAAAGGCTTTGGTTTAGGTATGAGAAGTCAAAGGTTTTCAATGATTATTGAGAATGGTTCAATATCTAAACTTAATGTTGAAGAAGGTGGTGGTTTTGAAGTCAGTAAAGCAGAAGTAATTCTTGATCAACTCGGATAAAAAAGTTAAATGAGTGGGTTATAGCCCACTCATTTTTACCTTAATGGCATTTCTTGCTAGATGATCTGCTTTATCATTCCATTTATTGCCAGAATGCCCTTTAACCCATATCCAGTTAATATTTTTTTCTGAAGATAATGTGTCCAATTTTTTCCATAAGTCTTCGTTTTTTACTTGTTTTTTTGATGCATTGAGCCAGTTATTTTTTTTCCAACTATTTATCCATTTTGTTATTCCTTGCATTACATAAGTAGAGTCAGTATATATTTCTATTTCTCCCTCAGAGTCTAAGCACTGTAGAGATTTTATAACAGCTACTAATTCCATTCTATTATTTGTAGTATCTTCTTCAAATCCAAAAATTTCATTTACATTATTCTCAAAAATTATAACTGCACCCCATCCTCCTGGACCAGGGTTTCCTGAGCATGCTCCGTCAGTATAAATTTTAATTTTATCCATTTATATATTCATCAAACGAGTTAATATTTCTATGGTATTTTAATTTTTCTAAATATTCTAGAGGATCTTTAGGTTGAACTAATGCTCCTTCAACTAAATGAATTGAGTCATAAACTCTAGTTAAAAGAAATCTTAAAGATGCTCCTCTTGCTAGTACTGGTAAAATTTTTTTCTCTTCTTCACTTAATTTTCTATATTTTTGATAACCATTTAATAATGCTGAAGATTTATTTATATCCAGAAAGTTTATTTCATTGAAACACCATGCATTAATTGCAATAGCTAAATCGTATGCAAAAAAATCATTACAGGCAAAATAAAAATCAATAACACCACTGATAATATCATTTTCAAAAAAAACGTTATCAGGAAAAAGGTCAGCATGAATAATCCCCTGTGGTAAATTTTCTGGCCAATTATATGATATGAATTCAAGTTCTTCAGAAATTATATTAATTAAATCTTTATCAAAAAAATTTACTTCTTTCCTAAAATTGCTTAATAAATCCTTCCAGCCTGATATAGACAATTTATTTTCTCTTTGCATACTAAATTTTGAAGATGTTTTATGAATTATACTTAGGTATAATCCTGCTTGATTGCAGTGCTCCCATGTAGGATATTCAACGGATTTTCCAGATAGAAAACTGAATAATGCAGAAGGTTTGCCTTTAATTGAATTTAGTACATTTCCTTGTTTATTATGTATAGGTTTTGGGCAAGGAAATTTATTTTTATTTAAATGAGTCATTAATTTCAAAAAAAAAGGAAGGTCTTTTTTTGTTACTCTTTTTTCATAGATAGTTAAGATAAACTTTTGACTTTTTGTTTCAATAAAATAATTAGTATTCTCAATGCCTTCAGTAATACCATTCCATGAAATTAATTCACCTACTTCATATAATTTTAAAAAATTAATTAATTCATTATGTGTAATTTTAGTATATACTGCCATTCTAGCTTCCATTCATTTTTAGGCAGTTAAACCTTTATTTTTAGAAATATTAGAGGTTAATTTAGTTCTATTTGAACTATATGTGAAAATACTACCATTTTTTTATAAATTTTCAAATTATATTTATTTATATTGTTGGTAAGTTTAATATTTAATTTGCAGTAATTTTATCTTAAACAATTTATTATAAATAAATTATAAAATAATTTTATTTTTGTATAATAGATTTATATAATAGATTTGTATAATAGATTTGTATAATATAAAAGAATCTTGGTAATCTTTACGGCTAGACCCATGCAAAAAATTTACTTTACTAATAAGCTATTTTTAATTTTTATAATATTTTTTTTCTTTATAAACGGCTGTGCAAAAAAGGTCCAACTCCCGTGCCCTAAAGCGATGGTTTTATCTGAGGCATCCTCAATTACTACATTTGTGCCTGGAAAAGGAAACGATATTACGGATATAGAAACAGAAACAATTATTAATCAAGTTGTTAGGAGTTGTACCTATAATAAATCTGTTGTAACCGTTAAAACTTTAATTAAATTTGAGTCTACAAAAGGACAGTTTTACAAAAAAAATGTTAAAAACTTAAAGTTTTTTGTTGCAGTGATAGATAAAGAAGAAAATATCCTTGGTAAGGAAAATTTCAGTATAGAGGTGCCTTATACAAATAACTCTCGAAAAAGTCAGGTTATAGATACTATAGAGCAAATAATTCCTATTAAGTCTGGTTTGAGAGGTTTCGATTATACTATTCTTGTTGGTTTTAAACTAGATCCATCGGAACTAACTTATAATAAACAACAGAGAAAATTGGGAAAAATTAAAAGGCTACCATGAATAAAAGTACTTGCTGATAATTAAAATTAATTATACAATATCCATATATCAGACGAATTTTGCGGGAGAGTTCAATTTATTTGACACCGAAGGAGCAATCACCCTGAAAACTCTCAGGTACAAAGGACCGCAAAAGGATGAGACTCTGGAAAGTTGGTTAGCATTTTATTGCTAATCCCACCGAAGGTGCAAGGCTTTTTTGCTAAATCTCTTCAGGTTCCACGACAGAGGGGGAGAGCTGCGGTTTACGCAAAACTATGTCGTGTGAGAAAAAATGAACCAAAAAGAAACAACCCAAAAAACAACTCTATTTGATCTTCATGCTGTTTATGGTGCAAGGTTTATCGAGTTTGCGGGCTACCTAGTTCCTCTCGCTTATGGAACAGGCACAATTAAAGAAACAATTGTTTCTAGGCAAAGTGCATCAATATTTGATGTTTCACATATGGGTCAAATAAATATCATGGGAGATAGTGCTAGTTTAGAATTAGATAGACTAGTTCCATCTAATATTGGTTTGTTAAAATTAAATAAGTCTTGTTATAGTGTTTTATTAAATGAAAATGGAGGAATATTAGACGATTTGATAATTACCAAAAGATCAGATGGTATATCTTTAGTAGTTAACGCCTCCCAAAAAAATAAGATCTTAAATATTCTTAATGATCAATTATCTTCGAAAGTTATAAGTAAAGTAATTGAAAATAATTCACTAATTTCTATTCAGGGGCCAAAATCCAAGGAAGTACTTGAAAAATATTTTAAAGAAATAGATAAGATCAAATTTATGCATGGGTATGAAACAGAATATGATGGTGTAAACGTTTATATCTCAAGATCTGGTTATACAGGCGAAGATGGTTTTGAAATAAGTATACCCAACATTAAAGTTGAAAATTTTATAGAGTCACTAATCGAAAACTCTAATGTTAATCTAGCAGGTTTTGGCGCAAGAGATGTTTTAAGAATAGAGGCAGGTCTTTGCCTTTATGGTCAGGATATAAATACAAATATTTCACCAATTGAAGCAGGTTTGAATTGGTTAATAAGCAAAAATAAACTTAATGATTTGTCGTTTGTAGGTTCAGAGTTTTTGAAAAATCAAATAGAATTGGGTCCAAAAATGTGTAGGGTAGGAATTGAGCTTGATAGTAAAGTTATACCAAGAAATGGATCAAAAATATTTAATCTTAATAATAAAAAAGTTGGTTTTGTAACAAGTGGTTGTTTCTCGCCTAATCTTTCAAGGTCTATTTGTATGGGTTATATTTCAGCCTCGGAAGCTTTAGACCAGGAAAAATTCTTAGTTGAGGTTCGGAATAAAATTTTTGATAGCAAAATAGTAAAAATGCCATTTATTCCGCATAAATATAAAAAATGAATATAAATAGTTATAGGAAGTAGAATGAAAGAAATAAAATACACCAAAGACCATGAATGGATAAAGATTGATGATGAATATGCTTATGTAGGTATTACAGACTTTGCTCAAAAGCAATTAGGTGACGTTGTTTTTATACAATTACCGGAAATAGGAACAGATTGTACTATTGGTGAAGAAGTAGCAGTAATAGAGTCTGTTAAAGCTGCGAGTGAAATTTATGCGCCAATTTCTGGTCAAGTGCTAGAAGTTAATGAGAGTCTCAATGATAGTCCAGATATAATTAATAGTGATGCTGAGAATAATGGATGGATTTGGAAAATGTCTGTTAAAGATTCTGGCCAAATAAGTGATTTGATGGATAAAAGTGCATATTCTAATTTTATAATTGAGGATTAATTATGCGCTATCTTCCTCATACAAGTAAAATAAGACATGAAATGTTCAGAGAGATTGGTATAAATAATATTGATCAGCTCTTCGTTGATATTCCTAAAGGTAGTTTATTAAAAGATAATATAAAAATATCAAATCATAAAAGCGAAATAGAAGTTGAAAGTATTTTAAAAGATATTTCAAATAAAAATTTGAGTGTTTCATCTGCTTCAAATTTTATTGGGGCTGGTGCATATTATCATCATATACCTGCTGCAGTAGACCATATAATACAACGAAGTGAATTTTTAACATCTTATACGCCCTATCAGCCTGAGATTAGTCAGGGAACTCTTCAGTATTTATTTGAGTTTCAAACACAAATATGTCTTTTAACAGGTATGGAAGTTTCTAATGCTTCAATGTACGACGGTGCATCCGCTTGTGCAGAAGCAGTGCTAATGGCACAGAGAATTAATAAAAGAAAAAAGGTTGTTTATTCTGGTTTATTACATCCTCATTACATAGAGACGTCAAAGACATATACAAAATATAGTGGCGCAGAAAGTATTTTTCTGCCACTTAATATTAATTCTGAATCAGAGAGATTTAATGACTTTATTGACGAAGACACATGCTGTGTAATTGTTCAGAATCCAGACTTTCTTGGAAATATTAATAATTTAAATGATCTTTCACAACAGTGTGAAAAATATGGTGTTTTACTTATCGTTGTTGTAACCGAAATTTTATCTCTAGGAGTTTTGAACTCTCCTGGGTCTATGGGAGCTGATATTGTTGTCGGAGAAGGACAATCAATTGGAAATCCTTTAAGCTTTGGGGGCCCATATCTTGGTTTTTTTTCTACTAGAAAAAAGTTTGTTAGGCAAATGCCAGGTAGAATAGTGGGTCAAACTATTGATGTAAATGGAAATAGAGGATTCGTATTAACACTTTCAACGCGTGAGCAACATATAAGAAGGGACAAAGCTACTAGTAATATTTGTACAAATTCAGGTTTATGCTCTCTTGCGTTTACCATTCATATGTCACTGTTAGGAGAAGAAGGATTAAAAAAGATTTCGAAATTAAACCATATTAAAGCAGTGAATCTTTCAAGAAAAATTAAAGATATAAAAGGCGTATCACTAATCAATAAGAATTTTTTTAATGAATTTACTGTTTCACTTTCAAAACCTGCTGTTAGTGTGGTTGATAAACTGGTTAGTAAAAATATTTTGGCAGGAGTTCCTTTAGCAAGGTTTTATTCCGATAGAGACGACTTGAAAAACTATTTAATAATTGCTGTGACTGAAATGATTAATGACGATCAGATGGAAGCTTTTATTGATGCTTTGAGAGGAGAATTACAATGAATTCAAGATCAAGAGCTCACTCATTTAAATCCGATAGGAATATAATTACAGAAGTTAAATCAGTTAATCAAAGTTTAATTTTTGAATTAGGTAGTGCTGAAAAAAGCGGGGTAGATGTTCAGGATTGTGATTTTAGTGCAAATTTAATTGGTGATTCTTTTAGAAAAGAAAAAATAGGTTTACCAGGCCTATCTGAGCCAGAAGTTATAAGACATTTTGTAAACTTATCAAAAAAAAATTATTCAATAGACGAAGGTATTTATCCACTTGGGTCATGTACAATGAAACATAATCCAAGATTGAATGAAAAATTAGCTAGATTAGAGGGCTTTGCTAATTTACATCCTCTTCAACCTATTAATACAGTTCAAGGTATTCTTGAACTTATGTTTGAACTATCAAAGAATTTATTAGAGATAACAGGTATGGATGCTGTCGCTTTATCTCCAGCTGCTGGAGCACAAGGAGAATTGTGTGGAATTTTAGCTATTAAACAAGCCTTTGAAAAAAAAGGAGATAATAGGTCAAAAATTTTGGTTCCTGACTCAGCACATGGTACTAACCCATCGACTGCTGCTTTATGTGGTTATGATATAGAGTCAATACCAAGTAATTCAGAAGGAAGGATTAACTTTGAAATTTTAAAAGAAAAATTAAATAGTCAGGTTGCTGCGTTAATGTTAACTAACCCTAATACATGTGGCCTTTTTGAAAATGATATTTTGAAAATTGCAGAGGAAGTACATAATGTTGGAGCGTATCTATATTGTGATGGAGCAAATTTTAATGCAATTGTTGGGAAGGTAAAACCAAGTTCTCTAGGTATAGATGCAATGCATTTGAATCTTCATAAGACATTTTCTACTCCACATGGTGGGGGTGGCCCTGGTTCTGGTCCTGTTGTAGTTTCGAGTCGACTTTCATCATATTTGCCAATTCCAATGGTTAAGATGGTAAATAATAAATTTGAGATAATAGAGAAAGAAAGTATAGATTCATTTGGCAGGCTTAAAGCATTTCATGGTCAGGTAGGAACGTTTATAAGAGCCTATGCCTATATATTAAGTCATGGTGCAGATGGTTTGAAACAGGTTGCTGAAGATGCGGTTTTAAATGCTAACTACATTCAATCAAAATTAAAAAAATATTTAACAGTGAGATATTCAGGTTACTGCATGCATGAAGTTTTATTTGATGATAAATTTCTAAAAGGAACAGAAGTCTCAACTTTAGACTTCGCTAAGGCAATGATAGATAAAGGAATTCATCCAATGACTATTTATTTTCCATTAATAGTTAGTGGAGCAATGCTTACTGAACCTACTGAAACTGAGTCGAAAAAAGATCTTGATGATTTTTGTGAAAAATTAATTGATTTAGCTGAAGAGGCAAAAAGTGGGAATAAGAATTTATTCGATTCTTCCCCGACAAAAGCAGTCTTAGGTAGACTTAACGAAACTGCAGCTGCAAAAGATTTAGTGCTAACTTATTCGGAATGATTGTTGAGCCAGTTTACAATTTTTTTTGCTTTAATTGCTAGAGAACTATCAGAAGATATTAAGCAGTTCTCTGCATTTGGTGAAAATTTTTGAGCTTCATCTTTATACTTATTTAAAGGGTCATTTTCATCATATATAAGCAGAAGAGGCTGTTTTATCTTTTGAAGCTGCTCTCTCTTTGGATACTTGAATGCAGCTCTATATGCTAAATGGTATGTATCAATAGATTTTAATACTTCAACTACGGAGTCATGGAGTTTATCAGCTGATTGGAAGCCATCTAACCTTTGGTTATCTTTATTTTTTTTATACCAAGGGAAAAAAAAATTTTGATCTCTAATAAAATGCCATGCCCAATTGATTTGTGTGCCCATTAAGTCAGGTTTTATTTCAGGTGTATAATTTTTTAACATATCAGCTTTTTCATCTTCATCATACATGCCTATCCCATCAATAATGATATTTTTAACATATTTTGGATTATTAATAGCAAAGTCCATTGCTATAGATCCACCTGTATGTGTTCCGTAAATATTAATTTGATCAATGTTTAGTTTAATTAATTGTTTTTTTAACATACTTGAATAATATTCAATATCTGGATTTTTAATATTTGGCTTACATGAATCACCGTTACCCAATGTATCCGGGGCATACAAAGGTGTAACATGATTATACTTGCTTAACTCTAACATTAATTGCGTCAAACTAATCGATGAGGTCGGTGATGCATGAAGTAGAACTAATGGCAATTCTCCATTACTTATCTCGCCGATATATCTATAATGAACCTGCCCTACATCGATATTAACAAAATTTCTGAAAACTTCGGCCATAATCAATTAGATTATAGAAAAATTTATTTAGTTGCAATCAAACGATTCAACAAATATGGACCTTTTTAGGAAAAAATAAAAATATAATTTATATATTTAGAAAATCTTTATCAATCTTATCGGATGCTTCTTTTACTAATTTCTTATTATTACTTTCATTTATATTTTCTTTTAATAGAGCTTCAGTTGTATTTACTGAGATATCCACAATAGATTCTTTAATATCTTGGATGACTCTCTCTTTTGCCTGGGATATCTTTTCTTCAGCAGTTTTTTTTCTTCTTTCTAGTAAATCCTTATGATTTTGAATTGAGTTTTTAAAAGTAATATCCGCCTCAGATTTAGCTTTTTGGATAATTTTATCAATTTCATTCTCAGATTCTTGTTTCTTTTTTTGATAATCTGCTAGAAGAGACTGTGCTTGCTCTCTTAAATTTCTAGCTTCGTTAAGTTCCTTCCTAATAGTTTCAGCTCTATTATCAAGTGCTTTTACAATCTTTGACCATCCGAAGCGAAAAAGAATTATCAAGAATAATATAAATGCAACAGCTACCCAAGTTTCAGCTTCTTTAAAAATATACATTAGTTTACCTGTTTACCAAGTTGTTCTTCAATTTTAATTTTAATATTTTTTTGATCAAAACTTTTGTTTATAATTACTTTAGTTAATTTTTGAACTAACTCTGTAGTTATTTCTTTGATTTCTAAATTTGTTTTATCCTTGATTTCTTGAACTGAATACTCAGCTTCCTTAGTTAATTTTTCAAGCATTAATTCGAATTCATTATTAAGGGAATTTATATCCGACGAAATTTTGAGTTTTCCTTCTTCAACAATTTTATTCGATGATATATGTGCCTCTTCTATTTCCCTCTCATATGTTTTTAAAACTTTCTGTGCTTCATTTTTTAATTTTTCTGCTTCTTCTAAGTCAGAAGCTATTCTGTCCTGTCTTTGCTCAAGCACGTCAGCAATTTTTGGTAGTATTGCCCGAGACATAATTAAATACAGAACGATAAAAGTTAAAAATAACCATACGAGCTGAGGAATAAAAGTACCTATGTCTAATTGGGGCATTTTATTAGATTATCTAGATTCTCTAACCAAACAAAATTAGAAATGCAATAACTAAAGCAAAAAGGGCAATAGCTTCTGTTAATGCGAAACCTAATAAAACATTTCCAAACATTTTTGGTGCTGCAGATGGATTTCTTATTCCAGCTGAGACGTAATTACCAAAAATAATTCCAATTCCTATTCCTACTCCAGCTAAACCAATTGTGGCTAAACCGGCTCCTATTTGTTTTGCTGCTTCTAGTTCCATTTTATACTCCTTTAAATTTATTAATGTATTTTAGTTTAAATTAAATTTCAATGATGTAAATGCAAAGCATCATTTAAATATAGGCAAGTCAAGACTGCGAACACATAAGCTTGCAAACAGGCAACAATAAGTTCAAGTCCATAAAGCGCAACAGTAACAACTAAAGGTCCAATCCCTAAAAACCCTAATGCTACAACGAAGCCTCCAAAAACTTTAAGTAATGTATGTCCTGCCATCATATTTGCAAACAATCTTACACTAAGAGTTATGGGTCTAACCAGATAAGAAATTAATTCAATAATGATTAAAAGCGGCGCTAGTGCTAATGGGATTCCTTTAGGCACAAATAGTGTAAAAAATTTTATTCTATGTTTTACTAAGCCAATTATTGTAACCCCAATAAATACAACCATTGCTAAAGCAAAAGTAACAATTATATGACTAGTCACAGTAAAGCTGTAAGGAATCAAACCTAAAACATTGGAAAATAATATAAAAATAAATAAAGTAAATATGAAAGGGAAGTAGGGTTTACCATCTTGGCTTGCATTATCTCTAACCATATTTGCTATAAACTCATAAAGGAGTTCGGAAATAGATTGAAGCCGATTAGGAACAAGTGAGCTCCTTCTTACACCCAGAGATAGAACTAGAGTAGACACCAAAACAACTAGTAACATCCAAAAGGATGAGTTTGTAAATGATACGTTAACATTGCCAAAATGCATAGGTGCTATTGAATATATTTCAAATTGTTTTAAGGGACTTCCAGCTGCATTAGCTGTACTAATAAATATACTAAAAAAACTCAATTTATTCCTCTCAATTTATCTTATTAATTAATATCATTTTTTTCTATGACTTTTATAATTTTAAACACTGATTTGAATCCAGCAGCTATACCTAGAATCAGAAAAACTAATAAAAACCATGGTTTGCTATCAAAAAATTTATCAACATACCAACCTATAAAACCACATACACCAATAGAGGCAATCATTTCAAGAGCAACTCTCATACCTAAACCTATAAGTCTTGAGTTTGGTTGTCTGTCCACTATTTCAGTATCTTCTGTTTTACTTTTGGCAGAACGTATTCTCTCCCCTAATTTTTCTAAATGATCGTCTTTTTGTTTTTTCAAATCTTCATAACTTCCTCAGTTTTGGAGATTCATGACTTTTTTTAATAAATACTTTACAAAGAAGACTAATATTAGTCATTTCCTAAGTCAAGTTGCTATATAATCTATAACTTATTGATTATAAAAGATATTGTATAATTATACCGCTTCTTTCATATCAGAAGCTCTTTCAAGGTCTACAGATACTAGCTGAGATACACCTTTCTCTTCCATGGTAACCCCGTATAGTCTATTCATTCTAGACATAGTAATTGTATTGTGAGTAATAATAAGAAACCTAGTTTTTAAATTATCTATTATTTTTTCAATTAAATCACAGAATTTATGGACGTTTGAATCATCTAGTGGAGCATCAACTTCATCTAGAACACATATTGGTGCTGGATTAGTTTTAAATACTGCAAAGAGAAGCGCAATAGCTGCTAGTGCTTGTTCGCCACCTGATAGTAAAGACATTGATTGAAGTCTTTTTCCTGGTGGACTTACCATTATTTCTAGCCCTGCTTCTAGGGGGTCATCTGATTCAACTAATTTGAGGTGCGCTTTTCCTCCATCGAATAGAGTCATAAAAAAATCTTTAAAATAAGTATTTACAGATTCAAAAGATCTAGTCATCCTTTCTCTTCCTTCTTTATTAAGATCACTAATACCTCTTCTTAACCTTGAGATTGCTCCTAACAAGTCGTTTTTTTCTGAATTTAATGTGTTTAACTGTTCCAATGTTTCTTCTGTTTCAATATCAGCTCGCAAATTAACAGGACCCATTCTCTCTCTTTCATTTCTCAATCTAGTTATTTTCAATTCAATATCTTCAATTGGAGGGATATCTTTTTTATTGTCATGTTCAGATTTTATTAGAGCTTCCTGAGGTTCACAGTCAATTTTTTCACGAATAGTCTGAACAATAGATTGTAGATTTTGTGTGGCGAGCTCAACTATTGATTGTTCTTTTACCCTCTCCTCTCTAGACTCAGAAAGTCTTATTTGCGCTTCCTTTGATTGCTTTTCTGCTTGAATTAACTCTTTTTCAATTTCATTTAGATGGTCACTAGTTTCTCGCTTTTTAGCCTCAGCATGTTCAATTTTTGTCATTAACTCATCACGAGATCTAGAAATTATTTCTGGATTTGACTCTAATTCTTCTATTTCATTTATGACTGAATAACTTTTCTCTTTTAATTGCAATAAATACTTATCTATATCAATTTTTTTCTTATCAATATTCGTTAGTTCAGTTTCTAATTGATTTAGCCTGATTGAATTAGATTTAGACTCTTGCTCCATTTGGATCTGATTATTTTCAATATTTCTTATCAATTCATTTATATTTTTTAATTTTTCCTGTGCATCACTCATTTTATGAATCGATTTCAATTTATAATTATTTTTGCTGCTAGTTTCATTTTTTTCGTCCTCATCTAAATTAAATGTATCCGATCTATAATTAATTATTTGTTCTAAATTATCTAAACCTGCTTTACCTTTTATAAGCTCAGATTGATATAAATTAATTATTTCTCTATTTTTCTCTATTTCATCAATAATTAACCCTACGTTATTCTGTGCTATTTCTTCTTCACGATGTGCTGAATTAGTTAACGCTTCTGCTTGAGAAAATAAATTATTTTTTTCTTCTAATGCTATGTTTGCATCTAAAAGATCACTTTTTAGTTTCTTAAGCTTATTTAGTTGATTTAGTCTGTCAGCAGAGGAAATATTTGATTTTTCAGAAGATATAAACCCATCCCATCTCCAAACAAAACCATCTTTATTAACTATTCTTTGCCCTTGTTTCAATTCCGTTATAATTTCATTTCCAACTATTCCTTCAACTAAACCTATCTGTGATAATCGTCTATTTAGTACTTCTGGCCCTTGTACATAATTACTTATTGGTTCAACCCCTTTTGGAAGTGTGGGAGGGCTCATGTATTCTGGAAGGTTTAGCCAATATGCGGTCGCTCCTTCGTCAGTTGCTGCATTTAAATCGTCACCGATAGCTGCTCCAAGGGCTTTTTCATAACCTGGTTTAACTGATACAGAGTCAATTAATTTAGGCCATAGGTCATCTTCTCTAATATTTAAAAACTCAGATAGGGTGCTAATTTCTGCCTCTAGCGCTGTAACTTTTGACTCGACATTAGCTAAATCATCTCTTGCAATTTGTCGGCTTGCAAAAGCTTTACTTCTGTTTTCACTTGCTTTTAGTGCATTACTTCTTGCTATTGAGACTTTGTTAGATAGTTCATCATTTATTACAGATGTGATTTCTTGAGATACTACTTGTAATTTTTCCTCTGCCTCCTCTTTTTCAGAATTAAGATCGAAAATCTTCTGATCAAGTTTTTGTTTTTTTTCATTTTCTTGACTTTTAAAATCATTTAATTGTAGTTTTTCATTAATTAATAATTCTCTCGTTGCATGAAGTTCTAATTGATTTTTTTCTTCACGCGAAATATCATCTTTAATTTCTAAAAGTCTTTGTTTGTTTCTTTCTAAATCAATTTTATTTCTTTCTTCTATGTCTGATAGTTTATCTCTTTCAACATATAATCTTTGAACTTTAGATCCAGCCTCTGCTGCTAATTCTCTTGAGTTAGTAATTGAACTTGTTATCTTCTCATAGGCTGTTGATTTTTTTGCTGCTTCAGAGGTAAGTGAATTAACCTTATTATTTGACGAAGAAAATGATAATTCAGAATTTTTAAGTCTTTCTGCTGCCTCTATCCATTTGAGGTGAAGAACTAATGCCTCGGATTTTCTTATGTGCCCAGATATATTTCTATACCTATTTGCTTGTCGAGATTGTCTTTTCAAGTTTTTTATTTGTGCTTCAAGTGTCTCCAAAACATCTTCTACTCTATCAAGATTGGTTTCTGCAGCTTTAAGTCTCAGTTCAGCCTCATGTCTTCTAGAGTGCAATCCTTTAATCCCTGCAGCCTCTTCAAGTATTGACCTTCTCTCCTGAGGTTTGGAATTAATAATTGAGCCAATTTTTCCTTGTCCTACTAGAGCAGTAGATTGGGATCCTATATTTTCGTCAGCAAATAAAAGTTGTAAATCTCTTGCTCGTACATCTTTTCCATTTATTAGATATCTAGACCCTAGTTCTCTCTCAATTCTTCTTGATACAACAACTTCATCATCTCCATTATTATTCCCTAAGAAGAGTTGAACCTCTGCTAAGTTTCTTGAAGGTCTTCTGTCTGTTCCATTAAAAATGACATCATCCATTTCAGAACCACGTATCCTTTTGGCAGAGGATTCTCCCATAACCCACTTAAGTGCTTCGACAATATTAGACTTTCCGCATCCATTGGGGCCTACTATGCCAGTTGTTCCCTGAGAGATCTTAAGTTCTGTAGGGTCAACAAAAGATTTGAAACCAGTAATTCTAATTCTTGAAAAATCCATGTTTATTTGCTCAAATCCGCATTATTTGTTAATAATTTTATCAACTATTTTTTTAAAAGCTTCCTGGTCTAATCCACCGGGGTATTGTGTGCCATTAATTATTAGTGTTGGCGTACTATTGATATTATATTTTTCTTCGCCGTTTTTTCTTGATAGTAGCACCTCATTTGCAATCGTTTTATTTTCCAAGCAAGAATAAAAACCTTCTTTGTTTAAGCCCGCTATTGAGGAAATTTTTTGTAGTTCTTCAATAGGATCTTTAGAAGTTATCAACGTTTTTTGCTGTTCAAAGAGATATTTAATAAAACCAAAATATTTTTCCTCGTTTTTATTTGCAATACAATGACTAATTATTGAAGCTCGATATGCAATACCATCTAGAGGGAAGTCTCTGAGTATAAATTTCACTTTGGAAGCTTTTATATATTTTTCATGTATAAATGGGAAAGTTTCATTATGAAATTTTGCACAATGGGAGCAAGTAAGAGACATATACTCTATAACCACAACGGGAGAGTCATTTGAACCAATCGCAACCCCATCATCTAAGGTGTTAGAATTGGTCTGCAAGGTAAAAAACAGTATTAAAATAAATGTAAAACCATTAAGTATTCTTTGTGTCATATAAGATCTCCTATACAATATATTGATTATACGAATGGATGTTCTTTGGCACAAGTCCCAGAATCCTTGACCTTGTAATGATGTTATATTTTTTTCAGTTTTTATCTTAAATTTTAAATAAATCACTTATTAATTTTACTGCCTAGAGCTGTTTCCCCAAGCCTTGCAAGTGCTAAAGAAAGATCCTCAGATTTCAGATGTTCTGTCTTTTTAATAAGTATTTTTTCATAATTATCTGGGTTTTTAGGTCTAAAATAATTTTTCTGAGACGTTTTTTTTGGAATTGGGGCTTGAAGTAATGTTATGCTACCAATGGCATTATAGCCCAAAAAACTGTTAATTTTCTCAATTAATTTGTCCTGAATATGCTGTAACTCTAGAGCGAATGCCGGATCAGACTTTATAATTAAATTTCCTGGGATATTTTTATCAGAAAATTTTTTATAGGTTATCCTGACAGGTATAGTTTTCATCCATATTGTTTGTCCTACAATCAATTGCCATTTAACAGCAATTTCTTTAAATGGCTTTCCTCTATTTATAAAAGCTTTGGAAGATGCCATATCAATTAATTGACCCAGTTTTTTTATTTTTTTCATTCGCTTATAATCGTAATTTTGATAAAAGATGCAGCTTCTAGTTTAGACTTAGTGTAACAATTTGTTAAGTAAATATGGCAAATGTTATAGCAAAATTTTTTGGAAGGTTTTTAGTGTTGAATTACAAATGTGATCTTGATATCGAGGCAATATCTCAAATCTTACTAAAGTGGTACGATTTTAATGCCAGAAGGCTTCCATGGAGAAAAAAATCAAAAAATTCACCATATCATATATGGATAAGTGAAATTATGCTTCAACAAACAACTGTTAAAGCTGTAATACCAAGATATAAGTCTTTTATTAGAAGGTGGCCAAATATAAAAAAACTATCCTTGGCCTCAATAGACGAGATTTTACATGAGTGGCAGGGGCTTGGTTATTATTCAAGAGCGCATAATATCTACAAAACAGCAATAATAATAAATAGTAATTACAAGGGTAGGTTTCCAAAAAATACTGATTCTTTAAAGAACTTGCCTGGTATAGGTGATTATACTGCAGGAGCAGTTGCTTCTATTGCTTTTTCAAAACCTATATTACCAGTAGATGTAAATATAGAAAGGGTATTAGCAAGAATTAATGGAGTTTTTAAAAATGAAAAAAATTTTAAATCCAAGATTAATAACATTGCTAAATTATTTTATGAACCAAAAAGACCTGGAGATTTGACTCAAGCTTTTATGGATTTTGGATCAATTATTTGTAAATCAAATAATCCAGTTTGCGAAATTTGTCCTTTGTCTAAATTTTGTTATTCATTTAAAAAAAAAGTAGTACATTTAATTCCTGGACAAAAAAATCTACTTAAAAAAGAAAAGAAATATTGTGTTATTTTTTTTATTATGAATAGTAAGAATGAGATTTTGTTTAGAAAAAGAAAAAATGCACAAATTCTTAAAGG
>PTLN01000160.1 GCA_002938125.1 Alphaproteobacteria bacterium MarineAlpha2_Bin1
GTAACAACTATTCCCGATGGTAAATGTGTTATTCTTACAGCACTATCAGTGGTATTAACTGATTGACCACCAGGCCCTGAAGCTCTAAAAACATCCACTCGGAGATCTTTGTCCTCTATATTAACATCCACGTCCTCAGCTTCTGGTAAGACGGCTACCGTAGCAGCAGATGTATGTATTCTTCCACTTGACTCAGTAATTGGAACTCTTTGCACTCTATGGACACCAGATTCAAATTTTAATTTCGAAAATACATTTTTTCCAGAAATATTTGCTGACGCTTCCTTCAAACCACCAATACTATTTTCTGATAAATTCATTATTTCAAATTTCCATGAGTTTACATCAGAATATCTCTGATACATTCTAAAAAGATCTGCACCAAACATAGCAGCCTCATCTCCCCCAGTACCTGCCCTTACTTCTAATATAACATTTCTAGAATCAGCTTCATCCTTAGGAAGTAATAGAATTGATAATCTAGTCTGACTTTCTTGAATATCAATATTAATTTTATTTTTTTCATTTTCTGCAAGTTTTTTAAACTCTTCTTCACTTTGATCGTCCTGTAAAATTTCATCTAGACTGTTTAATTCAGCATATAAATCATTTAAAACTTTTGCAGCTTTAGCAATTGGTAAAAAATCTGAAAATTGTTTTGAAAGCAACACATATTTTTCACTATTTTTCTCTTCATTTAAATAATTTTGTAATAAATCAAATTTTTTTAAAATCTCATCAATTTTATTTTGGTCTATCATGATCAAGACCTCTCAGAAAAGTACAAATCTCATCTAAAATAATATTATTCTGTTCTCCAGTATCGAGATCCTTAACAGGAAATAAACCGCTCTCTAATTCTTCTTCACCAACTATAATTACATATTTAGATTTAATTTTATTAGATTTCTGTATACTTTTTGATATATTTCCTCCACTGATTATATTAACAATAAATCCATCATACCGTAATTCAGACGCCAACTTGCTAATCAAGATTTCCGAATTATTACTAACTGATAGTAGACTTACTGGCCTCTTCAAATCTTTAACTTCAGGAATAAGTAGGCCTAAGCGTTCAAGTCCTGCAGCCCATCCAACACCAGGCGTATCTTCACCTCCCATACTGCTAATTAAACCATCATAACGCCCACCCGCAATAACAGCATTTTGTGAACCCAATTCTTTTGTTACAAACTCGAATGCAGTGTGACAGTAATAATCAAACCCTCTTACTAAATTTGCATCTATATCGAATGGTATATTCAAAATTTCAAGACCTTTACAAGTTTCATCAAAGAAGCTTTTTGATTTTTGATTTAAAAAATCTATAAACTTTGGTGCATTTTCCAATATTTTGATATCGGTTTCATTTTTTGAATCTAATATGCGTAAGGGATTCTTATCTAATCTAATTAAACTTTCTTTTGATAAATCACTTTTATAAAAATTTAAATATTTTATAAGTTCTTTCTTATAATTTTCTCTACTTTCAAAGTCACCTAAACTATTAATCAAAAGTGAAACTTTATCAATTAAACCTAAATCTTTTAATATGTGGTAACCTAACGCTATTACCTCTACATCTGCTTGACACCCTGAAACACCTAATAGTTCGACTCCTATTTGATGAAATTGTCTAAACCTTCCCTTTTGAGGACGTTCATACCTAAACATAGGACCATTATATAAAAACCTAATTGGTAATTGATTTTTCATTTTTCCAGAAATGAAGGCTCTTGCTATTCCAGCTGTGCCTTCTGGTCTTAAAGTTAAATTATTACCACTTCTATCCTTAAATTTATACATTTCTTTAGAAACAACATCACTTGACTCCCCAAGAGTCTTCTCAAAAACTTCAGAGTATTCAATTATAGGGGTAGAAATTTCTTTATATCCATATCTTTCAGAAACCTCTCTAAATAAATTAAGAATTTTACGAAAATGCATATTTTCATTTTCAAAAATATCCTTTGTTCCTCTGACTAATTTAAGTGACATCAAATCTTCCCAGGTATTAAAATAAATTATTAGGCATTAACTATAAGGTTTGAAATTTTGTCTTTATCTTCTAATTCATTAACTTTTGTTTCAATTAACTCAACCAGATGTTCAAAAAGTTTATCATCAGATATTTTGTGGTCTGCTAAACCATTAATATAAACCATATGATTAGATTTTCCACCAGTTATAGCAATATCTGTTTTTTTTGCCTCACCAGGTCCATTCACCACACAACCAATTATTGATAGAGTTAATGGTGTGGTTAGATTTGAAAATTTTTTTTCTAGCTTTGAGACCATGTCAATCACCGGAAATCCTTGGCGTGCACAAGATGGACAAGATATAATCGTGAGCCCCCTATTTCTTATGCCTAAAGATTTTAATATCTCAAAACCAACTTTAATTTCATCAATTGGATTAGAGGACAAAGAAACCCTTATGGTATCTCCTATACCCTCCATTAGCAGTGATGCAATACCTATTGAGGATTTTATCGTACCAGGGGTGTAGGTTCCGGCTTCAGTTACGCCCAAATGCAGAGGAGCATTTGTCATTAGAGATAATTTTCTATAGGATTCAATAGCAAGAAAAATATTTGAAGCTTTAACACTAATTTTAAATTCATTAAAATCTAAATCTTCAAGAAAATTTGCAGTTGCCATGGCACTTTCAACCATTGCCTCGGGGCAAGGTTCGCCGTATTTTTCTAAAATATTTTTTTCTAAAGATCCAGCATTTACGCCTACTCTCATCGAAACCCCGTAATCTTTAGCAACTTTTACTAGCTCTCTTAACTTTTCTCTAGAACCAATATTACCTGGATTTATTCTTAGACAAGATGCACCTGAGATAATAGATTCTATTCCTCTTTGATAATGAAAATGAACGTCAGCAACAATAGGAACATCAACCTCTTTAATTATTTCTCTAATTGCGTGACTAGATTCTGGATCTGGACAAGATACTCTAACAATATCAGCACCGAACCCGGATAATTCATTAATTTGTTTTATAGTTGACTCAATATCTGTAGTAACCGTATTAGTCATAGACTGAACCGAAATTTTACTATCACCACCAACAGTTAAATCGCCTACTTTTATCTCTCTTGTTTTTTTTCTATTGATCTGTTGAAAAAAATTTCCTGACATTATTATCTTTCTAATATGTATTTTTTTATTTTAAAACTTATTGATTAAATGAAAAATTTTTAATTATTTCACCTTTTTTTCCAAAAAGAAAAGACTCCTTACCGGCAATAAATAATTTTAGTGATCCTGCATTTCCAGTTGATAAAATCAATTCGCCTACTTCAGGGATATTAAATCTATTTCCCTCACGAATAACGCCATTAAATATAATCTCACCTTTTATAGTACTAATATGAACCCATATATCTTCATTAGCGATAATATAATTTGTTGAACGCGTTAATTCTAGATTTTTTGTTATTTCATTTTTATTTAAATCTTCGCCTAAAGGTTCATCTATCTCTTTATCATCATTTAAGTTTACTGTTTGATTCTGTATATTAACTGGATCATCAACAAGTTCTTGCTCTTCATAGGTTTTTTCAAAAGTATTATTATTTGATATATCCATATTATCTTCAATAATATCAGCTTTATTCAAGTTTTCGAACATAGATTCATTTTCTTTATTAAATTTATTTTCAACTAAATTATTTTTTTCGTCTAAACTTTTTATTGCTAGCTCTTGCACTGATTCATTTTTCTCGTAACTATTTTTCCCAGGCAGTATTTTATTTAAATCTTC
>PTLN01000161.1 GCA_002938125.1 Alphaproteobacteria bacterium MarineAlpha2_Bin1
AGCTGCACCGGCACCCGAACAAACTATATTTGTCTTTGAAATATCTTTATCAATGATTCTTAGACTATTAATCAGAGCAGCAGCTACACAAATTGCTGTTCCATGTTGATCATCATGGAAAACTGGTATTTTCATTTTTTTCCGAAGCGCTTTCTCAATAATAAAACACTCGGGAGCTTTAATATCCTCTAGGTTAATACCACCAAAAGTTGGTTCTAGGGCTGCAACTGTATCGATAAATTTCGAGGGATCAGAAGCATCAACTTCTATATCAAATACATCAATATCTGCAAATTTTTTAAATAAAACACCTTTACCTTCCATTACAGGTTTAGATGCTAAAGGGCCGATATTTCCTAATCCTAGCACTGCTGTACCATTGGTAACAACACCTACGAGATTCCCACGAACAGTATATTCAGCTGCACTAAGGGGGTCTGCTTTTATTTCATTACATGCAGCAGCAACACCAGGTGAATAAGCTAATGATAGATCTACTTGATTAGCTAGTCTTTTAGTAGGTTGAACAGATATTTTGCCAGCTGTAGGACTGCGATGGTACTCCAATGCCATCTTATTAAGATCATCAGACATAATTACACCAATATTTTATATAAAAATTATAACACTAAACTATCTTTAGTATAAGATACAGTATAAATAATTTTATTTATAAAATATATTTATTGAAATATTTGAGAGTCATTTTCAATAATGGTGCGGTCGAGAAGACTCGAACTTCCATGGGAGTTATCCCACAGCGACCTCAACGCTGCGCGTCTACCAGTTCCGCCACGACCGCACTTTACATAAGCGGAATACCAAATTTATTTTGAAGCATCAAGCTCAATATTTGCTTTGTCTGATAATAAATAAAAAATTACATAAATATTAAAGAAAATTACTTAAACATCCTCAAGTTTTCCTATTATTTTACCTATTGTGACAGCTACATTTTCCTTTGAAACCATAACCTCACCTTCTGCAATGAGTCTATCATTTGCCATAATTAATGCAGGGTCATCGACCGTGGTATCAAGTTCTATCACTGCACCTCTTCCCATTTTAAGTAATTGGTGAATAGGCATATCAGATCTTCCCAGAACAACTGAAAGCTCAACACTTACATTATTAACAGCTTTTTCATCTTTATTTGGCATTTTTTTTCTGCTTAAATCAAATAGGTCTTTTAAAGAATAAGTTAATATCAAGAATATGTTAACGAAAGTTTAAATTTTTTATGAAAACTAGTAAACAAAATATTAATTGGGTCACAGATAAATCACCTGTAAACTATGAAATAGCGATATCTAAAATGAGGGATATTGTTGAAAAAATATACTCAGGAGCTGAAAATGAGTTAGTATGGCTATTAGAACATCCAGAAATTTATACAGCAGGGACAAGTTCTAATAATAGTGATTTAATTGGAAATACAAATATCCCTGTCTATCAAACTGGAAGAGGAGGTAAGTTTACCTATCATGGGCCTGGACAAAGAATAATGTATACTATGATTGACTTAAGAAAAAGAAAAAAAGATTTAAAAATGTTTGTAAATAAACTAGAGGAAACGGTGATTATATCTTTAAAAGAATTAAATTTAAACGCAGTAAGGTTACCAGGTATAATTGGTGTTTGGATAGAGTCAAGAGAAAAAAAATACAAGAAGATTTCTGCTATTGGAATAAGAGTTGCAAAGTGGATTACCTTTCATGGAATTTCGATTAATATTAATCCTAACTTACATAATTACTCAGGAATTATTCCTTGCGGAATTAAAGAGCATGGAATCACTTCTTTAAAAAATGAAGGAATAAACATTTCTATGGAAGATTTTGATACGATAATTAAAAAAAATTTTTTTAGAATTTTCAAATATAAATCTTAATATTTAATAATAAATCCTTTTTGATTTTTTATTAAAGGTATATCACTTAGTAGATAATACTCAACTCTATTAACTTCTGATAATTTTGAACCTTGATGGCATAATCCAATTAATTTTATTAATTCTTCTTTATTACAATTAACTAAAGCCTCAACTGAACCATCGTCATTATTATACACACATCCTCTTATATCCATAAGTTCGGCGGTTTTTTTAAACCAAGCCCTGTAAGATACTCCTTGAACTTTTCCATAAATATTGATTTTGAACATTGAATTTTGTTTGTTAATTAATTTATTCAAATTCAATGATAATATCGTCAATCATAAGAGATTCGTTTTGTTGTTTTAATATTTTTTTTACAACACAATCTTTATCTGCAATTAAAATATTTTCCATTTTCATTGCATCAATTACAACTAATGAATCACCTTTCCTTACTTTTTGACCTTCTTCTACATCCACTCTAATCAAAAGACCAGGCATCGGTGATATGAGATATTTACTTAAATCCGGAGACTCTTTTATAGGCATAAAAGAAGCTAGATTGCTCGTAAACTCATTTCTAAATTTTAATTCATATTCATTACCTTTAATACTCACTTTATGACCTTCATCCAAAATATCTACCTGAGCTAGATATGGAGTATTATTTACTAAACATTCAATAATTAACTCTCCAGGAAACCATTTACTAGTTACTTCATAAGTCTCATTGTCTATATAAACTGTACAAACATCTTTGGTATATCTATAATCAATTTTGATCTGTTTCTGATTAATATAACAGACCATATCTGTAAAAAATCTGTTCGAATTTCTATATCTGAACTTACAATCTATGAATGCTCCGATAGTAATTACAAGTTTAAATAACTTTTCATCGTAATTTGAGTTATGATAACCTTTTGGCCAAATTTTTGATATAAAGTCTGTTGAATAATTTCCCTCTTTAAATGACTTTACTGAAAGTATATTTCTCATAAAATTGATATTATTTCTTATACCTCTTATAACAAAACTATCTAAAGCTTCAGCCATTAAATTTATGGCACTCTCTCTAGACGTACCATAGCTTATAACTTTTGCAATCATTGGATCATAGAATCTTGATATCTCAGAACCTTCGAGAACTCCACTATCCACCCTTATTTTATCTTTATTATTTGGTTCCTGATATTTAACTAATCTTCCTATTGATGGAACAAAGTCTCTTACTGGATCTTCTGCATAAGCTCTGCATTCAATTGCAAATCCTGAAAATTTTACGTCTTCCTGTTTTAGCTTTAATTTCTCTCCATTAGCTATTTTGATCATTTCCTCTACTATATCTAAACCAGTTATTAGCTCTGTTACTGGATGTTCAACTTGTAATCTCGTATTCATCTCAAGAAAGTAAAAATTTTTATCTTTATCTACAATGAATTCAATTGTACCTGCAGATTTATAACTAACAGCTCTAGCCAAATCTATAGCTTTTTTACCCATAGAAGACCTTAATTTATCATCTAAAAAGGGGCTCGGAGCTTCTTCTATTACCTTTTGGTGTCTTCTTTGAATACTACATTCTCTCTCACCTAAATGTATAATATTACCAAATTTATCTGCTAAAACTTGTATCTCGATATGCCTGGGTTGCTGAATTAATTTTTCTATAAATATTCTATCGTCTCCAA
>PTLN01000162.1 GCA_002938125.1 Alphaproteobacteria bacterium MarineAlpha2_Bin1
GAGGAGGGTCAGGACGTGCTTTTCTTTGTTGATAATATATTTAGATTTACACAAGCTGGTTCAGAAGTTTCTGCATTATTAGGAAGAATACCATCTGCAGTTGGCTATCAACCAACTCTTGGAACCGATATGGGTGCGTTACAGGAGAGAATAACATCAACAAATAAAGGTTCTATTACATCTGTTCAGGCAATTTATGTTCCGGCAGATGATTTAACAGACCCTGCTCCAGCATCTTCTTTTGCTCATCTGGATGCAACAACAGTTTTATCAAGGCAGATATCTGAATTAGGCATTTATCCAGCCGTTGATCCTCTAGATTCTACCTCCCAAATGTTGGATCCAAGAATTGTGGGTGAGGAGCACTACAATACGGCACGAGAGGTACAGAGAATACTTCAACAATATAAGTCTCTTCAGGATATTATTGCTATTCTTGGTATGGACGAACTTTCTGAGGAGGATAAATTAACTGTTGCTAGAGCAAGAAAGATACAGAGATTTTTATCACAGCCGTTTCATGTTGCAGAAGTGTTTACAGGATCTCCAGGTATTTTTGTTTCTTTAGAGGACTCTGTTAGAGGCTTCAAAGAGATTTGTGAAGGCAAGCATGACGATCTTCCAGAACAAGCATTTTATATGTGCGGTACTATTGAAGATGCTGTTGAAAAAGCTAAAAAAATGGCAGCCGAAGCTGCTTAAAATTGTGATTTAATATATGTCTGAAAAAATAAAGTTTGATTTAGTTTCTCCTGATAATATTCTTTTATCAAGTGAAGTAGAGTTGGTAACAATACCTGGTGGAGAAGGAGATTATGGAGTTATGTATGGGCATCAACCCATGATAACGACTATTAGGCCGGGTATTATTGAAACAGAGATTGAAAAAGGTACGATTTCCAGGTTTTATGTTGATGGAGGTTTTGCTGAAATTACAAATTTTGACTGTTCGGTACTGGCTGAAGACGCTATTGCTATTTCAGATTTCAAAAAAGTAGATATTGAAAATAGAATAAAAGAGTCTGAAAAAAAATTTGATGATTTAACAAATGATTTAGATATTTCTTTAAATCATATTAGACTTGAGGTTCTTAGAAAGATTTTAATAGAGAAATAGAATTACTATAGGTATAAAATTGGCTGGTTGGAATTTAGATATCATAAATTGGGATAACTTCCAAAAAGACAAAGTAGATACTAGTTTGCTTAAAATTATACGCGCTGCTAGCTTAGTTGAGTATAGAAGCGGAGATTATGTTCTTTACTTAAAAAAGGTATTTTTTGATGATAAAGAATTTATTCCTTTAATTGAAAATTGGGGATACGAAGAAAAGCTACATGGGAAGGCACTAGCAAAGTGGCTTTCTTTAGCTGACCCAGAATTTGATTTTAATAAATCTTATGGAGAGTTTTATAATAATTTTTCAATAAATATTAATGCAGATGAGTCTGTTAGAGGTTCCAGAACTGGTGAGTTACTTTCTAGATGTGTTGTAGAAATTGGAACTAGTTCATTTTATTCTGCAATTGCTGACCGTTGCGATGAGCCTGTCCTAAAACAGATTTGTTTATTAATAGCTAGAGACGAGTTCTCTCATTATTCGCTTTTTAGAAGATGTATGAAGATATACCAAAAAAGTGAGAAAATTAATATCAAGAAGAGAATATTTATTGCTATAGGTAGAGTTTTTGAGGCAGCAGACGATGAACTTGCATCCGCATTCTATTTTGGTAATAAGCTTAAGGGTAAGTATAATAGAAAAAAGGCAAGTAATGAATATGCTTACTATGCTCTAAAATTATATAAGGAGATACATGTTAATAAGGGCATTAAAATGCTTTTAAAAGCTCTTGGTTTTTCATCTAAAGTAACAATTGAGAGATTCTTATCAAAGTTTGTATTTTTAATTTTAAAAATTAGACTTCAAATAATTCAATTCCGTATTAACTGAATCTAACTTCTTATGGCTTCAGAGAATAACCTATTTATTAAAGTTTTATAAATACAACGTTTAAATGGCACAACAACTGATACAAGATCTTCAGCTTTAATCCATTTCCAATCCTTAAATTCTGGTTCTGAAGTATTAATATCTATTTCTGAATCTTTCCCAAGGAACCTCATAGCAAACCATTTTTGCTCTTGGCCTGTATATTTACCTTTCCATAGACTTTTTCTTAATTCTTCTGGAAGATCGTATCTTAACCATTTTTTGTATTCGCAAATGATATGGGCGTTATTTGTTCCTATTTCCTCCTTTAATTCTCTCAGAGCAGCATCATTTGGTTTTTCATCTTTATTTATGCCTCCTTGAGGCATTTGCCAGGCAGGTTTTAAATCATCATTTGAGTCCAGTCTTTTACCTACTAAGACCATATTTTTGGAATTTAGCAACATTATTCCTACACAAGGTCTATAATTATTCATTAATTTTTGACTTTTTAGTGGCAAGTTTAATTGATGCAATACTTGAGACCGGAACCAAGTCAATCCCTTTATCAGATAGTGTAACCGACCACTTAGCAATTCGTTCCATAGTTACAGGGTAAGAGAAACCTATGCCTACCGCTAGCCCATTTTTTTCAGCAATTTTTTCTAGTTCAAAAAGTTTTGAGTCTATTGCAACTCTAGAGGCTTTTATGTCCAAGAAATGATTATTTTTCGCGTGTGGTAAGTCGATTTCTGTAGCTATGAAGGATGTATTATTATTATTATTAATTTTAGACTCTAAAAGTAATAATCCCCTTTTCCTAATTTCTTCTAAAATTGGTTTAAAACTAGTTGAGTCATCACTGAATTTATCACCTAAAAAATTAGTTACACCCACATAACCAGTAAACCTACTTAGTAAGAAATTAAGTCTTTCAATATTTTTTTCAGCGTCTAAAGTTGTAAGTAGAGTATGAGGCCCTGGGTCACTCGAAGGGTAATCGTATGACTCCATAGGTAATTCAAGAATCACCTCATGTCCCGCAGCTCGGGACAAATCTATCCATTCCTCTAACCTTGGGGCATAAGGTGTAAAACTTAGAGTAACGCTTCCTGGCAGCTCCTGAATTGCAGAATTAGTTGCGCCTTCTGATAGACCTAAACCGGCAAGTAGAATTGCTATTTTTGGTCTTTTATTTTTGATATTGTATGGCCTAGCGTATACTTTCCATGGTTCTTTCCCATCCTCACTTATTATTGGAAGTGGGCCAAAATCACTTTCTATAACAAGATCTGGGTCTGGAGAAGAGGCCATTTCAACTGGAGCATTTGGAGATAACCCCTTTTCAATTTTTTTCTTTTTTTCTTTTTTCTTTTTTATAATTTTTTCTTCTTTAGAAATTTCATTTGTTTCTTCTTTTTCAACCTTATCTTTTTTAAGTGAAAATGAGACTGAGTTTGATGGCTTACTTGCTATTTCTTTTTCGGTAGGAGGTGTATAATTATATTGTAGCCACCCAACGTAACCACCAATCGCAATTATAAATATTATTATTACGCTAACTAGTGGCTTTCTGATAAGA
>PTLN01000163.1 GCA_002938125.1 Alphaproteobacteria bacterium MarineAlpha2_Bin1
ATCCTAATCCAGGTGAAGGGGATTTTTATGCAAGTTGGGAAGATAGTATTATTCCTGTTATTAATTCATGTAATTATGAACTTGTAGATTACGATTATAACATTGATGACTCTGTATCAATTATTCATACACCTGGACATACCCCCGGACATTTTTGTGTACATTTAAAATCTCAAGGACAGGAGGCGTTTTTTACTGGAGATATGATGCATCACCCTTTATTGGTTTCAGAACCGCAATGGGTGACACATTTTTGTTTAGATCCTAAACAATCAACTATAACAAGAAGAAAATTTATTGATAAAAATACGGATAATGGTGCGGTAATTTTTGCTGCTCATTTTGCTGGTCCAACTGCCGGTCAAATTACTAATAGACATGGTTTTCAGTTGTTTAAGGGTCTTGAAAATGCTTAATATTTATAGAGAAACTAATTAATTAACAATAAATCTACAAAATGTTGATAATATTTATGTAATTTAATATTTTTCGAGTATAATTAAAATAATTTTAATGCTTAAGTTTTATATGGAGGGATAAAAATGATAAGCAGAATTTCCAAATTTCTTTTACTTTTTTTTCCAGTTTTTTTTCTAGCAAGTCAATCGCACGCTGCTGACTTGTTAGTTCTATCTGAAGATGTTCCTGCTGGGTTGGACTATGATGGTCCATCAATCGCTATTCCGGCTACTCAAACTGGTGTTGATAACCTTATGGAGCCATTAATATATTATAAAACTAAGGGCATGAATGATGAGGGTGTTATAACTCACGATTATAGTCAATTTGAAGGTAGACTTGCAGAGTCCTGGTCTTTTGATGAGTCAACTTTAACTTGGACATTAAAATTAAGAAAAAATGTTAAAGGTTGTAATGGTTCAGTATTTAATGCTGATGATGTGATTTATACATATGAAAGAGCAAAAAGTGTATCAGGTGCAGCGCCAATTGGATGGTTTCTAGCAAGTGTTGGTTCAATGGCAAATTTTACCCCCGCTGTATTTGGAGAAGATAAAGAAGCAAAGAAGCTTGGAAATGAAGTAACAAAAGTTGATGATTATACTATTAAGATAAGACAGTCAGCTAAAAATGCTTTGTTTCTGCATGTTTTAACAGTTTTTGGTTCATATATATATGATAAAGAAACTATGTTAGATAATGCGACTGCAAAAGATCCATATTCTCATGAATACAATGATAGAAAAAATGCACCAAGTTTCTCTGCATATTGTCTAAAAAAGTGGGTTAAAGACAAAGATTTCGTTGTAACAGCAAATAATGACTACTATAGAGGAAAGCCCTATTTTGATAGAGTTATATTAAGAAAAGTTCCTCAAAGTGCAAACAGACTTGTTATTTTAAAATCTGGACAAGCGCAATTGGTAGAGAGGCTTACTCCAAAAGAATTTGATAGCCTTAAATCAGTAAAAGGAATCAAAGTTGCTGGAGTTTTTGGTAACGAAAATTTATTTATTCATATGAATTATAAATCACCACCATTTGATAATCCACGTTTGCGAAGAGCCTTGGCATATGCAATGCCGTATGAATCTATTATCAAGGATGCATATTTTAATAGTGCTAGATCATGGCCAGGTCATGTTCAAACAACATATCAAGATTATCATAGACCATCTCAAATATATACGGAGCAACTTGATAAAGCTCGTTCATTGCTTGCCGAAGCTGGTTATCCAAATGGAAAAGGTTTAGATGAATTTAAAGATGCTTTTAAACTAGCGTACGTAGCTGAAAAAGAATCTTTCCTAGGTCCTGTTGCTAATCTAATTAAAACAAACTTAGGTAAAATTGGTATTAACGTTTTGCTTGACCCTTTACCACAGACACAATATGGAGATAGACAACTTGTTAAAAAAGATTTACCGTTTGCTTTAAATGATCAAGAGAAGCCAATTGCACCTGATGCAATTTACGCCTTTTTACTATTCTGGGTCTCATCAGAAAAAGGTGGATTAAATAATATGGTAAATTATTCTAACTCAAAAGTTGATGAACTGTATGCTAAGGCCCTTATCGAGGGTGACCCTGCTAAAAGGACTAAACTTGCAGCTGAGATGCAAGAAATTGTTCAGAATGATGTCGCTTGGATACCAGTAGTTGAATTTAAAACTCATTGGGCTTTTAATGATAAAATTAAAGGTATTAAGTGGCATCCTGATAACGCTATTAGGTGGTTTGACTTAAAAATGTAATCTTTTAAAATCATTATAACTAGATAGGATAAGTATACATTTACTTATCCTATTTTTTTAATATATAAAGTTTAAAGAATATTAAAGTCATTTAATTTAATTTATTTCGACAATAAGATAATTTTGAGTACCTATATTTTGCAAATTTTATATACGCAGCACCAGCAAATTTTTTTAAAGGTGGTATTGAAATTAAATAAGCTAAATATTTCCAAGTATTTAAATTTTTCCATATTAATATAAAAGCGTCAATTCCTATGTATAATATTCCTTCTTGATCTTCTACGTGCAGATATAAAAGAGCATCGTTTATTTTAATATTAGTCCCTATGAGCTTTTCCGGATTATTTGCTATATCAAACCAATTAAATTTATTTTTTGAATCGATCTTCTTATAATAATTAATTTCTTTACTGCAAATATTACATTTACCATCATAATAAACTGTAATCATCATTATCTCTAATTTCGTTTAATTTTCTGTGTTTACTTTTTCTTCCTTTTACTCTTTTTCTCCAACAAATATAGCTTCCACGATTTAATTCATCTCTCATGATACGGATAATTTTTTTCTCAGAAAGGTTAGTTTTTTTATAAATTTCTTCAAAACTAACTTTATCAGACCAAGCCATTCGAATAATATTATTTAATGCTTTTTTATTAGAAGTCCCCATAAGTACTAAATAAGAATAAATAAATAAAATTCAAATATATTTTTAAATAAAAATAATTTGCTATAAATTATTGTTAAATAATAGTTTTCTATATTTTTAAATTTAAAACCAGTATAAGGTTAATTTAAATAATTAAATACTCTTACAATCCCTGCATAAGCCATGTAATTCAAGACTCGATCTTTTTGTTTTAAAACCTGAATTTTTCTTAATTTTTGATATTGAAGATAAAATTGATTTATCTTTGATTTCAGATACATTTTCACATTCATCACAAATAGTAAAAGCAATAAAATCTGGGTTTTCGCATTCATGGTGATTACAAGCTATAAATGCATTCATACTATCAATTTTGTGTACTTTATTTAATTTCACTAGGGAGTTTAATGCTCTGTAAACTTGTAAAGGTGCTCTTAGGCCATTTCCACGTAAAGCATCTAAAATTGTATAAGCAGTTAGAGGTTGTTTTTGTTTTGCTAAATGGTTTAAA
>PTLN01000164.1 GCA_002938125.1 Alphaproteobacteria bacterium MarineAlpha2_Bin1
TCATAATATTCTTTAGTAGATCTGAATTTTCCTTATCTCTAACTAATAGTCTGGGCCCTGAAACTGGAGTAAAAGGTATTGCCACTAAAAGTTTAGGATAATAATTACCTCCTGCTTGATCTAATGCATTTGCCCATGAATGATCAAAAACATATTCTCCTTGAGAATGTGTTTTAAGATATAATGGAGTACAGGCAAGTAAACTATTTTCATTATCACTAACTGTTAAATGATAAGGTATCCATCCAGTTTGTTCAGAGATACATTTGCTTTCTTCTAGTGACTCCAGAAATTCATATGATACAAATGGATTTGAATCTCCTGCGCATGAATTCCATGAAACTTTATTAATTGTTCGAATATCTCTAATATTATTTATAAAATATTTTTTTTCCGAATTATTACTTTTTTTCATAGTCTATTTTTTCTCAAAAATAGCTTCAACTTCAACAGGAGAACCAAGAGGTAGTGATGAGCAACCTATAGCTGCCCTTACGTGAATTCCATTTTCTCCAAATATAGTTTTAAATAGATCTGATGCGCCATTAATTATTGTTGGTTGATGTATAAAACTTTCTGAGCAAGCAACATAACCTGTTACTTTAACAATCTTTTTAATTTTGTCTAAATCACCATCGCATGCTTCGTTAAGTTGATTAATAAGGTTGATTGCACAAATTCTTGCTGCATCCACAGCTTTATCTATACTTACTTCGTTTGGAACTGTTCCTTTATATTGTAATTTTCCATCTACTAATGGTATTTGACCGGATAAATAGATATAATTACCTGAAATTATCCATGGAACGTAACTTCCCTGAGGGGAAGGTGGTTTAGAAATTTTTATACCATTTTTATCTAAATTTATATATATTTTTGATTTCATTTTATACCTAAATGTTTAAAGTATACAATTCTATTTAAAATAAAAATTGTTTTAATATAACACTATTATATTTATAGTTATTAATTAAGTAATTTAAATATTCATCATAGAAATAAATAATAATGAAAAATAATTATTTTAAAAGTTTTGTTTTTTTTGCTATTTTAGTCAATATTATTTTTAGGTCAGATATATCCGTATCCTCGCAAATTATTCAATCACATTTGGCTGTTTATGATATTTACTTAGAGGAAAGTAGGTCTAAAGATATCAATGATGCTAGGGGGCGTCTGGTGGTTGAAGTAAGTAGTACATGTAAGGGTTTTTTTCAGAAGCAAAGAATGGGCCTAAAATTAAATAATCCAAATGGCTTGCAGTTTTATTCTGATTATAATTACTATGCCTGGGAGTCAATAAATGGTGAGAAATTAAGCTTTTCAAATAAAAATTATCTAAATGGAAAGTTAAGAGAGAGTTTTACTGGTAATGCAATCAGAAACCAAGATGAAATTTATGTAACATTTGAGAACAATTCTATTAAAGATTTGAGTTTATCTAGTGATGTATTATTTCCTATGCAATACTTTAAGGATTTAATTTATTTATCAAGAAAGGGAATTAAATTCGTGGAAAAAAAAGTATATGATGGTTCAGGTCCTGATGGTATTTATAATGCTATTGCAGTAATTACAGATCAAAAAAAAACAGGTGAAGATGAGAAATATTTGAGTCAGTTTAAAGGTTTAGAAGCATGGTGGATTAATATCGCATATTTTATTGAAGGTAATAATATTATGGTTCCAGAATATCAGGCTGAATTTAATTTATATAGTAATGGTGTTATAAACAACCTTACTCTAGATTATGGAAGGTTTGTTATTAAGACTAATTTAGTAAAATTAAAATATCTAAAATCAGAATGTTAATTTTTATTTTATTTTTGCTTCCTTAAAATTAACATGTTTCCTAACCACAGGATCATACTTTCTTATATTCAATTTTTCGGTTTGAGTTTTGGGGTTTTTTTTAGTAACATAATAATAACCTGTATCGGCAGTACTCACTAATTTAATTTTTACAAAAGATGTCTTAGCCATAGGTAGCTCCAAATAAAAATGTTAAAATAGTCATGAAAAAATTTATGTCAAGGTATTAATAATCTATTTCACCGAAAAATTTATTTCTAATTACTCTTTTGCCTTTTCTCCTGCTATACGTAGGAATTATTAAATTAGAATGGTTGATAGATTTATTTTCTAGGCGCTCCTTGGCTTTTTGAACGACTAATTGGGTAACTTGGGCTAATTTTAATTTACTAAATATTTTTTCAATTGAATACCAATCTATATTTAATAATTCTTCATTTTGATTTATAGAGCCATGGCAAAATTTTGCATCACATAAGAAAAATCTTGCGTTAAACCTTTTATTTTGTTCCTTTGGAGTAACAGCTCTTGCTATATATGTTAAAATATCAAGCCTTGGTTTTATCTTATTTCGAACGAAAGTATTCCAGCTAATTGGTTGAGGTCTAGTAAACCTGCAATTAGACTCACCTACCAGTATTCCGGTCTCTTCATATGTTTCTCTTATTGCGGCAAGTCCAATAGCTCTTGCTCTTTTTTTTGAGCAGTTATGGGAAATAGCTTGTAGATCCAATTTTGTGTAATCTTTTACATATTCAACTCCTTCATCTTCTTTTTCTACCGCACCCCCCGGAAAAACAAAGATATTTGGCATAAATTTTTGTCTAGCAGGTCTTCTTCCCATCAAAATATGTATTTTATTATTAATTATTTTGAACAAAATTAAACTTGCAGCATCTTTTGGTTTATTTATATTCATTTTTATTAACACATAATCAATCTAATAATTATATAACCCTCTCAAATGATAGGTGGCCAAATAAAATATTAGCCTCAACTAATTTAACTTTTATATAGTCTCCTAGTTTAAGAACCACTTTACTTTTTTTATTGAAGAACAAATTATTTTCATTGTCATATAAAAGGAAATTTCTATCTAATTTTTGTTTTCGTACAAGACCCTCTACATTATAATTTTTTAAAGAAATAAAAACACCATATTTTTTTACACTAGTTATATATGCATCAAAATTTTCTCCTATTTTTTTACTTAAAAATAGTGTAGAGTAAATATTATATATACTTCTCTCTACTAAAGTATTATTTCTTTCTATTTGAGAAATTTGTAGAGCAAGAGTTTCATCAGTAATTTTATTTTTTTCAATATTAATCTCATTTAAAATAGATCTATGAATAATCAGATCGGAGTATCTTCGTATAGGGGAAGTAAAATGTGTATATGCCTTCAAAGATAGACCAAAATGTCCAATATTTTTATAACTATAATTGGCTTGGGACTGACATCTAAGGACTAGTACATTAATTAGATTCAAGATTTTTTTTTCGTTATATTTTGAAATGATCTGATTAAA
>PTLN01000165.1 GCA_002938125.1 Alphaproteobacteria bacterium MarineAlpha2_Bin1
AGCAATTACAAATATAATTATCGGCCATGGGGTAGCAATTAATAATTTTTCAAACCAAACAAGAAAGTATAAAAGTGGTTCAAAAAATGCTTCTAAAGTATCTCCATATGTTCGTGAAAAACTTCTAAATCCTAAATCAATGGCAATTTTTAACTCTCGCAACCCTTTGCGATCCATCGAGGGAAATTCTTCTAAAAATTCCATTTTATTAATTTTTTTTAATAATTTTTAAAAATGAAGGGCCTACTGATTAAAGCAGCAGGCCCTAAAAAATAAATTACAGAACTAAAGTGAAGCTTTTACTTTAGCTGCTACATCTGCAGTAACCCATTTAGTCCAAATATCTTCATGTTTGCGAAGAAATTCAATAGCTGCATCAGCACCATCTGCTTTATTTTCTTGCATATAGACAAGCATTGAGTTCATTACTGCTCCTGGATAAGTTCTAGCCTTGAAATATGCGGTTGCAGCCGCACCACCTTGCTTTTTAAACTTATCAGTCATCAGTGTATGAACAGCAGATACTGTCCAAGCAGAAGGTTTTGGGTTTGCGCATTCACCTTCAGGTTTAGAAATACACGCATCCCAATGCTCTTTTCCAACGAATGGAACTCCAAATGGAACTTTGACCATATTGTATTTACCTATCATCGCTGTAGGTGACCAATAATAACCAAACCAATTTTTTCCACTATCGACAGCTTTAGCCATTGATCCATCTAAGCCAGCGGCTGAACCTGGATCCACCATCACCCAACCTTTTTTTTCCATATCAAAGGCACGAAAAAGGTTTGCATTAACAATTTGACAACCCCAACCTGAAGGGCAGGTAACAAAACCACCTTTTGATTTATCTTCCGGTGATGGAAATAAATCAGGCCTTTCAATAATATCTAGTACTGTTTTAAGTTCAGGGTATTTTTTTGCAGTAGCAGGTGGTATCCACCAACCTTCACCTAAACCTGAAATTGGAGCCCCATTTGCAGAGTGCAAACGACCTTCATCAAATGCTTTTTGAAGAGGAGCTGCAACTGAGTTTGTCCAGACCTCAGGAGCAACATCAGGCTGATTTTTTTCATTCATTGATGTAAATGTTGGGACTGTATCTCCTGGAACTAGTTCCGCATCACAGCCCATTGCCTTTAAGATGATTTTATCAACATTAGCCATAAAACCTGCTGAAGCCCAGTTCATTTCTGCTATAGTAACAGAACCACAACTGGCAGCCGATGCTGTTTGAGACATAAATGCCATAAAACCTGCTAAGATTGCGCTTAAAAAAATTTTTTTCACGTTTCTCTCCCGTTAAGTATTTTTTTTTTTAAATTTATCAATTAATAAAATATTATTGCATTAGAAGCTGATAATATCAATGTACATTCTTTAAATTCCTAGAAAATCTGTCATTTTATATTAAATATGGATAAATAAAGCTGATTTTTTAATTTTTTATGTAATTTCAAAATTCACATTCAATTCTGCTCCTTCAAGTAAAATTCCACCTCTATTACCAATTTTTATGCTATCTTGTCTATTTAGATAAACTGGGTGTAACTTCCTAGATTTTTCTGCACATAGCCATAATCTTAATAAATGTCTTTTATTCTTTCCATTTGGCCAGTCTTTAAATTCCTTTCTGTCATGAAGTATTTGATAGTTGTTTAAAAATTGAATATCCCCAGGCTCAAAATCCATATTTAGCTGTATATCTTTTCTTTCGCAGAGTTCCTGAAAAAAATCGAGGGCACACGTTTGTTTCTTTGTAAGCCTAGGCACTTCATTAAATCTTTGTGCTGATTCAATATATGGTCTTGTGAAATGCGTTGTTAATTGATTATCGAACCAACAAAAAACTGGTAACTCATACCATGGTTTTTTCCCTTTTGGAGTTTCACCTCTTCTATCTATATAAAATGGTGCGCATAATTCATCTAAATATTCAGGTTTTTTTTTAAGAATTTCGTTAAATAAAGTTACTGAGCTCAGTATACTACTCGCACCACCAGACATTGCTTTCTGTATACACAATAAACCAACAATATCGGTAGAATCACAATGAAAGTTCTGTCTTGCCGAAGTCTGATATATTCGCACATTTGGGTCATCTACTGATTTTGATAAATCGATAACATGTCCTAATAGATCACCTTTAGCATTTTGAGATCTCGCAGAACCTAGGTATTGTCCTATTCCCCAATACGCTCTCGCTATGTCTTCTCTACTAAGATCTTTAACAGGTAAACCCCTTAAAAGAACAAAACCTCGGCCAAATATTATATCATTAAGAATTTTATCTAATTTTATTTTTAATTCAGGGAGTAAAAAATTTGAACTGTTCAATTCAATAATTTTTAAAAATTTAGTATCTACAATTGCTTGTTTAATTTCATTAATTTCGGTTTTTGTTAAATAGTATATCCAGTTTTTATTTTTCTCCATCTCATTACTGTACCAAGCAGAGAGTCCTGATATTGGATAATTAGGGAGTTTTTCTAATTTAAAGTTATCTTCCATAGTAAAAAATATGACAAACGATAGTTATAAATATATAATTAAATTATTAATTAAGGATATAAATTACTGAAATATTATATAATTATTATACAGAATATTGAAATAAATTTATTTAATTTTACTCATAAAATGTGTATCTAATGATCAAAAATTTTAAAAATACTAGTGATAAGAAATATTTTATAATAGATGCTTTGCAGTATAATAATTGGTCTCAAGAAATATTTGAACAAATGAACAACTCTGGAGTAGCTGCAGTTCACGTAACTATATGCTATCATGAGGATTTTAGGCAGACTATAGATAATATTACTAAATGGAATAATTTATTTCAGGAGTATGGTAGTTTAATTGTTCAAGGCTATACCTCTAAAGATGTAATGAATGCTTTTAAATCAGGACGAACAGCAATAATTTTTGGTTTTCAAAATTGTTCACCGATAGAAAACGATATTAATTTGATTGAGGTATGTCATAATCTAGGCGTTAGATTTATGCAACTATCTTATAATAATCAAAGTCTTTTAGCTACTGGTTGTTACGAAAAAAACGATTTGGGCATAACAAGAATGGGTAAAGAGGTAATAAAAGAAATGAATAGAGTAGGCTTAGTGGTAGATATGAGTCACTCTGCTACTAAATCTACATTAGAAGCGATAGAAATTTCGGAGAGATCTATTGCCATTACTCATGCAAACCCATATTTTTGGCAGCCAGCTATTAGAAATAAGTCAAACGAAGTTTTAAAAGCTTTAGCTGAGAGCGGAGGTATGCTGGGTTTTTCATTATATCCACATCACTTA
>PTLN01000166.1 GCA_002938125.1 Alphaproteobacteria bacterium MarineAlpha2_Bin1
AAGGAAGATAATTATATGAAATATCAAACTCATTAATTTGGTTTATTTGTGCTACATTTACACCAAAGGACCATAAAAAATGATTATTCATAACCACTCCTTTTGAAACACCAGTGGTTCCAGATGTATATAATAAACATGCAGTGTCAGTATATTTTATATCAATATTTAGGTCATTTGTATTATCGCTATACAAATTATCTAATTTAATTGGATAATCTTTGAAGTCTCTATTTCTATCTTCTATTATATACGTTTCGATTTTTGGGCATTGTTCACGTATTTTATTAATTTCATGACCGTACTTTTTATCAAATATTATTAATTTAGTATCAGATGAATTTAGAATATGTATTAGTATTTCACCCTTATAAGCAGTATTTATTGGGACCTCAACTGCACCAATTTTTGAAATAGCAAACCAAACATCAAGGTACTTAGGAGAAGAGTCCATTAGCACTGCTATCTTATCACCTTTCGAAATACTTAATTCCAACAAACCATGAGCTAATTTATTAGCATTAAAATTTATATCACGATAAGTAAAATTTTTTATATCAGTTAGAATAAATTCATGGGAAGGATTTGTTCTTGATTTATTTTCTAAAATTTTACTAAGAATACATTTGGAACTAGGGATAATTTCGTGGTATTTTAATTTCATAATTTCACTTAAATTATATTTATAATAAATTTAATTATTACTAATTTGACTAATTATTTCATTTCGCCTTTTCGCTGTCTTAATTTTATTTACAATCACTTTTCCGTTACTTGCATTTTGTTCAACAAAAACACCATAGACGTCCTCAGCTTCTGATTCTGAAATATAGCCTTCAATTAAGTCATTCAGCACTCTATCTATATCCCTTTTCACAGGGTGTCCGTATCCACTACCACCAGAGTCAATTGAACAAATAAACTGACCTGGCTTTAGCTCAACCATCATAGCATCTCCTAACTCTTCAATTGAATTATTCTCATAAATTATACCGTTATAGGATGGTTTAGAATCATAACCACCTAAAACACCCTCTGGAGGATATAGTTTACCACCCCCCAAAAGGCTTACAGTCATTTTATTTTTTCTAGGACCAAAAATTACTTCAGTTGCAGGACCACCTCTATATTTACCATGTCCACATGAATCCTCAATAATTGATAAAGATTTTATATACATAGGAAATCTTTGTTCTAATACTTCTACACTATCTCTATATAATAGGCCAGCTCCTACAGGTATTAGAAGATTGATCATTCCATCCGATCTTGGTGATGCTGGACCCCCTCCACCCTGGAGATAAATTTGATTAATATACCTAGCATTGTCATTTCGCCAATCTTCTCCAGATATTACTCCCATTGCACCACCAAAACATACATTACCTTGACTAAGTCCAAAACCATCCCCTAACTGAGTAAATGCTGACTGGCCGATATTTACAAGAACATCTCCAAGATTAGTTGTACCAACCGAGCATGAATGCGGAAAAGTAGGAATACCAACACAACATCCATCTCTAAGTTTTACTTTAACACACCTAAAACTTCCAGTATTTGTCGGTATATCATTACTAAGGCAATTGAACACACCTTGCAGGCCGTAACATGTTGCAGTTGACTGAGTTAAGTTTAATCCGGTTTCAAGGCAATCTTCATTTTTTGTTAAATCGGTTTCAATAATTCCTTCATCAGGTTTTATTTCAATTTTCATATTCAATTCTATACCATCAGGTAAAAATGGTTGAAGTGGGTCATGTTTTCCCGATGCATCAAGTATTCCAGCTGGCAGTCTTTTTATAGCATTCCTACATCTTCTCTCAGAATAGTCTAGCCATTCTTTAATAAATTTTTTAACCTTATTTTTACCATATTTTTTTAAAAACTCTTTAAGCCTTATCTCAGCAACTCTTGCAGCACCAACTTGACTTAAATAATCACCATACCACTGTTCAGGAACTCTAATACGTCTTTTACACATTCTAATTATATCATCTACATCTTTATAATTTTCTTGAACCTTGACAGCTGGAAATATTAATGCTCCTTCTTCATAAACATCTTTAGCTTGAGGCATGTATGTTGTTGGTAGAGCATTTCCAATATCAGCTTGATGTCCTTTAACAGATAAAGTAAACATATGTTCTTTCTCAAAAAAAACAGGAACTAAAACTGAAATATCAGCTGCATGACTGTTGCCTTCATACGGATCATTATGAAGAAAAGCTTGGCCTTCTTTTAAATCAGGATGATATTTACACATTGTCTCTGCTTGAAGATTAGCTCCAAAGATATGAGCAGGAAGGCCTTCAGCAGAGGCTAATATTTGATTATTTTGAGTAACAATCGAAGTTGAAACATCTCTAGATTGAGCAATAACAGACGATCTCGCAGACCTTAAAACAGTTAAAGCCATTTCTCTTGTAATGGCATCTATTCTATTAGACATTACAGATAATTGAACTGGATCAATTTTTGAGTCAAATGAATTAGATGCATTGTTACTATTAGTGTTTTTTTCTTCAAGAATATAGCTTCCATTATTACTTAATCTTACTTTCATTTTTGGATATACAACAAGTGTTGAGGTAACTTCTTCAATTATAGCAGGACCTTCAATTTGAGAATTTTCTTTAATATTATTTCCATCATAGTATTTAGTTTGTAGAACTCCATAGCTTGAAAAGTATGCCTCTTTTGTTTCAACTTTGTCGTTATTTTTTGTTATACTAATTTTTGGTTTTAAAACTGTTTTTTCTGTTTCAGCAATAATTCGACCTTTCCAGTTCAAGCATTCAACAACTGCTCCATCTTCTATCACACCATAAAGTCTTTTATGATTTTTATGAAATTCATCAATGATTTCTGATATTTGAATTTCGTTCAAATTTTTATTTGGAATTAATTTTATCTCAATTTCCCATTGTTGATTTAAATACCTTGCATCACAAAAATATTCTCTACTAAAATTTTTAATACCTTTAACTTTTAGGCTCTTCTCAACCTTATCTAATTTATTATTTATAGATTGAAAAGCTGATCTAACTTTGTTACTTTCCCAGATATCAGTTCTGGTATATGCAGATGAATTAAATTCTCTAACAATATTAGAAAAATGTGCACCACAAGCACTTAATGCCCCCGCAGTTTTAGGGATAATTAATTTATTACAGTTCATTGATTCAGCAATAGGTAAAATATTTAAACCAGCAGCACCCCCCCCAGCAACAATAACAGAA
>PTLN01000167.1 GCA_002938125.1 Alphaproteobacteria bacterium MarineAlpha2_Bin1
CTGACTACTCTTTTGAGTGCATTGGAAGCACAAGAACTATGCGCCAAGCTTTGGAATGCTGCCACAAGGGATGGGGTGAAAGCACAATTATCGGAGTTGCTGGTGCAGGTCAAGAAATTGCCACAAGGCCATTTCAATTAGTAACAGGTAGAGTATGGAGAGGATCAGCTTTTGGAGGTGCTAAAGGGAGAACAGATGTTCCAAAAATTGTTGATTGGTATATGGAAGGTAAAATTGAAATAGACTCAATGATAACACATACCATGCCTATTGAAGATATAAACAAAGCTTTTGATTTAATGCATGCAGGTGAATCAATCAGAAGCGTAGTTACATTTTAAAAAAATGATTCAAGAAATAGCAAGCCATAAAGCTTTTGAAGGTAGAGTATCTTATTGGAGGCATACATCTAATATCTGTAACACTGAAATGAAGTTCTCAGTTTACGAACCTCCAGCTATTAAGTCACAAAAATTACCTGTTCTATTTTACCTTGCAGGTCTTACCTGTACCGAAGAAACATTTATGATTAAATCTGGAGCATTACACAGAGCTAGTGAACTAGGTATATTATTGGTTAGCCCAGATACCAGTCCTCGAAATTCTTTTAACGGTCAAGAAAATAAAGACTGGGACTTTGGAACTGGTGCAGGGTTTTACCTTGATGCAACGAAAAAACCTTGGAATGAAAATTATAAAATGTTTTCCTATGTTACAGAGGAACTAATTAGGGTAATTCACGATAACTTTAATTGTAATCCTGAAAAACAAAGTATATTCGGTCACTCGATGGGGGGACATGGAGCATTGATATGCGCTCTAAAAAGACCTGACTTATATAAAAGTGTTTCATGTTTTGCACCAATATCATCACCTACAAATTCCCCATGGGGAATGAAAGCTTTCTCTGGTTATTTAGGAGATAATCAAACAGAATGGAAGGAATGGGACTCCTCTTATTTAATTGAAAGAAATTATAATTCTTTCGATGAAATACTTATTGACCAAGGAACAAATGATGAGTTTCTTGAAGATGAATTAAAACCACACATTTTTTTTGATAAATGCAAGTTAGTTGGTCAAAAATTAATTATGAGATATCAAGAAAACTATGACCATGGTTATAATTTTATATCAACTTTTATTAATGATCATTTAAATTTTCATTCTAAAAGGTTAAAATAATATATAAATGACAGTTAATAATATAATTATAAAACAAGGCTTTATTGACGCAATAGGTAATACTCCTCTAATTAGATTAAAACAACTATCTGATGAGACAGGTTGTGAAATTTTGGGTAAAGCAGAATTTTTAAACCCAGGCGGCTCTGTTAAAGATAGAGCAGCACTAGGAATTATTGAGGATGCAGAGAAAAAAGGACTTTTGAAACCTGGTGGAACTATTGTTGAAGGAACTGCTGGTAATACCGGAATAGGAATTGCTCTTGTTGCAAATGCAAAAGGATATAATACAAAAATTATAATACCGGATACCCAAAGCAAAGAAAAATTTGATATGCTAAGATCATGTGGAGCAGAAGTTATAGCTGTTCCGGCCGTACCATATAAAGATGAAAATAATTATATTAAAATTTCAAAAAAAATTTCAGAAAATTTAAATAAGGAAAAACCAGGAACAGCTGTATGGGCTAATCAATTCGATAACTTAGCAAACAAGTATATACATTTTAAAACTACAGGACCTGAAATATGGAAACAAACTAATGAGAGAATAGATGGGTTTATATGCTCAGTAGGGACCGGCGGAACACTGTCTGGTGTGGCTAGTTTTCTGAAGTCAAGGAACCCAAATATTAAAATTGGATTAGCTGATCCAATGGGAGCATCACTATATAATTATTTCGTCTCTGGTGAACTTAAAGCTAATGGCAAATCAATTACTGAAGGTATAGGACAAGGGAGAATAACAGAAAATCTCAAAAATTTGGAAATAGATAGTCCATTCCAAATTGATGATGTAGAAGCAATGCATTATGTTTTCAGACTTATCAAAGAAGAAGGCCTAATACTTGGTGGATCAAGTGGAATAAATATAGCTGGAGCTATAAGATTAGCTAAACAATTAGGCCCAGGTAAAACAATTGTCACAATTTTGTGTGATTTAGGTAGTAGATACCAAAGTAAGATATTTAATCCAAAATTCTTGAAAAGCAACTCTATACCTGTACCAAACTGGCTATTATAAAAAATTTTAAAGGATCAAGGAACAAATATTAATGAATAGCAAATTTGACTTAATTGAAACCCAATGGTTAGCAGATAACCTTGATCAAGTAGTTATTTTAGATGGTTCATGGTATTTACCTAACCAAAAAAGAAACCCTGTGAAAGAGTTTGAGAAATCACATATACCAGGAAGCCAGTTTTTTGATATAGATTTGATTTCAGATAAAAGTAATTCTTTACCGCATATGATACCTGATTCTCAAACTTTTGAAAATCATATGGACAAATTAGGTATAAAAAATTCTGATCAAGTTATTATATACGATGGAATAGGATTACAAAGCGCTGCTAGAGTTTGGTGGACATTTAAGCTTTTTGGGCATACTAAAGTAGGCATATTAAACGGTGGTTTCCCAAAATGGTTATACGAAAATCTACCTGTACAAAAAACTATCAATACTAGAAGTAGAACAAACTATAAATCTAAATTTAATAAAAAATTAGTTAGAAATTATCAACAAGTTTTTGATAATATAATTTCAAAAAAAGAACAAGTTATTGACGCTCGTTCTAATGGGCGATTCTTAGGAATTGAACCTGAACCAAGAGAAAATATTGAATCAGGACATATACCAGGCAGTTTAAACTTACCTTTTCAAGAGTTAATTTCAGACACAAATAAAACATTGAAAGGTTTAGAAGAAATAGAAGAAATATTCAAGGATAAAGGTATAACTTTTGAAAAACCAATAGTTACAACATGTGGTTCTGGAATTACAGCTTCTATTCTAGCTTTTTGCTTACACTTAATTGGTTATATGAATTATTCTGTATATGATGGATCATGGACAGAATGGGGAACATTTAAAAACCACCCTTCCATTAGGAAAAATTAATGAGAAAATCAACACAAATAGTTCATGCAGGTAGGGATAAAAAAATCTTTAAAGACACTGCTAACCCTCCAGTTATTCATGCCTCAACGATTATTGCTGAAACATACGAAGAATATATAAATATTGAAAAACGTAATTCACCTTCA
>PTLN01000168.1 GCA_002938125.1 Alphaproteobacteria bacterium MarineAlpha2_Bin1
ACTAACTCACCCAAGTATGGATGCTTTAAAATATTTAATGAAAGATGAAAAGATTAACTTTAAAGATGTTTTAGAAATAAAACTTTATGCTGCACAGAATATACTTGGACCTATACGTTATCAATTTGCTAATACGGAATTAGAAGGTAAGTTTTGTATGCACTTTCTATTGTCTGCAATTGCAATTGCTGGTAAGGCTGGAAAATCCGAATTTACAGATAAATTTGTAAAAAGAAAAGAAGTTCAAGAAATGCAAAAAAGGATTAAAACAATACAGGATAGAGAAATTGAAGCTATGGGTTTCGATAAAATAAGAAGTAAAATTGAATTAATAACTAATGACGGAACTAAGCATGTACGTTGGGCTAATGAAAATTATCGAGGAGGGCCTTTAAATCCACTAAGTGATACTGAATTAGAGGAAAAATTTCACGATGCTTCTTTTGGTCAATTATCGAAGGCACAAAAAACTGACTTTCTTGATAAAATATGGAAAATAGAACAGCTAGATAACGCTTGTTCTATACTTGATCCTTTTTGTATATAGAAATAAAAGGTTTAATAACAAAACTAATATTGATTAGAGCCTTATTTTATTCTATATGTTTAAAATGAAAAAAGTTAGTCACACATCATCAGCGTGTTCATTAGCAAAATCTATGGAGATCTTAGGTGAGTGGTGGACTTTACCAATTTTACAAGAAGCTCTACTTGGTACCAAAAAATTTAATGATTTTTATAATAATTTAGGAATTGCAAAAAATATTCTTTCAGTCCGTTTAAATAAATTAATTGCAGAAGGTCTGATAGAAAAGAAAATTATTAAACCCAACAGCAAAAGATCCTATTATTTATTAACGCAAAAAGGTTTGAGTACTGCTACAATAATAATAGCTCTGATTCAATGGTGTGACAAATGGATTTTATCTCCAGATGAGATACCAATGATACTTAAAGATAAAAAAACAAATAAAAAAATATCCAACTTAAAACTACAAAATGAAAGTGGGGACGATTTAAATATATGGGATATAATTACTACACCAGGTCCTGGGGCAACTAAAGCTATAGATTATCGCTTTAAATAGTATATTATATAATTCTATAGTGAAGAAAGGATGAATTATGGAACTACAAGGTAAACATGAAATGCTTCCCGAGAATACACACGATGAAGCATCGCGACAAATGTATGTTTCAAACCTTAAATTACATTTAGCAAATCATATTTCACCAAAACTAAAGTCAACATATAACAAAACATTAAAATCAAATTTTAATAAAAATAATAAACTTGTTCCTAAAAGTCGTCATGAGGTAAGAAAAATTATGAACAAACAGACTTCTTATCAAATATGGAGTTCTCTACAAAGAACAAGTCAAGAAATGAAACAAGATATTCAGAGTGAAATCGCTGAACGTCAAATTTATTTATTAGCGGAAAAAGCAAAAAAAATAAAGAAGAGTTCCTCAATAGGTTCATTAAAACTAAATAAAAACTTAAAAGTTCCTCGATATATGAGTGCTCTAGATATCCATTGTATTCCTGGCGGGTATCATAATGAATTAATTAAAGATGATGTACTACCAGGAGCAGTATACGACCCTGGTGTATTCTTATACTCTATGGGAAGAATGGGTGCATATAATGAGGATATGGGAAAAACAATTATCAGTTTTATAAAAGAAAAATACCCTAAATTTAAACCCAACAAAATACTTGATATGGGCTGTTCTGTAGGACACTCAACAACTCCTTACGTAGATAATTATTCTTATGCTGATGTTTATGCTATTGATATTTCTGCTCCATTTCTAAGATATGGGCATTCAAGAGCTAAATCAATGATAAAAAAAATTCATTTTTCCCAACAAAATGCCGAAAAAACAAATTTTAAAAATGAAAATTTTGATTTAATAGTTTCACATATTCTTCTTCATGAAACTTCTCATCCTGCTCTAAAAAATATTATGAAGGAGTGTTATAGACTTCTTAAACCTGGTGGGTTAATGGTTCATGCGGAAACTCCTGAATTTGAGGGAATGGAATTTTATGATCAATTTATTTTAGATTGGGATACATACAATAATAATGAACCTTTCTGGGGACCATTAAAAGAGATAAATCTAGAACAAACTTTAGATGAATGTGGCTTTGATACTAAATTCTTTTTTAAAAAAGTACAACAAAGTGCTATTCAAAACGAATATGCTCAAGGAAGAACAAAGCTGTTTCAAGGTGGTGATTTTGGAGGTGCTGGGGCATGGTTTCTTTTTGGATGTAAAAAAAATCTATGAATTTTTATATTGTTCTTGCTCATCCTGAAACTAAATCATTTAATTCTTCTTCAGCTAGAGAACTTTGTAATTTCTTAGTCAAAAATGGTCATCAAGTAAAATTTAATGATTTATATAAAAATAATTTTAATCCATTACTTTCCAGAAAAGATTTTCCCGGTAAAATAAATGATAATTTAATTCAATTTCCAGAAGCACAATTAGAATCTATTAAAAATAATACAACTTCATCTGATATAAAAATTGAGCATAAAAATATTCAATGGTGTGACATAATTATCCTTCAATTTCCATTATGGTTATATGGAATGCCTGCAATCTTGAAAGGCTGGTGTGATAGGGTTTTTTCTGAGGGTTTTGCACATCAACCCTCAAAAAATATTTGGTTTGATAACAGTCACTTAAATAAAAAAAAATTACTTTTGTCAATTACTACCAATGGAAAAAGAAATACCTATTCTAATAATGGTAGGCATGGGAGTATAAATATAATCCTATGGCCAATTATAAATGCATTTGCATTTTCTGGTCTTAATATTGTTAAACCATTTATTTCATTTGATGTAATTAGATGTAGTCGAGATAAAAGAAAATTTATGATTGATAAATTAAAAAAATACACAAACAATATTCAGAATGCCGAATTAGTAAAAATTCATAGTTTAGATGAGTATGAACCAAACGGTACATTGAAAATTGGAGTTATTCCAATCACAGCTGGTCAACAGGAACCAGATGACTTTATAAACTAATTAAAATCCTATCAAGATGGTTCGCCAGGCAAGAAAACTGGAGGCTTCTCGAACTTTTTAGTTAAAATTTTATTATTTTTATCTTGAAATAATATTTTTGATCTCT
>PTLN01000169.1 GCA_002938125.1 Alphaproteobacteria bacterium MarineAlpha2_Bin1
CAGAAAAATCTTTAGCTGATATTCATAGTAGACAACCAGTTATTATAGAAGAAAGCAATACAAATAAATGGCTTAATGAGGAGTATAATTTTGAATATTTATTTGAATCAAACATTACTTTTCATAAAGTTAGTAACAGAGTTAACTCGCCAAAAAATAATAGTCCAGAAAATATTTTGGAAGTAGAAAAAAATTAAATAAAATATTATTAAAAAATATTATTAAATGACTCAAAATCACCTATATTTTTATTTTCTAAGTGAATTAATGTAGAATGAATTTGATTATTTTCGATTATTTCTAGATCAAAATTATTTAAATTTAATAATTGATTTTCATCTAAAATACTGTCTTTTTCTAATAATATTTTTGGTTCTAGAAATTCTTCAATCTTTAAAAATTTTTGATTAATTTCATTGTTTACAAAATCATTATTATCAAGGTTATTAATATTTAAGTTATCAATTGAATTAATTTCCTTGGCATTAAAACTTGAAACACTAAGTGCTACTTCTCCAAAAATTGATTCTTCACCATTGATATGCTTAATGGATCCTGTGGAAAGTAAAACACTATCACCAAATAATTCACCACTTTTATCAATGCTTAATTTAAACTCTGCAAAATTAAAATCAGATAATAATTTCAATTCCCCCTGATCGGTAAAACCATCTGAATTTTTGTCTTGCCATATTTTTAAATTTGCGAATTGGGAATCTAAAAAATTAATGACTCCATCTTTATTTTCATCTAATGTTGATAAAGCACCAACTCCAGTATTAACCCCATCTACAAAAAATTCAGAAAACATTTCTCTTATATCATCGACAATACCATTATTATTTTTATCCAAGACTAAAAAACCATCATCAGGCGCTACCCAATCATTCGGTTGTTGAGAAACATCTGGATTCATTGAAAATGAGATACTTTGGTTATCTATGTGAATAAACTCAAACCCATCACCATCTAAATCTAAAACAATTGGATCTACTAGGGTTGCTGCATATTGGACAAGGTTTGGCGCATAAATATCTTTTATGTTATCTACACCTGGAGAATTGCCATTACCACTCATATGTTTGTTAATTGGAATTGATGAATAAATCACATGGCCTTGTCCCTGTGGGTAAACAAAAGTAACAATTTCATCTGGGTTATTAGTTGTTAAGAGAGGTATAGCATTATTTGGAAGACTAGCTAACTCTACAAAACCATGTCGGGAATTGTTTACACCATCTAAACTGTTGTCATTTAAATTACCGGCCAAACCTGAGGAAACTATACTGGTACTTAAATTTGAATCTTTAGCTTGCGTACTTAAATTAATATCCTCTGCAACTTGTCGTGTAAAAATTACACCATCCAAACCTGGTATAGTATTAGTAAGCTCAACTTCGTTATTTCCTATTCCTTGATCATGGAAAATTAAAACTAAACCAGAATTAATTGCATTCCCAATAGAGGCCTGGTTTTCAAACTCACCACCACCTAGATCAGCACTTGTACTAGGGTTTTGTGCAAGTAAAATATCTATAGCAGCTAAATCAGACGCACGGACATTTTCTAAATCAAGACCTGTAGTTGTTCCAGATGCAGTTGCACTTACTGCCTGATTAGGATTCCCTGATTGCAAACCTAAACCATAATAACCTACAACTACAGGATCAGCTCCAATATCATGTGCACCAACAATATTTACGTTAAGAGTAGCAGTATCTGATAGTCCATGTTGATCAGTAATTGTGTAATTGAAAGTTTCAGTTAATATCTCACCTGCTCTTAAATCATTAACTACAGTATTTGTATTATTAAGATCATATATAACTACTCCATTATTCAAAATTCCTATTGATCCATGAGCAGCATCAACAAACCTCATAACGCCATCAGTATTGACATTTATAGGGGAACCAGCTCCTTCAATTGAACCAGTTCTAAATGACGTTACAGTAAAAGTATCCGCATCAATATCAGTATCATTTGATATAACATTAATAGGAAATAAGCTACCTGGATCATTTTCTGTGGCGATTAAAATATCATTCGCTGCAACAGGAGCATTATTAGTTTCTTGTGCTGTTCCTACCGAAACAAGTAATGTTTGTATTGTAGTTGCACCATGTTCATCAGTTGCGGTCACATTTAATGTAACTGATTGATTTGTGAAGTTATTTGCAACTGCAAGGAACAACATATCAGGAAGAAAAGCTTTTGCTGCTTGAGCTCCCGCTGCAAAAGCCTCAGAGGGAGATGCGCCATTTTCAATCGCTGCTAAGAAAGTAGATTCAACAAGAGTGTTAGTCTGAGCAAATTCTTCTGCTGTAATTCCTAACTCTAATGCCTTGGCTTGAGCTGCCTGACTCCCTGCTGTAAAAGCTCCAGTAGTAGAACCTGTTTGAGCAAGCGTTGCCGCGAAATGTTCTGCCCCGTGGCTAAAGATTTCATCTAAACCACTATTAATATTCGCTGATACAGTACCAAGAGATCCTCCCGTAACAGCAACAGAAATTGTATCTCCGTTGGGGTCTGTTGCGAATACACTTATTGCATCAACACCACCAGGCGACAAAGACAATGAAGAAAAAGGTGTCAAAGTTGGTGGGCTATTAATCAAATTTTCACCAGCACCATTTAAAGGAACCTCCTCAGGTATTGGTTGAAAAATAGGTTCAACAAAAATAGGTTCAAAAATTAGTTCAAAGATTGGATCAAATATCGTGTCTGGCTGGAATCCTATTGGTTCAAATCCGCCAGGACTAGGAGTAAATGGACCGGGATCAAAACCTCCAGGACCAGGAGTAAATGGACCAGGATCAAAACCTCCAGGACCAGGAGTAAATGGACCAGGATCAAAACCTCCTCCTCCAGCAGGACCAGGATCAAAACCTCCAGGACCAGGAGTAAATGGACCAGGATCAAATCCTCCTCCTCCAGCAGGACCAGGATCAAAACCGCCAGGTGCAGGAGCAAAACCACCTCCGCCGCCTATGGGACCAGGATCAAATCCTCCTCCTCCAGCAGGACCAGGATCAAAACCGCCAGGTGCAGGAGCAAAACCGCCTGCATCCCCTCCGGGACCAGGACCAAAACCTCCTCCTCCAGCAGGACCAGGATCAAAACCGCCTGCA
>PTLN01000017.1 GCA_002938125.1 Alphaproteobacteria bacterium MarineAlpha2_Bin1
TGAGATCTTTTTTACATTTAAAAAAGAAAATATTGTTTCAAAAAATATTTCCGATTTTTTTTCAAAATCTTCTAGAAAGACTACTCTAACTTTACTCTTACCGAATGTATCAATATAAATTTGTATTTTATCACTAATTAACTCTGTTTCTTTTACAGAGTTTGAAAATTCATAAAATGTATCTTTAATATATTGGTCTCTCACTGCATGCCAATACCTTGAATATAGTCTATCTACTGGGTACCTTAAAATAATTAGAATAAGACAGTCAGGAATTATCTCTTTTATTCTTGGAGCAACATCTTTTGCAAAGGTTAAATAAGAATTAGACACCTCGCCCCTTAACTTATAACTCTCTTTACCATTAAATAATGATTTATACTGTTCAATAGTTTTAATAGGATTATTTCTTGTCATTAACTTATTGGAAAAAAAATTAGTTTCTTTAATAGATGGCATAAATATTTCTGGATGTGCCATTAAATAATGCCACAACGAAGTGGTTCCTGATTTTGCAGCACCAACTACTATAAAGTTTGGGAGCATCATAACTTAATAAATTTAAAAATTCCTATTCTCAACTCACTATACAAATATACCTCTCCATAGATCAACAATTCTAGTTGCAGCAAGGTGAGATCCAGGCTTGGGAAAAAGTTTTTGTGCTGAATTTCTTAATCTATCAGCTTTTTTAGAATCATCAAATAATTTTCTTAGTGAGAGTATTAATTTTGCTTTTGTAATAGACTTATATTCACCTAAGTATTCTAAAGCACCAACCTTATTCATACTTGAAAGGAGAGGTATTTGATGATTTTCTAAAGCTATTCCCAACAGAGTATTCCCTGATGCAGCCAACTCATACGCAGACATACCACCTGCTGTTATGGCAAAGTTACTCCAAATTGCATGATCCACCAAATTTGGAGGACTTTCTATAATTTCTGCTTTTGGCAAATATTTGTATGCATCTAACTTAACTCTTTCAATATTAGGATGTGCCGCTCCTATAATTATCCTAATGTCAATTCTGTCTAGCACTTCTGCTCCGTTTTTAATAATCCAACTAGTTAAGTTTACTGGATCTTCTCCTCCCATTGTTATCAAAACTCTATGTGAGCGCTCATTACTTTTGATTTTATAAAAAAAATTAGAATTAATTAAATTATATCTTGGACCTATTAAATCATGATAGTTTTTCTTCTCAGCATATAAATTATAGTTTAAAATTATAGGCCAATTTAATTTATTTATATCATCATCGATTCCTACAAGAAAACAACACTTAACCCAATTATCAATATCTTTCTGTCTAACAAATCTGCTGTCTACAATCAGCAAATATTCTTTCTTAGTATAATTATTTATAAATTTAGTATCGTCATCTGTTCCAATTTTGGTGCTAGAACGAATGATATTAAAATATTTTTTATCTAAATATTTTGAAATTATTTTATCTGAAGAATTAATTATAAACATCGGTTTACAATTTGTGATTTTAGAAATTTCAATTCCTAAACTGACAGACCTAATTAAATGGCCAAGACCTACTTCAGGACCTGCATCACACCTAAATAAAATCATTTTAAATTGAATTCTTTATTTTACGAACAATATAAAATGCTTCAGCCGCATTAAAGTAAGACTGAGAACCTCTATACTTTGCCAAAGCGGTTAACATCTCAGGAGATCTGGAATGAGGGTATTCTTGAACTTCTTTATCATAAAGCTGCATGGCATTAATTTTTATTTCCAGAACTTCTGTTATATCAACAAAATAATTTGGCTTAAATGGATTCAGAGTGTTCCACTCGGAACTAGATAAGACCTCAAATGTCAAAAAATCAGAAACGCTTTGACTTTTTATTGGCCGAAGAGCTGCTAAACTTGCCATAAAAGAAACTCTATGATCCATGTTAACATCATCACCAGAGTGAGTAAAAACCATATTTGGCTTAAAGTCTTCGATATGATTTTCTATATCCTTAACTAATTCTATTTGAGGTAAAGTATCTAAACGACAGCAATACCTATTACTGGTAAAAATTTCTTTTTCAGAAACTCCCAGAAGATCAAGAGCTTTATAAGCATTTTTATTGCGTTTATCTATCTCTGCAATAACTTTATTACTACTAAATTCTTCTTCATTATATCTTGCACTTACACCTTCCGCTAAGAAAACTACACGAACAGAATACCCTTTCCTACAAGCTAAAGCTATAACTCCTCCACAACCAAGCACTTCATCATCAGGATGAGAAGCTATTATTAAAATCTTTTTCATTTCTTTCTTTCTTAATAATTAAAAACATTACAATTTCTCGGTTTCTTTTGCTATCAAATATATTGAATGTTCAACACTTGGAAAACTAAAATTAAGGCTTTTACTTAAGAGGCTTATATCCATTCTCATATCATTAGGTCTTGGTATAGTATTATTAAACGATTGATAACTTACCTTTCGCATTAAATCAGAGCTTAAATTAACTTTTTTTGCAAGATCAATTATGAAATCAGCTTTAGTTATTTCCCCAGCCGATCCAATATTAAAAACACCAGTCAAATCTACTTTTAAGGAGTTAATTAATATTTTTGCTAAATCTGATCCATGTAAAGGATTAAATATAATATCTGTAAAACCATAAAATTCTTTCTTTGCATTTAATGATTTTAATGCCCATCTTGCAAAACCATTATGATAATTCATACCCAGACCAACAAAATTTATCCTAAATATCAGTGAATTATCGCAAGAACTGACAATATCCTCACTCCATAATTTTGTCATTCCATAAAAATTGATTGGATTTACTTTTTTTTCACTATGTGGGCCGCTTCCGCTATATACTTGGTCAGTTGAAAAATATATAATTTTTGTAGTTTTTTCTTTTTGCTTAATCCAATCTACTAAATTCCTGGTTATCTTTACATTTGATAAATATGCAGATTGGATATCATTTTGACACATTTCTAAATTTACTAACGCTGCAGTATGAATTATTAAAGATGGATTAAGATTATTTAGCAGCTCAAATGTTTTCTTTTTATCTCTTAAATCTATAGAGATAAAGTCACGGTTCACTTTGTTCATAAAACATAAATTAGCTATAGAATAGTCCATATTATATAGCTCTTTGGATATATAATAACCTAACAAACCTGAAGAACCAGTAAGCAAGGCACTTAAAGTCAACTTTATCTCCTACATATCATCTAACATAGATAAAAACATTTTTTTATCTAACCATGATTCATTTGTATCACTTGAATAAGAAAAACCCTCTTTTACTGGTATTGCCCCATCATCAATAAAGCTTTTTCTTCCCCACAAAGATACTGATGGTTCAATTACATATCTATCACCTAAATCTAAGGTGGTTCTGGAGTCTTCTGAGGTAATCATCATTTCATGTAACTTTTCGCCAGGCCTTATCCCTGTAATTCTATGTTTTAGATTTGGAGCAAGAGTTCTAGCAATATCTTCTATACTCATACTAGGGATTTTTGGGATAAATATTTCACCGCCCCTCATAAGGCCCAAACATGATAAGACAAACTTCACACCTTGATTTAAAGTTATCCAAAAACGTGTCATCCTTTTGTCAGTAATAGGGAGATAATCAGAACCCTCCTCAATCATTTTTTTAAAAAGAGGGATAACACTCCCTCTTGAACCAATAACATTTCCATACCTGACAACCGAAAATTTTGTGCCACTCTCTCCACTTAAATGATTTGCTGCAACAAAAACTTTATCAGATGCTAACTTACTTGCACCATATAAGTTTATTGGACTAGTTGCCTTATCTGTTGACAAGGCTATTACTTTGGAGACTTTATTTGCAAAAGCCGCATGAACAATATTCTCAGCTCCTAATATATTTGTGTGAATACACTCAATTGGGTTATACTCAGCGGTAATGACTTGTTTTAATGCCGCAGCATGAATAACTATATCTATTCCTCGCATTGCCATTTCCAGCCTACTCCTGTCTCTGACATCACCAATAAAAAACCTAGCTATCTGGCTAGTAGAATTATCTAAATTTAATTGCATTTCAGATTGTTTGAGTTCATCCCTTGAAAAAATCACTATTCTACCCAAATCAAAATTTCTACTTAAGTAAGATAAGCAGTGCTGCCCAAATGAACCTGTTGCCCCTGTAATAAGTACTGAGGCGCCATTTAAGTCCATATTTGAAATTTTGAAATTTTTATTTTTCATAATATAAATACTCAAGAAAAATTATTTATAGCTTATTATACTGGCAGATTATTGATTTAAAGTCTAATTTCTGCTTTTTTTATTAACCAGGACTTAAAAGTCATGAATTAGAGGACTATAATTTAGAATAAACACTCCCAAATATTGATTTTAGAGTTTAATATGCAATGAGTATGACTAATATAATTAAAATTGGCAAACATAATATCGGCAAAAATTCTCCAACTTTTATAATTGCTGAAGCAGGAAGTAACCATAATGGTGATTTATCTATTGCTAAAAAAATGGTTAAGGAAGCTTATGAACTAGGATGTGATTGTATCAAATTTCAGACTTATACGGCTGAGGAATTTTGTGCTGACAAAACCAAGAAATTTACATACAAATCTCAAGGCAAAGAAGTTACAGTTAGTGAATTTGAAATGTTTAAAAGCCTGGAGTTCTCAAGAAGTGAATGGCTTGAATTAATGGAATATTGCGATGAAACTGGCATACTTTTCTTAACAACTGTCCAAGATAAACCTAATCTAAATATGATGTTAGAATTAGGACTAAAAGGAATAAAAGTAGGTTCTGACGATTTTGATAATCTTCCAAATATAATTGAATATGCTAAAAGCGGTCTCCCTATAATACTATCTAAAGGAATGGCAACTGTTAGTGAAGTTGATAGAATTATAAATACGGTCAGTAAATATACATCTAAATTAATTATTCTTCATTGTGTTTCTCTTTACCCCACAGAACCCTCACTTTTAAATATAAGTCAAATAATCACTCTAAAGAATTTATACCCTGAAATCATTTGGGGTTTTTCCGATCATTCTATTGGCCCGTTAGCCTCAATAATTTCAGTTTCCTTAGGAGCAAAGGTAATAGAAAAACATTTTACACTCGATCATAACCTTCCTGGCCCAGACCATTGGTTTTCTCTAGATACTAGTGAAATGAGGGATCTAGTTGATGGTATTAGATTTGCCGAAAAGGCCATAGGTAACGGTAAAATTAATCCCTCAGAAAAAGAGTTAGAAGTTAAAAAGATTATGCGTAGAAGAATTGTAGCAGCCAGAAATATTAAATCTGGCGAGTTTCTCACTGAAGAAACTGTTAAGTTTAAAAGATCTGACTCAGGAAGCTTTTTAGAAAATTGGAATTTGATGATTGGTCAAAAAGTTAGAAATAATATACCTGAAAATACTGGAATAGAGTTATCTGATTTAATTTTTTCCTAATAAAAATATGATTTTAAGTATTCATCAACCTGCATATCTACCTTGGCTAGGGTATTACGATCGTATTGCAAAAAGTGATATTTTCATAATTTTGGATACAGTACAATATCAAAAAAATAGTTTTCAAAACAGAAATAAAATTCGTATAAAAAATGGTTGGTCCTGGATCACTGTTCCAGTAAAGACAAAAAAAATACTTTACGACAAAAATATTAATCAGATTGAAATTGATTATAATCAAAATTGGAACACTAAACATCTTAAATCTATTAAACAAGCTTATGTAAAATCAAAAAACTTTGAAAAAATATTCCCATTACTCGAAAATATACTCATAAAAAAATGGCCAAGCCTAGCTGATTTAAGTTATGAAACAACCATTTGCTTTTTTGATATTTTAGAAATAGACACTAAAATTATAAGAACATCGGAATTAAAACCTTTTAAAGAAAATAAATCTGATCTTATATTAGAAATTTGTAAGTACTTTGATACTACAAAATATTTATCTGGCCCTATAGGGAAAGATTACTTAAATGAAAAAAAATTTGAAAATGAATCTATTAGTATTGATTACCATAATTTTATACATCCTTCTTATGTTCAGACATACAAGGGTTTTGAGGCTAATATGAGTATAATAGACCTTCTAATGAATGTAGAAAAACCCGCAAATTATTTTGAATGAAAGCACCACAAATTATTTTTTTTATTTATTATATAAATTTCTAAGAAATCTTGACTGAAATATTTAAAATAGAAAAAAAATATTGTTAGAATTTTGTATATAATTAAGAAAACATATATTAATATATAACCTTAAAATTATTTAGATTTGGGAAACTATGGTTAAAATAATAGCTGAAATTGGTTCAGTTCACGACGGATCTTTCGGTAATGCTTGCAAGTTGATTGAAGCTGCCGCAGAAGTAGGAGCTGATGTGGTGAAATTTCAGACCCATATAGCAAATGAAGAAACTTTAAAAAATGCCCCATCTCCTTCTTATTTTACTGATGAAGATAGGTATTCATATTTTGAAAGAACATCTTTTTCACTAAATCAGTGGGCAAAGCTTAAAGAAATAGCTAATAAGAATAACTTATCATTTTTATCTTCCCCATTTTCAATTAAAGCAGTAGATATACTTGAATCAATTAATATTGACGCTTTTAAAATTGCATCTGGTGAAGTAACAAACCTTCCTTTAATTGAAAAAATAGCCTCTACAAAGAAAGAAGTTTATATTTCTACTGGTATGAGCAATTTCAAAGAAATTGATCAAGCATTAAATATTCTTAAGTCAGCCCCATATCTTACTGTAATGCAATGTAGTTCAATTTATCCTTGTCCACCCGAAAAGGTAGGTATTAATGTAATTGAATTAATGAAATCAAAATACTCAAATATTGCAAAAATTGGTTTTTCAGATCATACACTTGGATTTGCTGCCGGAATATCTGCTATTGTAAAAGGAGCAGAGGTAATAGAAAAACATTTAACTCTATCTAATATGATGTATGGGAGTGACGCAGCCAATGCAATGGAAGTGGATAAATTTAAATCTTTTGTTAAAATGATTAGAGAGACATCAATTATAATTAATTCTAAAATTGATAAAAATGATATATCTGATTATAAAGAGATGAAAAAAATATTTGAAAAAAGTATTGTTGCTTCGAGAAATATACCCATAGGAAAAATAATTGAAATTGAGGATTTAAATTTTAAAAAACCTGGAACCGGAATTAGTGCTAGTAAATATAAAAGCGTAATTAATCAAAAAGTAAAGAAACAGATTCAGGTTGACCAATTATTGAGTTGGGATGATTTAGAATGAAAAAAATTTGTGTTGTTATTGGTTCTAGGGCAAATTACTCTAGCATAAGATCAGTATTAAAATCTATTTCTTTACATTCTAATCTTAAATTACAATTAATTGTTGGTGCATCTGCGTTATTAAGACGGTATGGTTCGGTTATTGATTTAATTAAGAAAGATGGTTTTAATATAAATAGAAAAGTTAATATGATAATAGAAGGTGAGTCTCCCACCACAATGGCCCAATCAACAGGAGTTGGTTTATTAAATATACCACCATTATTTGAAGATCTTGAACCAGATATAGTATTAACAGTCGGAGATAGATTTGAGACTATGGCAACAGCTATATCTGCGGCATATATGAATATTCCATTAGCTCATACAATGGGTGGAGAAGTAAGCGGAACTATTGATGAGTCAATTCGCCATGCTATAACAAAGTTCGCTCATATCCATTTTCCATCTTCTAATCAAGCATATGATAGAATTGTGAGAATGGGCGAACAAAAAGAAAATGTTCACTTAGTTGGCTGTCCCAGAATAGACATAGTTAAAGAAATCATAGAGGAAGAACCATACACAAAAATATCAAATAGAATATTTGATCAAGGTGTAGGAGAAAAAATAGATATTGATAATAAGTTCTTACTTGTTTCCCAACATCCAGTGACAACAGAATATGGTCATGGAAAAGAACAAATACTGAATACTCTTAATGCCGTAAAAAAAATTGGTTTTCCAGCAATAGTTTTATGGCCAAATGCTGATGCGGGAACTGAAGATTTAGCAAAAGGTATAAGAAATTGGAGGGAAAGAGGGAAATCTTCAAAAATTCATTTTTTTAAAAATCTTCCGATGGAGATTTATATTCAACTAATGAAAAAAACTTTGTGTTTAGTTGGTAATTCCTCGAGCGGTATACGTGAGGGAGCATTTATAGGAACTCCTACAGTAAACATCGGTACAAGACAAGCGGGAAGAGAAAGGGGAGAAAATGTTTTAGATACAGATTACTCTGAAAATGATATTATAAATGCCATAAAATCTCAAATTGACCACGGCCCATTTCAGTCAGAAAAAATTTATGGTGATGGATTTAGTGGAGAAAAAATAGCTAAAATTCTCTCTTCAAAAAAAGTTTCTATTCAGAAAAAGATAACTTACTAAATTAGAAGATTTTCATGCATTATACAGGGAAAAATTTAGGAATAATAACAGCCAGAGGAGAATCAAAGAGACTCAAGAATAAAAATATTTACCCATGTGCTGGCATGCCTCTTATATATTGGACAGCAAGATCAGCATTACTAAGTAAACTTGATATAGTAATGCTATCAACTGATGACGAAAAGATTGCTAAAACTGGTCAAAAACTTGGATTGGAAGTACCATTTTTAAGACCAAAAGAACTTGCTAGAGATAATAGCAAAACATTACCCGTTATTCAAAATGCTTTAGACCATTACCTAGAAAAGGATATTAATATAAATTCAATTACTTTATTACAGCCTACCTCACCATTAAGAAGAGAAAAACATATAGATGAATCTCTAAATCTATTCAATCAAAATAAAGATTGCACGGTTGTTAGTGTGTCTAAACTTCCTACAAAATTTTATCCAAATAAATTATATAGGATAGACAGTAAAGGAGAAGCGAAAAATATTGAAGATAATAATCCACAAGCAATAGTTGTTCGTAATGGACCAGCAATACTCATTAATTCAACTAAAACTATTTTGTCTGGTAAATTATATTCTGAAAAAATTTTAACTTATGAAATGGCTTATTGGGAATCTATTGATATTGATACTATTGAAGATCTTTTAATTGCTGAGGTTTTAATTAAACATTATGGCTATAATGAATAATAAATGAAAAAAAAAATTGTTTTTATATGCAGTAATTTAAATGCAGGCGGGGCTCAAAATGTAGTAACTCTGACTAGTGAGAGACTAGTATCTATGGGTTATGACGTAACTATAATTACACTTTCTAGTAAAGACTCTGATTTTTATAAAGTGAGTGGAAAAGTAAAAAGGATATCTTTAAATAAATTATCTAATTCAAAAAATATCTTGGATGCTATAAATAATAATTTTTCTAGAATAATAACTTTAAGAAAAACCTTGAAAAGTGAAAAATACCAAACTTGTATATCTTTTGTTACAGAAACAAATATAATTACTATTATTGCATCTCTTTTCTTAAAATACAAAATTATTATCAGTGAGAGAAATAATCCATATAAACAAGACCAAAAATTTATCTGGTATTTACTTAAATTTCTTACCTATCCTTTAGCTGATATTCTGACTGCTAATTCGCGTATTGCAATAAAATATTACAAAAAAAATATTTTTTTAAAGAAAGTAATATACTCACCGAACCCCCTCCCTATTCCACAAAATATTACTTATAGCAATGGAAAAAACTTTCTTTCAGTCGGTAAACTAACTGAACAAAAAGGACACGATATATTAATCAAGGCTTTTGCTAATTTTATAAAAAGTAATGGATCCTATTCCTCATACTTCTTAACTATAGCTGGGGTTGGCAAAGAAAAATCAAACCTTCAAAAACTTGCATTATCTCTTGGAATAGAAAAAAATATTTTTTGGGTTTATAATACTAATATTTTTGAATTACTGAAAAAACACTCCGTTTTTATATTATCATCAAGATATGAGGGAACTTCTAATGCGTTATTAGAAGCAATATCTGTCGCAAAACCAATAATTGTTTCCAACGAAGCTTCTAATTCAATAAATTTTTTAAAAAATAACCATAATTGTATTATTTTTCCTGTTAATGATATAGATTTACTAACTAGATCTATGGAGAAATTAATAAATGATAGTAATTTTAAATCTAATTTATCAAAAAATTTAATGATAGATTATAATATTTATTATTCTAAATCTGACTTTGATTCACATTGGATTGATTTAGTAGATTAAAGTATAATGTCTAATAACCTAAAGATTCATATTCTTACACCTCAAGTTAAAACACAAAATGTAATTGGATTTTTATCACCAATAATTATAAATAAAGACATATTAAAAGATATTGGTATAAGCTTTAAATTATTTAATAATTTAAATCAAACTATTACTGACTGTGATTATTTACTAATAAATGCAAAATTTTTTGGTAAAGACTGGACCTTTAGACCTAATTATGTGATTGAAACCCTAGATAAACTAAATAAAAAAAAATTAAAGATATTTTACTGTGATAATTATGATAGTACTTCACCAATTAAAACACAGGTTCTTCCATATATAGACTTTTATTTAAAAAATATGATCTTAAAAAACAAAGATTTATATAAAAATAAATTTTATGGGGGTAGGATACATACCGACTACTACTTTAATAATTTCGAAATAACTGATACAGACGAATTTTATTCAACACCCATACTCAAAAATGATTATATTAATAAAATTAAAGTTTCTTGGAACTATGGTCTCGCAAATTATGGTTTTTTAGGAAGGCGCGTTGCAAGTTTATATGATAAAATCCCAATTAAACATCTTTTAGATTGGCCACAATTATTTAAAAGTCCAAGCAGACCAAGAAAAATTGATGTTTTTTGCAGAATTTCTACAAATTATAGTAGGGAAACAATCGCATTTCATAGAAAACTATTAAAAAAAAAATTGGGAAGTAAATATCAATTAGATAGAGTCTCAATTTATAGGTATATAAAAGAGATAAAAAATAGTAAAGTAGTGGTATCACCATTTGGTTGGGGTGAATTCTCACTAAGAGATTTTGAGACTTTTATAGAAGGTGGTATATTGCTTAAACCTAATATGGAACATCTTGAAACTTACCCTGATTTTTATATTAAAAATGAAACTTACATTCCTTTTAATTGGGATTTTTCTAACTTAATTGAAAAATTGGAAGATACAATTGATAATTATAGTAAGAAAATAAGAATAGCTGAGGAAGCTCAAAGTAAATATCTTTATTATTTAAAATCTATTGAAGCTAAGCAAGAATTTTGTATGAGATTTTATAATATTCTTAATTCTTAATTTTTTTTGATATACACTGTTTTCAAAGGTTAAAATTATGTGCGGTATAGTTGCTGTTTTTCCAAAAAAAAATTTTAAAGTTAATAAAATTGTTTTGAAAAAAATGATTGACTCATTATCTCATAGAGGACCAGATGGAGAAGGCATAGTAATAGAAGATTGGTATGGATTAGCACATAAAAGACTATCAATTATTGACTTAAAAAGAAGCTCTCAACCATTTTATAGTTTAGATAATAGATATTCTATTACTTATAATGGAGAAATATATAATTATATTGAGATCAGGGATGACTTAATAAAAATGGGCTATAATTTTAAATCGAAGGGTGATACTGAAGTAATAATTAATGCTTTTGATAAATGGGGAATAGAAAGTTTTAATATTTTTGAAGGAATGTTCTCTTTTATTTTAGTAGATAATAAAAAACAAGCTGCTTACGCTGTACGAGATCAATTAGGAATAAAGCCACTATTTTACCTAGAAACAATTGAAGGGGTAGTTTTTTCAAGCGAAATAAAAGCCTTTCTTAATATAAAAAACCTTTCTATAAATGAAGAAAAAATCTATGAACAAATAATGTATAGGTATATTTCTGGTGAAGAAACTATTTACAATGATGTGAAAAGAGTCAATGCAGGAAATTATATTCTAATTAATAGAGAAGAAGTGAAAAAAAATTATCAATATTATAATCACATAGATACTCTATCTAACCCTAAATCTTATATTGATTACGAAAAGATAGAATCTGAATTAAATAATAGTATTATTTTACATACAAGAAGTGACGTAGGATACAATATACAACTCAGTGGTGGGCTTGATTCTAGTTATATTACAGCCTTGCTTGCAAGAAGTGATTCAAATATTCGAACATATTCAGTAGCATTAGATAATGCAAATAGCGAAAAAGATTATCAAGACTATATTACTAATAAATATAATACGAAACATTTTGAATTAGTTTTAAATGAAAGTGATTTTATTGGAGGACTTGAAAAGGCTACATGGCATATGGATATGCCTATAATTCATGGATCATGTGTTTTCTTAATGCTCTTAAGTATCTATTCTAAAGAAACATCTAAAGTTATTCTAACTGGCGAAGGAGCAGACGAACTTTTCTTAGGGTATTCAAGATATATAAGATCTGCTCTGAGTAAAACTTCTGAGACTCTAAAAGATTTGAGAATACCATCATATTTAATTCCTAATATATGGAAGTTGAAAACACTTAAAAATACATTAAACCATGATGAGCTAAAAAATATTTCCATCTTGGGCAATATTAATAAATTAGAAAATATGTTAAAAACAGAAATAAAAGAAATAGGATCTTATAATTATCCTAGAATTAAAAATTTTTCATTTTTGAATCAGCTTACCTATATTGATCAAACACGATATTTACAATCTTTGTTAGAAAGACAGGATAGAATGTCTATGGCAGCATCGGTAGAGACAAGGGTGCCATTTTGTAATGTAAAATTATTTAAATATCTTAATCAAATTAGACCAGAAGAAAAAATTAAAAATAAAATACAGAAAAGGATTCTAAAAAAAATAGCATCAAAATATTTTACTGAAAGTTTTATACATAGAAAGAAAATAGGTTTCGTATTGCCATATAATACTTGGTTGAATAATGATAGGGGACTAGGATCATATTTCGACTTATTAACTGATAGTAAATTTGTAAATCAAGGTTATTTTAATCATAAAAATATTAATTTACTCATAGACGCCCATAGAAAAAAAATTGCTGATAACTCAAAATTACTATTAAGATTAATTTTTTTTGAAGTATGGAAAAGAAAATTTATTAATTCAAATATTATAAACAATTCTAATGTAAATCTATTTGATAATAAAAATTGAGAGAATGAATTGAAAATTAAAGTAGCAATTATTGTTAGGTCACTAGAAAAAGGAGGGACAGAAAGACAGGTAATTGAAATTGCTTCTGGGTTAGATCAGGAAAAATTTAAAGTAGTAATTATTTCTTTTTATAATAAAGGCGAACTTATTGAATTAGCTAGAAAGAAAAATATAGAAGTAATTTTTATTGGAAAGAAAAATAGGTATGATTTAATTCTTTTCTTATATAAGTTTATTACTTGTACACATAAAGTAAAACCTGATATAATTCATTCTTTCCTTGATTCACCAAATATATTCTCTTCTATCTATAAATTATTATACCCAAACTCTATTCTTCTTTGGGGGATAAGATCATCAGATATGGATTTAACTAAATATACAAAAATGAGGACGTTTTCAAAATTTATAGAAGTTAGTCTAAGTAAATTCCCCAATGAAATAATCTTTAATTCTTTAAATGCAATAAGGAATAATGACAATTCGAGATATAAAAGCAAATATTCTGTAATACAAAATGGTATAGATACAAAAATTTTTATCAATTCAGAGGTTTTAAGAAACCAATATCGAAATAAATGGGCTCTTGATGAAAGTTTTTTTATAATTGGTATGGTCGCTAGATTCGATCCTAAAAAAGACCATAAAAATTTTATTAAAGCTTCAAAAATTATTTTAAAGAATAGAGAAAATATTAGATTTGTTCTAATAACTAATTATAAAAAAGAACTTGAAAGTATAATTAATTCTTACGGTATGAAAAAATACTTTATTATTGAAACTAATATTACTGAGACTAATAAAATCTACCCTGCTTTTGATATAAATACTCTTTCTTCTGCATTTGGAGAGGGATTCCCAAATGCTATTGCAGAAGGAATGTCTTGTGGCATCCCGTCTACTGCAACAGATACAGGAGACTCAAAAGAGATTATTGGAGATATTAAATTAATCTCAAAACCAAGAGATCCTGCTGAATTAGCTAGTTGCTGGATAAGTATATACGAAAAAAATTTTGAAGAACGAATTAAAATCGGACTTGAACAAAGAAATAGAATTATTAATAACTATTCAAAAGAAATTATGCTAAAAAAATCAGAAAAATTATATTTTAAATATCACCAATTGAATAATAATGAATAAGGTACTACATATAATCACAGGACTCGGCGCTGGAGGAGCTCAATCTTGTTTACTGAGTATAATAAAAAATAAAAGTTGTAACATACAACATAGTGTTATTTCATTAGGCAGGGGAAATATCTACAAAGAAAGGATAAAGAGCCACGCAGATACATACTACGAATGCCCAATAGATATAAACTCTAAATTATTTTTTCAAATATTTAGATTATATAAAATAATTAAATACTCATCACCTGATATTATCCAAACCTGGTTATACCATTCAGATTTAATTGTGACTTTAATATATATTTTTCTAAAGAATAAACCCAAATTGGTATGGAATATTAGATGTTCTGATATGGCTGGCCGTTACGATAGAGGAAAAAATTTTATACTATTAAAAATTCTAAGCTTGTTATCATTCCTTCCAAATAAAATTATTTATAATTCTAAGGCTGGAATCTTAAGTCATGAAATCAGAGGATATAAAAAGAGCAAATCGATACTTATATATAATGGCGTTAATACAAAAACCTTTCAAAAAATTGATAAGAAAAAATACAAAAATAAATTAGGAATTAATAATAAAATTACCCTCTTTGGTCTTATAGCTAGAAATGATCCAATTAAGGGGCATTTAGACTTCTTAAAGGCAATATCAATAGTACCTGATTGTCATGGAATAATTGTTGGATCTGGAATTACCAAATCAAATGAAATACTTGATCAGATAAGAGACCTAAATATTAAGAGTAAGATTTCACTTTTTGAACAAAAAGAAAATATTGAAACAATAATTCCTTCATTAGATTTTTTAGTTTCTGCATCTTACAGTGAAGGGTTTCCTACAGTTATTGCTGAAGCTATGTCTAGTGAAGTACCAGTTATTGCAACAAATGTTGGGGATACAGAGTTATTATTAGGAGGTTTGGGTTTTATTACTTCTCCTCAAAACTACTTGGATTTATCAAAAAAAATGGTGCTTTCTCAAGAAATGTCTCAGATAAAAATTGAAAAACTGGGAAAGGATTTGAGAACAAGAATAATTAATAATTTTTCATCAGAAATTATGACTAATAAATATCATAATCTATATATTTCATTATGCTCTGATACATCCTCTAAAACTTAAATATTAAAATCTTTAAGGTTTGTAATATTGTTTTAAAAATTTTCATGCTAGATGGTTGTAATTTATTTGAATAGTTAATAATTATTGGAATTTCTGAAACATTTTTTGACGATTTAAATACTAATCTAAGCAACTCTGTACTTGCTAAAAACCCCCTCTCATTAAGGTGCTGTTGTTTTCCATAATCAAAGGTTTTTTCTAAAACAGAAATAGAATATGCTCTATATAGGCACGTATAATCCCTTATACCCTTAAAATTCCAAGCAATAGAGTAACAAATCCTTGCTGCAAAGCTTAAAAAAATTCTAAATTTTGGTATACCTTCAACAAGAGCACCTTTCCTATATCTTGATGCTACTACAATATCTTTTCCTGATTCAATCTCATTAATCATTGATGGTATCAAAGATGGATCGTGCGTGTTGTCACCATCCATAGTTACTAATATATCAAAATTTAGTGTATTCAAGCAATATTTTAGACCTGAATTCAACGCACCACCAAGACCTTGGTTTTGTTTGTGATATATTATTTTAATATCTAAAATATTTTCCTCCGAAATAAATTTTTTTATCCAATTTATACTATCATCCGTACTCTTATCATCAACAATAATAACTTTTACTGCATTATTTAGAATTTTTTTTATATTCAACAATAAATCATAAATACTTTTCCCTTCATTAAAAACTGGAAGAAGTAAAATTATATTTTTGTTATCAAGTGTAGATTTATTCATCTTTGTAATTTCTTAATTTTAAAATTAGCATACTAATAAAAATATTCCTCTAAAATATTACAAATTTCTTCTGATGTATTTCCATTTCCGTAAGGTTTATTTTTCCATTTTTGCTTATCAATATTATGGTTTGCCGCCCATTTTAAATATTCAAAGACTTTTTCCTCATCGTAACCTGATACTTTAGCAATTCCTAATTCTAAAGCTTCTACTCTTTCAGTTTTTTTTCTACAAATAACTGTCGGGCAACCTAGCGTGGCAGCCTCTTCTTGAATACCACCTGAATCCGTAAGAACAAGCCTAGAAAAATTTAGTAGGTGCACTAACGAAATATAATTTAGTGGATTTATTATTGATATATTTTCACAATCACCAAATACTTTGTTTATGGATACCCTACCTAAATCATTAGGGTGAGCGGGGTAGAAAAATTTATAATCTTTATTTTTATCAATAAATTCTTTTAACCCAGTGAATATTGAATCAAAACCCTCACCTGCAGACTCTCTCCTATGCGCTGTGATTAGACATGGAATATAATGTTTATTTAATGAATCAGTAATGATATTACTAATTTCTATAGGACATGCTTTTTTTAGTGCCCAGAGGAAACTATCTATACCTGAGTTACCAACTGTAAAAATATACTTTCTATCAATACCTTCATTAACTAGGTTTTCAAAAGATTTCTGTGTTGGAGCAAAATGAAGTGTGGCTAAATTTGATATTATTTTTCTATTTGACTCTTCTGGAAATGGATTAAGGTTATCATATGTTCTTAAGCCTGCCTCATTATGAAAAACTTTTATTCCATGTTGAAAAGCTGAAATAGCTGTAAAACAAGCGCTTGTAGTATCACCTTGCACAATTATACTATCAGGTATCTCTGAATTTTTTAAAATATCATTAAAGCCTCTAATAACTCTGCTTGATAGATCTGATAAACTTTGGCCTGATATCATTGAATCAAATGAAAAATCAAGATTAAGATTATAAATGTCTAAAACACTATTCAGCAGCTCCTGATGTTGACCAGTTCCAACTAACTTTACATTAAACTTATCTCTCTCTACAAGAGATCTATAAACTGGAGCTTGCTTGATACATTCTGGCCTTGTACCCACAATCACCCAAACTGATGGCTTGACCATAATTTTTACTCTTTCCTTTAAAACAGTTATATCTCAAAAAGAAATTAAATGCTAAAAAGAATATATGATAAACAAAAAAAATTTAATATCATTGATTATTGCTATAGTTTTGACTTCTATTATCTTATCAATAATATTAAATATTATTGATTGGTCAGAAACATGGGAAATTATTAAAGCAGTATCCTTTGAACATCTGATTTTTGGATGTCTTTCTATCCTGGCAAGTATACTTGTTCGGTCCTTTAGGTGGTGGAAAATATCTGCTTACCCTAAAAATGAACTTCATTTATTTATAAAAGCAGCCTTCATAGGTTATATGGGAAATTTTTTAATTCCATTTAGAGCTGGCGAGTTAATAAGAATATGGGTGGTTTATAAACTAGGTAAAAAAAATGCTATAAAAATAACTTTACTTTCAATAACAGACAGAGCAACCGATTTTCTAATTATTTCTAGTGTAATGGTTTTGATAATACCCTTTGTTGAATTACCAGAGAAACTTGAGCCGATCAAATTTTTTTCTATAATAGTTTTTATAATTTTGATATCTGCTACTACTATAGGTTTTTTATATAAAAATTCTTTGAGAATTTACTTAAATTCTTATTCTAATGATGGCGGTAAAATTTTTAGATTTTTAAAAAAATTAATATTAAACTCTATAGAAATTATAGAAACTCTCTCAAAAGCGCCTATTTCATTTTTATTTATATTTTTTCTTGTAGCTCTTTTTGACATGTTATCTATTTGGTTTGTGATGCTATCATTGGGCTGGGAACTACCTCTAATATCTGTCGCTCTATACCTGGTAATAATGTCATTTGCATCCATATTGCCCGCAACACCAGGTTACATTGGTTTATATCAGATTTCAGCAATTGTTACTTTTGGTTTATATAATATTGGGGTAAATGAGGCTTTTGCATATTCTATACTTTTACAAGGAATTACTGCTTTTTCCTATTTAACCTTTGGATCTTTTACATTATTATTAATTACTCCTAGTATAATTAAATCATATAGGAACTCATAAATTATTAATAATGAAATTTTGTTTAGGAACTTATAATTAAATGAAAAACCAAAATACCAGCACTTCATTCACTCAAAATGATGCAGTGGATATTAGATTTATTTTTAAAGTATGGTTAAGGTGGATATGGTTGCTAATCCCCCTTATCTTAATTGGGCTTTTCTTCGGTTATAGAGATCTTAAAAATTTTAACCCTCTTTATGAGGCAAAAATTGTTATAGATAATAATGAAGGGAAGAGCCGTCAATCATCTCAAATTAACCAACTTCTTTTTGCTTTTTCAAATAGTGAATCTGATTTAAATACTAATTTGAGCAGACTAAGACTAATACTAGAATCTCCTTTTTTAGCTGAACGCCTTCAAGAAAAATATAACCTCCTACCTGAAGTTTTCTCAGAGAGTTGGGATACTAAATCTGGCAAATGGATAGTTCCCTCTGGTAAAGATTTTGAAAGTTCTGAGTCTAGAAGAGCATTCTTTAAACAAGCTAAATGGACAGAACCTGATATAGAGTCTTTAGCAGGTTTCATCTCAGGTTCAATTGAATTCGAGGAAACTGATTTAGGTTTTATAGAAGTAATCTTTTCGCATAAGGAAAAAGATAAAGCTAAAGAATATTTAGAAATGGTTTATTTTGAAGCAGATTCGCTTATAAGGGAGAAAGACCAACTTTATGTCAATGAAAGACTTAAATACTTATTAAAAAAACTGAATGTTGAAAAAAGAGTTGATCAAAGACAAATCTTAGTAACACTATTAAAAGAAGAGCAAAATAGAATTATGCTTCTTGATAGTTCTGAACCCTACGCAGCAAAAATCATTGAGCCAGTTTATGTATCTAGAACCCCTACTGCCCCTAACATAAGATTTATGTTTGGCCTTCCTATAATCATTTCAATTTTTTTTGGTTTTATGATATTAACTTTATATGCTCTATTTATAAGTGAGTCTCCAAATAGAAGATGAAAATATCGTGGCAAGTAATCTATCTACTTCTCTACATTTACCGAACTTCTGTAACAGTTATAGCTGACTTTTTTTTATCTAAAATAACTACTCTTGGAGATAATCAAACATACATAGTAGGAGGTGATTTTGCCTCTAGCCTGGCAGGTAATTCCTCTGCATTAACACTCGGAGTTTTAATGGATGCTCCTAGAAAGTTTGCAACTCAACTTACTCTTGCCTTGGGGTACTACCTAAATAGCTATATTGGTATGGCTTTAATTATAAATTTAGTTTTTCAAACAATAGCTTTCTTTGGCATCATAGCAGTACTGAAAGCACTAGAACCACAGCATAGAAAATGGGTTTTATTTCTTCTTGTTCTGCCATCTTTCACGATATGGTCATCTATAGCTGGAAAAGAAGCAATTGTAGTCTTTGCAGTTGGAATATCTACTGCTTATTTAATAAAAACTACAAAAAAAAGTAAACTACCAAATATAAAAGAACTACTTAGCGCTATATTACTTTTAATATTTAAAGCTCAGTATTTACCTGCATTTCTTTTCATTTATTTAACAATCATATTTGCAAATAAAATACATCAGAAAAGCTTCTTAATCTTACTTGTAGGCTTAATTTCTCTAAGTTTTCTCTATATTGAAAGAGATAGATTTAATTATGCAACACTTGAACAAATCCCTAGATCTTTTGTAAACCTTACTCATAAAACACTCGTTTATAGTGGTGACGATGGGTTGGCTGGAGGAAGAAGCACAAGAGAAGTCTTTTGGGAAGAAACGAATGACTTCATATGGAAAAGTCCTAAGGGTATGATTATAGCTCTTATTGGTCCCACATATAAAGAAGCACTTTTATATAATAATAAACTTCATTTTTTTGGCTTTATAGAAGGTATGATAATTTTAGTTTTTCTAATAATATTTATATCTTATCACTCTAAAAATGCTTCGGCAGTTTTATTCATTGCAGTAATTTTTACATTATTTTGGTTATTATTTGCCTCATACCCATTTGGAGTAATGAATCCTGGAACAGCAATTAGATACAGAACAGGTATAATTCCATTTATTGGGGTTTTGGTTGTATATTTTCTATCACAAAACATTCATGAAAGATGGATAAGAAGAGACCGGTTATAGTGATTGACTAATCATTTTCATATATTTTTATAGTTTGTTCTATAATTATTTCAGAGGAGAATTCCTTAACTATTTTGTTATAAGCATCTAGAATTAAACTTTTCCTGAACTCATGATCTCCTAGTAACTCCTTAATACACCGAACTATTTCTTCTGGTTTACCGCCTTCTGCTATCAATCCAGACACACGGTCTGTCACAACCTCCTTACAACCAGGATGATCCGAAACAACTAAGGGTCTACCCATAGCAGCAGACTCTAATAGAATCTTAGGCACACCTTCTCCATAAACCGTTGGAAGGCAAACTATTTTACATTCAGAAATTATTTCCGACATATTTTCTTTTCTACCCCACCATTCTATTAAACCATTTTTAACCCATTTTTCAATTATCTTTTTTGGAACTGAACGAGGATTTGAAGCATGTGTATCTCCAACTAAAATAAAGCTTACGTTAATTTCTTTATCCTTTAATATTCTAGCTGCATCCACAAACTGTTTAACACCTTTTTCCCAAAGAAGTCTGGAGGCAAGAATAACTCTTGGTATTTCGATATCACTTTCTTCTGTGAATGGAAATTCATGTAAATTAACCCCAGATCCTTTTATAAGAAAAAGTCTATCTCTCTCAATTAGGTTTCTTTCTAAAATTTGATTTAAATCATATGAATTTTGAACAATTACGTAGGATTTCTTAGATTTAAAGATATATTTAAAAATTTTAAGTATCATGTATCTTCTTATTCTAGCGTAAATAGTCTTTTCGGTAAAAACTTGACCGAGTCCTGTAATACTAAATACTTTTATAGTTTTAGAAAAAAAAATTGAAAAAAGACCACCATAAATTATTGGTTTAATTGTCATAAGATGTAATATTGAAGGCTTTACATTAATTATTATTCTCAAAATTTGAATAAAATTTTTAAATTCAAAAAAAATATTTTGACCTCTTCTTGATAGATCATACTCATGAAGAATAAAACCACTCTTTAATATTTCATTA
>PTLN01000170.1 GCA_002938125.1 Alphaproteobacteria bacterium MarineAlpha2_Bin1
CTCTTTCATTACCTAAATGACCAGCCATTTTTTTACCTTTAAAAACTTTTCCAGGGTCTTGACATTGTCCTGTCGACCCATGAGATCGATGTGAGACAGAAACACCGTGAGATGCTCTTAGTCCAGCAAAATTATGCCTTTTCATTGCACCTGCAAAACCTTTTCCAACTGAATCAGAGGTTACATCCACTTTTTGACCAGGTATAAAATGATTAACAGACAATTCGGAACCTACATCTAATAAAGCATCTTCGCTAACCCTGAATTCAATAAGTTTCATTTTTGGTTCTACTTTAGGTTTAGCAAAGTGCCCTCTTAGTGCCTTAGATAAATTTTTAACCTTTGCAGAACCGAAACCAAGTTGTAAAGAGTTATAACCATTTACGTCTTTTGTACGCTTAGCGACCACCTTACAATTATCAACTTTTAAAACAGTAACGGGCACATGCTCGCCTGAGTCAGTAAAAATACGCGTCATTCCCATTTTTTTTGCAATTAAACCTGTTCGCATACCTTTACCTATATTATCAAAGCTTGATTTCAACATCTACACCAGCCGCAAGATCCAATTTCATTAATGCATCTACGGTCTGTGGTGTAGGATCTACTATATCAAGAACTCTTCTGTGCGTTCTTATCTCAAATTGTTCTCGTGATTTCTTATCTATATGAGGCGATCTTAATACAGTAAATTTATCTATTTTATTTGGCAGAGGTATAGGACCCCGAACACTTGCTCCCGTTCTTCTTGCAGTAGTTACAATTTCACCCGTAGATTGATCAAGAACTCTATGATCAAATGCCTTTAGACGTATTCTTATATTCTGTCCATCTATTGCCATAATACTTACCCTTACTAGCCTTTTTGAATTGAAGCTACAACTCCAGCCCCAACAGTCCTACCACCTTCCCGGATAGCGAATCGAAGACCATCGTCCATTGCTATCGGAGCAATTAATTCAACTTCCATTGTAACATTATCACCAGGCATAACCATCTCTGTCCCCTCTGGCAATTTAACTACACCAGTAACATCAGTTGTCCTGAAATAAAATTGAGGCCTATAATTCGTGAAAAATGGTGTATGTCTGCCACCCTCGTCTTTTGTTAATATATAAGCTTCAGCTTTAAATTTGGTATGTGGGGTTATACTTCCAGGTTTAGCTAAAACTTGGCCTCGTTCGACCTCTTCTCTTCCAACTCCTCTTATGAGACAACCAACATTGTCTCCTGCTTCACCGGAGTCAAGAAGCTTTCTAAACATCTCAACACCTGTTACAGTTGTTTTTGAGGTATCTTTAATTCCAACGATTTCAACTTCATCACCTACATTAACAATTCCACGTTCAATTCTGCCAGTCACAACTGTTCCTCTTCCAGATATTGAGAAAACATCTTCAATCGGCATAATAAAGTCTTTATCTTTTGGTCTATCCGGCTGAGGAACGTATTCATCGACAGATTTCATAAGTTCCATTATAGCATCTTTACCTGTAGCATCATCTTTGCCCTCTAGCGCAGCTAAAGCAGACCCTTTAATTATAGGAATATCGTCTCCAGGAAACTCATAAGCAGATAGAAGTTCTCTAACCTCTAACTCAACTAGATCCAAAAGTTCTTGATCATCTACTTGATCTACTTTATTCAAAAACACAACTATAGCTGGAACTCCAACTTGTCTAGCTAAAAGAATATGTTCTCTTGTTTGTGGCATTGGACCATCTGCTGCATTAACAACTAAAATAGCACCATCCATTTGAGCTGCTCCAGTAATCATATTTTTTACGTAATCAGCGTGACCTGGACAGTCTACATGGGCATAATGTCTGTTATCAGTCTCATATTCAACATGAGCAGTAGCTATTGTTATTCCCCTTGCCCTCTCCTCAGGAGCTTTATCAATCTGATCATAGGCAGTAAAGTCTGCCCCACCCGCATCAGCTAAAACCTTGGTTATAGCAGCTGTTAAAGTTGTCTTACCATGATCAACATGACCGATTGTACCAATGTTACAATGCGGTTTATTTCTCTCAAACTTTTCTTTACTCATTTAATTAATTCTCCTCTGACTTAAACTTTTAAAAATCTATTACGCTAATTTTGCACAAACCTCATCTGAGACTGCTTGTGGGACAGCTTCATATCGTTCAAAATGCATTGTGAACTGGGCTCTTCCCTGAGTCATAGATCTTAGTGTGTTAACATAGCCAAACATATTTGCAAGAGGAACAAGTGATTCTATAACCGTTGCATTGCCTCTTGCCTCAGTTCCTGAAACCTGCCCTCTCCTACTATTCAAATCACCAATAACATCACCCATATAGTCCTCTGGTGTAACAACCTCAACCTTCATGATCGGTTCTAAAAGCTTAACCCCAAGTTTCGGCTTTACCTCTCTAAAAGCCGACCTTGATGCTATTTCAAATGCCATAACACTTGAGTCAACATCATGATGGGCCCCATCTTCAAGGACAACTTCGAAATCAATAAGCGGAAAACCAGCTAACAAACCAGACTCAGCAACTGATTTTATACCTTTCTCAACACCAGGAATGTATTCTTTAGGAATATTCCCTCCTCTTATTTTATCCTCAAACTTTAACCCAGATCCTGGATCTAGTGGATTAAATGTCATTTTTACTCTAGCAAATTGCCCCGAACCACCAGTTTGCTTTTTATGTGTATAATCTATTTGAGAGGATTGAGAAATTGTTTCTCTATAAGCAACTTGAGGAGCTCCAATGTTTGCTTCAACTTTAAACTCTCTCTTCATTCTATCAACAATTATCTCAAGATGAAGTTCCCCCATACCTTTAATAATAGTTTGTCCACTTTCATCATCAGACGATACTTGAAAAGAAGGATCTTCAGCGGCAAGTCTTGTTAATGCTAAGCCCATTTTTTCCTGATCATTCTTTGTTTTTGGTTCAACAGCAATTTCAATTACAGGATCAGGAAACTCCATTCTCTCTAAAATAACCGGGTTTTCTGGATCACATAATGTATCCCCAGTTGTAGAAGTTTTCAAACCAGCAATCGCAACAATATCTCCAGCACGTGCTTCTTTAATATCTTCCCTATGATTTGAATGCATTTGAAGCATTCTTCCTATTCTCTCTCTTTTATCC
>PTLN01000171.1 GCA_002938125.1 Alphaproteobacteria bacterium MarineAlpha2_Bin1
TCCTCAATTCCATCATACCTTAATCTAATAGCATTAAATCTTACTGCGATAGATTGTTTTTGAACATCAATAATTGGTTGAAAATCACCATGCCAAATAATATCGAAAGCTGGGAAAAAATCGGAAAACATTCTTTTTATTTCTTTATCTTTACCATGGTGTGTCAGATTATCGGTTTGAATAGTTAATGTTGCGTCTTCAGCAAAACAATTGAGAACTCCATCTAATTGCTTAAGATCAACATTTCCAAAATAAGATTTGGTCACAATGTTATATAGCTCTTCTTCATTTAGTTTATTCATTTTTATCCTCATTAAACTATGGCCCATGGTGCGGGTAAAGGGAATCGAACCCCCACTCCCCAAGAGGAACCAGATTTTGAGTCTGGCGCGTCTACCAGTTTCGCCATACCCGCACTTAAATTTTCCAAGTTATTAACTTATTTAACAAAAGATATTAACACAAGCTTGCTGAAATAAAAAAGGCCTGCTAAGAGAATGAAATGATAAAAAACCTTTATGATTGGATACTAAGAATGGCTGAACACCGGTTTTCAGTGGTTGTCTTATGTTTAGTATCATTTTCTGAGAGTATTTTCTTTCCAATTCCCCCTGATGTAATGTTAATACCAATGATACTTGTTAAAAGAAGTATGGCATGGCTGTATGCATGGTTGACAACTATTTTTAGCTCATTAGGAGGTTTAATTGGATATTTTATAGGTTTATTATTTTATGAAAAAGTTGGGATATATATAATACCTGAAGAAGGTTTAAAACAATTTCAGACTCATTTTAATAATTTTGGACTAATAATTATACTGGCTTCTGGTTTCCTCCCAATAATACCATTTAAACTTTTTACAATTGCATCAGGTTTTTTTGGATTGCCCTTGACTATTTTTATTTTTGGATCATTGGTATCAAGAGGACTGAGGTTTTTTTTAATAGCAGGCTTATTGTGGAAATTTGGAAATAATATTAAGATATTTATAGAGAAAAATTTAAATATATTAGCTGTTATAATTATAGTTATTATATTAATTTTATATCTAATGTTTAGAATGGTTTAATGAAGATCAAAATAAATATTTTTGCATTACTAATTTTATCTGTATCAGTGGTAACTATATTTGTAGTTTTTTGGATACAATTCATTGAGAAAATTCAACCATGTGAGCTATGTTCTTATCAAAGATGGCCTTATTATATATTAGTATTTTTAAGTATAATTATTTTTTTTATAAAAAATATAAAAAAAAATTTTTTTATTTCTATATTAATTACTTTAATTTTACTTATAAGCTCTATATTAGCTATATACCATACAGGTATTGAACAAAATTTCTGGTCAGGTATTACAGCTTGTTCAGACTTTACAAAAATAACAGCTAATGATATAGACGAACTAAGAAAAAGAATTTTAGATGTTCCTATTACTAGATGTGATTTAGTTTCATGGAAATTTCTTATTTTTTCATTAAGTAACTTAAATTCGATTATATCACTTGCATTGTTTATAATTAGTTTATTACTAAATATAGAGATATTAAAAAGATTTGATGAGATGTGAACTAAAATTTGATTTAAATTGATTTGGTTTTATCATATTGAATATATAGGAGCAAAATGAATAATAAAAATAGTTTAAAACAGAAAGAATCTGGTGAACATAGATTACCTGGTGATCTAGAACCAAACGAAATGATAAAAAGAATGATACGTGTTAATCAAGCTGGTGAGTACGGTGCGCAGAGAATATATGCTGGACAACTAGCATTTATAAAAAATATTTCACTTAAAGAAAAAGTTAAATTAATGGCAGAACATGAGAAGGAGCATTTAGAAATTTTCAATACCTTATTATTGGATAGGAAAATAAGACCAACAGCCCTTCAACCTCTTTGGCATGTTCTAGGTTTTGCACTTGGCGCTTCTACTGCATTAATGGGAGAAAAGTCTGCTATGGCTTGCACTGTTGCTGTTGAAGAGGCTATAGATGAGCATTACTCTAAGCAAGCAGATTATCTTGGAGACGATGAAAAAGAATTGAAGGAAATAATTTTAGATACTCGAGAGGATGAGATAGAACATAAAGAAATTGCTCAAGAAAGTTTAGATAGTTTTGGAACTGATCTGCAACCATTAAGATTTGCTATAAAGAAAGGTACAAAAATAGCAATCTGGCTCTCTGAAAGGTTTTAAAAAAAATTTAAGGCTCTAATTCTATATCCCAATACAAAAAATCTCTCCAGCTTTCATGTAAATAATTTGGCGGAAAGCGCCTACCTTTATTTTGAAGATCATGAGTTGACGGCATTTTTGGTCGAGATAGAGGATGCATTTTACATTCTTTTTCAAGTCTTTTCCCTTTAATTAGGTTGCATTTTGAACAAGCTGTTACAACATTATCCCATGTAGTCCTTCCGCCTAAAGATTTAGGTATTAGATGGTCAAAAGTTAAATCATTATTATCCCCACAATATTGACATACGAAACCATCACGTAAAAAAACATTAAACCTGGTAAAAGCAGGCCGGGTTATGGGTGTAACGTAGTTTTTTAAGGCGACCACACTAGGTAGCTTCAAAGATATACTAGGAGAGTGAACCTCTTTATCATAATGAGATACAATATTTACCCTCTCCATAAAAACAGCTTTAACAGTTTCATACCACGGCCATAAAGAAAGCGGGAAATAGTTCAGGGGTTGATAGTCCGCGTTTAAAACTAATGCATTACATGAATCCAAAGTATCAGTCAATTTTACTCCTTAAAGCTAGTTTCTGGTAAAATCATATGAGAACATTTTAGAGAATAATGGTCAAGAAAATCTATTTAAGTAAACATTAGAAAATGAACTTTATATTAAACTAAAATAATTATATTATTATTTAATTACTTTTTTAATAAAGTTTATTGCTTTTGATAGTCCCTCTTGTCCTATTGAATGATATAAGTCTTTTTCAATATATTTTTCAATCATAAGAGTTTTTTTTAATAATCGATTATAAGCTTTAGTTGTTTCATCGCAGTTTACAACGTTATCCATTTCGCCATGTGCCAAAAAAACTGGGGGATTGGATTGATGTGTT
>PTLN01000172.1 GCA_002938125.1 Alphaproteobacteria bacterium MarineAlpha2_Bin1
TGTCAGCTGTTGCATAGGTTTCTTCCCAAATATCTGGAAGATATGATCCTGTGCCAATTACATCAATGGGAGCATTTACACTAGCCATAACTTTGCATTTTGAGGGATTAAAGCCTGAACTTGCAACTATTTTTACTTTATGAAATTTATTTTCGTCCAAAATTTTTCTTATATAATAAATTGCTGCTGCAGAAACACCTGTACCTACAAGCCACTTTAACTCATTTTCTGATCGGTATTGCCTAATACTATTTGGAGCCTGTGACTCTAGAATAGCGTAAGATCGCTCTGTATCTAAACCCTCTATAAATCTTCCCCCATGAGTATCAAGTCTTATAGATAGCTTTCCTTTATTAGCGAGATCTGGGAATCTATGACATACTTCTAAACTATCAGTTACTTCTTTACCAAAATAATCTACCAATACAGTCATATTTTCACCTGAGAAAGTATCGTGATATAGTTCTGCAGCCTTTAAAGTAGATCCAGCATAGCCAATTAGAGAATGCGGCATAGTTCCAAATGCTTTATCATTTCCAAAATAATGCGCTGTCGCTTCAGTAGCATTCCCGATGAAACCAATAGAATTAAATTCTTTTTGAGCTACCCTACTACCAACGCTAGCAGCATATGACATAATTTCCGACATTTCTATTCCAGCACAGTGTCTTGCATCCATTGCTAAAAAACTGACTCTTGGAAGGTCTCTACACATTGAATAGGCGTTGTATGCAGCCACACAAGCAGGGCCTAAATTTTGGAGGAACAAAGTCTCCAAATCCACTAACTTTGAAAAGGGTCCACTAATAAATAGAAGTGGATCACCGGCTCCTACCCAATCACCTTCTTTATAACAAAGCTCAATCTTAATATTAAAGTTTCTTTTTTCTGCAACATAATTTAAATTTTCTAACATCAAATTTGGAGTAAAAATAACTGGTCTACGCATAAAAATTGCGTACTTCACATACTTATCGCCAGATTGGTTTACAATTTTTTTTGTTTGATTAAAGTAGTGGTCAGTATAACTCTGAATCAGTTTTTCAGATTTAAAAACGTTAAATGGCATCAAACGCCTCCTTAATCAAATTGTAAAACTATGATCTGTTTTGGTATTTGATTTAAGTATATCCGCTATCAAAAAAGATAACTCAAGAGCTTGTCTAGCATTTAGTCTTGGATCACAAAATGTATGATAACGACTACTCAAGTCCTCTTCAGATATTTCCTGATCACCACCCAAACACTCAGTAACATCTTGACCTGTCATTTCAAAATGAACACCACCTGGATATGTTCCTTCTGATGAATGACATGAAAAGAAGTTTTTAACTTCTAGAATAATATCTTCTAATTTTCTTGTTTTGTAGCCATTTGATGCTTTCAAAGTGTTTCCATGCATGGGATCAGAAACCCATACGACGCTTCTACCCTCCACTCGGATTTTTTTGATAAGTTTTGGTAAGTATTTTTTAATATTTTCTGCACCCATTCTTACTATTAATGTTATACGACCAGGCTCATTTTTAGGGTTAAGTTTCTCAGTAATTTTAACCAACTCCTCCGAATCCATTGAAGGACCAACCTTTACACCAATTGGATTATCTAGCCCGCTTAAAAACTCAACATGTGCTCCATCTAATTGTCGGGTCCTATCACCTATCCATAAAAAATGAGCTGAAGTCCCATACCATAATCCTGAAGTTGAGTCTTTTCTTGTTAAGGCTTGCTCATATCCAAGTAATAAAGCCTCATGAGATGTATAAAAATCTGTTTGCTTAAGTAATGGCACATTTTCAGGCTTGATTCCACATGACTCCATAAACTTAAGACTTTCAGCTATTCTTTCAGCAATCTCTTTATATTTTTCACCTTGAGGACTCTCGCTAACAAAATCCAGATTCCATCCATGTACCCTTCTAAGATCGGAATAACCTCCCTGAGAAAAGGCTCTTATTAAATTTAGAGTAGAGGAGGACTGGAGATATGCCTGAATTAATCTATTTGGGTCAGGTTTTCTCATATTTTCATTAAATTCTATTGAATTAATTATATCTCCTCTATAGCTCGGCAGTTTAATTCCGTCCTGTGTTTCAATAGAAGATGACCTTGGTTTAGCAAATTGACCTGCCATTCTTCCTATTTTTACCACTGGCAGCGAACTTCCAAACATTAAAATCACTGACATCTGTAGTAAAACTCTAAATGTATCTCTAATATTATCTGGATGAAATTCTGAGAAGCTCTCAGCACAATCACCACCTTGTAACAAAAATGCTCTGCCTTCTGAAACCTCGGCTAAAATTTTTTTTAAGTTTCTAGCCTCTCCAGCAAACACTAAAGGAGGGTAGGATTGGATCTTATCCTCTGCATCCTTTAATTCAGCTTCATTTTCATATTTTGGCTGTTGCTCAATTGGTTTACTTTTCCAACTATCTAATGACCAAATATTTCCCATTTACCTATCCTAAAAAACCTAAATTCACAAAATATAGTAAAAAAATATAAACTCAATTTAATTTTATGAAACTTTGGTCCTCATAGTTACAAATTCCTCAGCTGAAGAGGGGTGGATACCCAAAACAGAGTCTAATTGATCCTTAGTTACACCAATTTTTAATGAAACAGCAAGACCCTGAATTATTTCTCCAGCTTCAGAACCCACCATATGGAACCCCAAAACTTTTTTACTCAAAGAGTCTACCACAATCTTCATAAATGTTAACTCATTTCTATTTGTTAATGTACGCTTGAGGCTTCTAAATCTTGACTCATAAATTTCTATATCTTTATATTTTTCACTTGCTTGCTCCTCAGTTAAACCTACCGTAGCAACATTAGGCAAACTAAATACTGCAGTTGGAATTATTGAATAGTCCATCAAATTATTCTTATTACCAAAAACTGAGTCTGCGAAACATATTCCTTCATTTAAAGCAACAGGTGTTAAGTTAAACCTGTCTGTAACGTCTCCAATAGCATATATATTTGAAATATTAGTTTTGTGGGTAGAATCTACTTTGACAGCACCCTTATTGTTCATTTCCACACCAATATCCTCA
>PTLN01000173.1 GCA_002938125.1 Alphaproteobacteria bacterium MarineAlpha2_Bin1
TCTTTCTCCTGATTCTCTATCCCTATATTGCCAGGTTGATGCTGTAAGACCAGCTTCTATTAATTTTGATGTTATTCCAAATTTATCTAGCATATCTAATGTCGGAGGGTGAAAAGTAGAAGCTCTTAAATCTATCGGGAGTTGATCTCCCATTTCAAGGACTAAGACGGGGATTCCCTCATTTGCAAGACACATTGCACTAACTAATCCAACTGGGCCAGCTCCAGCAATTACAACACGCTCAGAATTTTTCATCATGTTTACCTATTGAATTCATTATGAAATATAAAAAAAAAAAAATAATTAAATATTTTATATACTATGTTAAAATGAAAACAATAGTCAAACAGCAGGAGAATAATATGCCTTTACTTAACCATCCATTTATTCAAGTTAATCATGATGAAAATGCACGAGATGAGTTTGTTTTAGGGTTAAAAAGACATATTAACCTAAATTTTGGCCCAAAATTACAAGATGTTTACGAAAAAAAAGCTGAACCTACTTTTAGAAAAGAAAAAGGTAGAAATTTTAAAAACCGACATGAAGCTAGAAAACAAATGGTGAAAGAGCCAACTTTTCAATCATGGGGCTCGCTATGGTCAACTGCACAAGGCTTAATGTGGGAGACCTCAGAAAGTAAGTCATTTCGGCAATATGATGATTTAATTGATAAAACAACTGTTAAAGGAAAAAAGAAAGGCTCCATCAAAACAAATAGTAAACTAAAAATTCCAAGATATGTAAGCGCAGTTGATATACACGGAATGCCAGGTGGATATAGCCTTGAGCTAAATGACAAAGATATTATGTCTGGTGCGTTATACGATACTAGTGGTTCAATATATGGCAAAGGTCAGGGACTTAGGGGTGGTAATCATCCTTCATTAGCTTTGATTAAATTTATAAAAAAACGTTATCCTGACTTAAAACCAAAAAGAATTCTAGAACAAGGTTGTTCAGCTGGCGGATCTACTTTTTTTTGGTCCAAAGCTTTCCCAAAATCCAAAGTTTTTGCTATAGACCTCGGTGCTGGAATGTTAAGAATGGCTCATGCTAAAATGGAAAAAATGGGAGTTGAGGTTCACTTTTCTCAGCAAAATGCAGAAAAAACAGATTTTCCCGATAACCATTTTGATCTAATTATTTCAAATATAATGATTCATGAAACATCTTCTAAAGCTCTACCCAAAATTATGAAAGACTGCCATAGAATATTGAGAAGAGGAGGAGTAATGGCTCATATGGATGTACCTCTGAGAAATAAAGAACTTCCGGCGTATATGGAATGGTATAGAGATTGGAGCACACATTTTAATCATGAACCATTCTGGGGCGCATTACATGATATGGATATAAAAAATCCTATAGTTGCTGGTGGTTTTAAAAACGAGAATATTTTTGATGAAATGATTCCTGATGATCCCCATGGAGTATGGTGGGCTGCCGGAGGTCAGAAAGTATAATATAATTATTCTTATTATCTTAATTATAAGGAAAAAAAATGGATACTCAAACTCGACACCCAATGTTGGTTGAAGCAAACCACGATGAAAATGTGAGACAACAGTTCGTTCATAATTTGAGACTGGTACTTGCTAAGGATATATCACCTGTAAATCATAAAATTTATGAAAAAATACATAAACCAGCTTTTTTAAAAGAAAACAAACGAGAACCAGAAAACAGGCATGAAGTAAGAAAGATCATGACTAACGATCCTTTCTACAGACTTTATTCAGCGACCCAAAGAGCAAGTCAGGAGATGATGTGGGACTCAGTTATTGACTCAGTAGAGAGAGAATATGACAATCTGCATCAAAAAGCTGATTTATCACCAAAAACAAAAGAAAGTAGTTGTAAGGTAAATAAAAATTTTGTTACTCCAAATTACCATACTGCAGCAGATATTCATCTTCAACCAGGAGGTTACCACTGGGAGAAAAACGAAAACGATATGAGCGCTGGCGCTATTTATGATCGAAGTGTATTTATTTATGCTATTGGTGGTCTTGGAAATTTAAATGACGATTTTGGTAAAACTTTAACAAATTATTATAAAGAGAATTACCCAAAAAAATCTCCAAAAAAAATATTAGATATGGGATGTGCTGTAGGTCACTCAACACTTCCATGGGTCGATGCCTTTACTGACGCTCAGGTTTATGGAATTGATTGTGGAGGTGGTATGATTAAATATGCTCATGCTAGAGCAAACTATTTAAAAAAATCCATTCACTTTTCTCAACAAAATGCAGAAAAAACTAATTTTAATAGCAATAGCTTTGACATTGTTTGTTCTCATATCATGCTTCATGAGACTTCCACTTCCGCTTTCAAGAATATACTAAAAGAATGCTTCAGAATTCTAAAACCAGGTGGGTTAATGCTTCATTTAGACGTACCTAATACAGATGGTATGGACGCCTTTACCTCTTTTATGACCGATTGGGAAGCATACAATAATAACGAAACCTTCTTAGTTACTCTTAGGGATATGGATTGGGTAAAAGAAACTGTTGATGCTGGTTTTGGTCATAATAAAGTTCAATTATCAAGAACTGAAACATTTTTGACTCAGCAAGCAATTAAAAATGGGCAACAACCCACCTTTCGAACTAAGTTTCCGGTATTGGTCGCTGAAAAATGAGTAAAAGTTCTGAAAATAAAATCCCAAGAAAAGCAAAAGGCAAACGACCGCAATATTTTGAAGATCCAGCTGTTGATAAACTCCACCTAATGTTAATGGCAGTCATGGAAGAACTATCAGTGACTAAGGATAGGATAGATACAATTGAAAGGTTGATAGAAGATAATGGTTTATTTGAACGAAATAGTATCGATAATTTTAAACCAACTCCTGAAGTTGAAATACAAAGAACTCAGAAGAGACTCCAATATATAACTAGAGTAATGAGAAGTATAATATTAGATCAAGAAGATTCTTCTGACTCCTCAAAAGAATTAGAATTTAATGAAGTAGTAAAAATTGTTAGTAAATAAAAAACCCCCCTTTTATAATCAAAAAAGGGGGGTAATCAGTTTAC
>PTLN01000174.1 GCA_002938125.1 Alphaproteobacteria bacterium MarineAlpha2_Bin1
AAATTGGTATACATAGTCATGAAAAAATTGCAAAACAGCCAATAAAAATCAATATTAAAGTGCTTATTAACCCTCCAACTAGTTTTAATGACGATTCAATAAAAAATATAGTTGATTATGAAAAAATAGTTAATGGAGTTAAAAACCTAGTATCAAGAGAACATACAAATTTAGTAGAGGTTTTAGCCCAAAAAATTGCTAATCTATGCCTTATATACAAGATAGCTGAGTCTGTATTAATAAAAATAGAAAAACTCGAAATAATAGATGAGACAGAAAGTGTAGGAATAGAGATTGAGTACAAAAAAACTATTTATAATAGTATGTTATAAGTTTTTTCTATTTAATTTAGTTAAAACAAGTGTTTTGTACACATGTTATAATTCATAATTTTGAACACTAAGAAAATTAGAACAAATGATTGTTTTTACTCAAAATTTTGATTAATTATTTAAATTTCCTATATTTTTCAATGGTTTAAAAAATTTCTTATTTTTTAAGTGTTTAGAGGTCGAAAAAGGTTTTTAGCCCAAATATATTTTCTCTAACCAGTATACCCACAGAGTTATCCACAATTAAGTGAACTAGAGAAATTTTTTTTGAGTATTTTAAATAATAGTAAAATAAACCTTTTTAAGTTTTTAATGAATAAACAAGTAAGCTCAGAGAATATGAAAAAGCCAGGAAAAAAAATTATATCTGAAACTTTAGAGACAATTCCTAACTCTCCAGGTGTATATAAAATGATTGGTGGGGGTAATGAGTGTTTATACATAGGTAAAGCAAAAAACTTAAAAAAAAGATTAAATAGTTACACTAAAATTGCAAATTTAAATCCAAGAATAAAAAAAATGGTATCAATGGTTATATCCATAGATATAACAATAACTAAAACTGAGGTGGAAGCTATATTACTTGAATCTAATTTAATAAAAAAAAATAAACCCCGCTTTAATATTTTATTACGAGATGATAAATCATTCCCTTATATTGTATTAAGAAAAAATCATCAATGGCCTCAAATAGCTAAACATCGAGGGAAAAGACATTCTAATGATGAATATTTTGGTCCTTTTGCCTCGGCAGTAGCTGTAAATAAAGCAGTATCTGTTTTGCAAAAAGCTTTCCCTTTAAGATCTTGTTCAGATCAGGTTTTAAATAATAGAAATAGGCCTTGCCTAGAATATCAAATAAAGAGATGTACAGCGCCTTGTGTAAATAGGATTGAAAAGAATAGATATGATCAAATAGTCGAGGAGGCTAGAAAATTCTTAAAAGGAAGATCAAAATATATTCAAGAAAAATTATCTGAAAAAATGATAAAAGCATCTAATAATGAAGACTTTGAAACAGCAGCTTCATATCGTGATAGACTACAAGCATTAACTTTTATTCAAACTAATCAAAATATTAACCTAAGCTCAAGCACTGATGCTGACATTATTGCTTTATATATTGAGGGTAACGATGCTTGTATTAATCTAACTATTTTCCGATCTGGCCAACATTATGGAAGTAAAAATTATTTTTTTAGTAATGTTGAAAATATAAATAATGAATCAATTGTTGAGGCGTTTATATTACAATTTTATCAAAATAATACTCCTCCAAAATTAATTATAGTAAACATCGATATGAAACAAAAAGAATTACTTGAAAAGACTCTTATTAGAATAACATCAAAGACAGTTAAAATAGAACATCCAATACGTGGATATAAAAAACAAATAATTAGTGATGCTTTTAGTAATTCAAAAAATGGATTAATTAGAAGAAGAAATGAAAAAATCTCAAATTTAAGCTTGTTAAATAAATTACAGGAAGTTTTAAAAATTAATGAGAAAATTAATAGAATAGAAGTATTTGACAATAGCCATATAAGCGGATCAAACCAAGTGGGAGCAATGATTGTATTTGGGAAAAACGGCTTTGAAAAAAACCAATATAGGAAATTTAATATTAATAACAAAATAAACCCAGGGGATGACTATGGTATGATGGAAGAGGTTATTTCTAGAAGAATTGAAAGGCTCTCAAAAGAGAAAAAAGGTGAACCAGATTTAATTATAGTTGACGGTGGAAAGGGACAACTAAATATACTTAAAAAGGTATTAATTAAGTACAATATTCATGATATAGCTTATATCGCAATTGCTAAAGGTAAAGGCAGAAAACAAGGAGATGAAAAAATTTTAAATGCTAATGGAGAATATATATCTATTGATAATAAGAGCTCTGTTTTTTTCTTTATTCAAAGGCTAAGAGATGAATCACATAGATTTGCTATAAATTTTCATAGATCAAAAAGATCAAAAAAAATATTTTCAAGCCCTCTAGATCAAATACCAGGTATAGGTTCCAAAAGGAAGAAAGCTCTTTTATATCACTTTGGATCAGCAGAAGAAGCAAAACGGGCAGGTTTGATTGATTTAGAAAGAGTAAACGGGATTAGCAAAGTAATGGCAAAAACTATTTATAACTTTTTTCATAATGAAAAATAGTATATTTTAAAATATATGTTTCTTAATATTCCAAATATATTGACATTTTCTAGAATAATAATGATACCAATTATTATTCTTCTCTCTTTATTTGAAAATACAAACTTAAATTTCCTAATTTTTTTTATTTTTATTTATTGCGGAATTACAGATTTTCTTGATGGTTTTATAGCTAGAAAAAAAGATCAAATAACTTTAATTGGAAAATTAATGGATCCTATTGCTGATAAAATACTTACTGTATCTGTTTTGTTAGTTCTAATATATGTTGGAATAATTGATGATCTCTTATTTATTGCTGCATTTTTAATTATATTCAGGGAATTCCTTATTTCTGGACTTAGAGAGTTCTTATCCAGCTTCAATCAGGCTTTACCTGTAAATAAATTAGGTAAAATTAAAACAATGATACAATTTATCTCTTTAGGAATGCTTTTGTTAGCTTATGCATCAAACATTAAAATTATTTTTCACATAGGATCCTTATTTCTTTGGCTTACTGCTTTATTAACTA
>PTLN01000175.1 GCA_002938125.1 Alphaproteobacteria bacterium MarineAlpha2_Bin1
CTGAAAATTGAGTCTGAGAAATAAGCAACATCAGGGTTTTCAATATCAGGCCCTTGGGAGTCGCCCATTCCAATAATATCTGGTGCAATTACAAAGTAATCAGAGCCTAACTTTTCAATCAATGGTATTAAAGAATGTGACGATGTAGGTCCTGGATGTAACATAACGAGGGTTGATTTATTATCTGGTTCTCCAAAATATCTATAATGAATTTGGCCCTCTTTAATATCTTTAAAACCTCGTCTAATCATTTTAGTAATATCCTCATTATATATTTTCGCACTCTTTTTGAATTGCTTGTATTAAATTTGTAATTGACTCCCTCGGAGTATTAAAGCTGATCATAATTCTGTATATTTTATCTGATTTATCTCCCCAATAACTAAAATTAAAACCCTGATTATAAAGATTTGCTACTATGTCATCTGATAAACTTATAAATACTGAATTTGATTGCACCGGATATATGACCTTTACACCTTTAACTGACTTTAACTTCTCAGATAAGAGATAAGCCATATTATTTGCATGCCTTGCATTCTTTTCCCAAATATCGTTTTCTATGTATGAATTTAATTGCGCAGAAATAAATCGCATTTTAGAAATAAGATGGCCTCCTCTTTTTCTAAAGTATTCAACATTGTCTGATATAGAATTATTAAAATAAATTATTGCCTCAGCACAAAATGCACCATTCTTTGTTGCACCAAATGATAAAATATCAACTCCAGACTTCCATGTAATATCTGCCCAAGAACAATTTAAGTTAACTACGGCATTAGCAATTCTTGCTCCATCCATATGGAAAAACATATTTTTTTCATGCGCAATTCTTGCAATTTTTTTTATTTCATCAAGATTATAAACTGTTCCTAATTCTGAGGATTGTGTAATTGATATTAAAGAAGGTTTTGCATTATGAATGCCATGAGGAGCAATATTTTCAATTTTCTTAAGCAGATCATTTGAGCATAATTTAGCATTATTTGATTTAACATTGATTAGTTTTGCACCTCCGGTATAGAATTCAGGAGCATTACATTCATCTTCATTAATATGAGATTCTTTTGAACAGAAGATTGCTCCATACGGTGGAACACAACTTGCAAATGCTAATGAATTTGCTGCAGTACCTGAAATTACAGGAAAAACTTGAACTTTATTTTCAAATAGGGCCTCAAAATTATCATATAATTTTTTGGTTTCTTTATCATCACCATAGGAATTGACTATGCCGTTGTTTGCTAAAGTTAAACTCTCTAATATCTCTTTTGATATACCACTCACATTATCGCTTGAAAAATTTTTCATTTTTTATATGATACTCACAAGTTAGAAATTCATCATTTACATTATTTTTTTTCATATAAACTAGAATATTAGAATACTTTTTTTTACTCAATGCTATTATAAACCAAAGCAAGTTTATATCATTAAAAAAATAAATATCTTTTTTAGATAAATTAATATTACCATTCGGGTGTGAATGATATATACCTAATATATTTTTACTGATAGTCCTTAATTTTTTTTGTAATTTTATCTGATAAATAGGATCTATTCTAAACTCTTGCGCCGGTTTACGTGATATATTTTTACAAGAATGGTAATCATCTATCATATATATATTTTTGTTTTTTAAACCAGACAAAAATCCACAGCACTCATTCGGAAATATATATTTCGCTTCTTTTTTAATTTTTTCTATAATTTTTTTTCTTATAAAAATCATTTATTAATTATAATTTTTTTCAATTCTTTTCCATTTATCATATCATAAACTTTTATTAACTCATCACCATTGCTCTTTCTAATGTGAACAAAAAGTTTATTTTTATCAATAGTTTGACTCAAAATAGTAGCATCCGCAGGTATACTGATTGAAATATTAGATTGCTTATCAAGATTGGATGACGTTCTATTATAAATTGTTATAACAATTGTAGTTAAACCAGCTATAATAAGAATTCCCATTAAAATAACTAGAAATTTAAGAAACCGCATAAATACACCTTATGAAAAAATTTCCAAGAACTGAAAAAGTAAAAACTAATTCCAAAATAAGTAATAGAAGACTAGATGCTTTCCTTGCAACGAGCTTACCAGATCTTTCACGAAATAAAATAAAAAAACTTATTATGAAAGGAAATGTATCATACAATAAAGGCAAAATAACTGATCCTAATCATAATATTATTGATAACGAAACCTATGAAATTATAATACCAGAGCCCGAAACAAGTGTATTAAAACCACAAACAAAAAATTTGGATATTTTCCATGAAGATGAAGACCTAATTGTAATAAATAAACCTGCAGGATTAGTAGTTCACCCTGCGCCAGGGAATTATGAAAATACCCTTGTTAACGCCTTGTTAGCTCATTGTGGTGACTCTCTATCAGGAATAGGAGGGGTTATAAGACCTGGGATAGTTCATCGGCTTGATAAAGACACAAGTGGCTTATTAGTAATTGCCAAGAACGATTTTACTCATACTGAACTTTCAAAACAATTCAAAGAAAAAAAAATAGAAAGAATATATTTTGGAATTAGTTGGGGCTTGTTAAGCAATCAATCTGGAGAAATAAAAAGTTTTATAGGTAGAAACCCTTACAATAGAAAAAAAATGGCTATTGTTAACTCTTCAAAAGGTAAACTAGCCATTACAGAGTATAGTGTATCAAAGAATTATGGGTTATTAGCTACCGAAATATATTTTAAATTATTAACAGGTAGAACTCATCAAATAAGAGTACATTTTTCTGCAAATAAAAACCCTCTAATAGGCGATAAAATATATACAAATTCTCAAAATTTACATAAGACTATTAATCAAGAAATAATTGATAAAAAAATAATTAATAGGCAAGCCCTACACGCTATAAAACTTGGCTTTGAGCACCCAAGAAGCAAAGAAAAATTGGTTTTTGAAAGTAATTTACCAATTGATATCAATAGGTTAAGAGATTTTCTATCAATAAAATAA
>PTLN01000176.1 GCA_002938125.1 Alphaproteobacteria bacterium MarineAlpha2_Bin1
GAAGCACTCCATCAAGTTCTTTCAATTCACCAACTCTTTGCAATGGTATTTTTTTAATTGTGTGTAAACCTCTTTCAGTTTTGAAATATTTATTACTTAACTTTGATGGAAAAAAACCAGGAGCAATAGAATTAACTCTAATATTGTAACTTGACAATTCTATGGCTAAGTATTTTGTCAATTGTGATAAGGCGGATTTAGATGCAACGTAGGCAGGAACCTTTGGTAAATTTATATATGGAGCTATAGATGTTATATTTATAATACTTTTTGAAATATTATAGTCCATTTTAGACATTTCTTTAGCTACTAATTGAGAAGTTATCCAAGTACCTGTCAAATTAGTTTCTATTACTCTATTCCAATCATTATATTTATGTTCAAATATATCTTTACTGATTGTTATACCCGCATTATTAACTAATACATTAATATATTTATACTTTTTTATTATTTCTTTTAATGTCATATTAATATCATCTTTTTTAGTAACATCCATTACATATGAATTAAAATTTTTATTGTTCACCTTTTTAACTTCTGTTTCTAATTGCTTTTTTCTTCTTGCTGTAATAATAACATTAGCGCCATAATTTAAAAAAAGTTTTGCAGCATGTAGGCCGATACCACTCGATCCACCGGTAATTAATATATTTTTTTTCTCTAAAGAAAATAAAGTATTAAAATTTTTTATAAGCGACAAAGTTTTTAACCCTTAAATACAATTATTTTTAATAAATTTATATTATTATCAAAGAAAATATAAATCAAAAAATTTTTATCTAGAAATAATTTTTTTCTTAATTTTATCAACTTAGGAATTATTTTTTCAATTATTACTAATAAATATACTTTGATATATTTTATATATAATATATATTTTTTTTAAATTTAAAGGTAAGTTATGTCTACTAATTCATTACATCCAGAAACAATTGTTCTTCATTCAGGAGAATATAGATATGATACAAGAACTAACTCTGTAGCAGTTCCGATATATCAGACAACAAGTTATCAATTCGAGAATACTACGCACGCAGGAAATCTATTTGCTCTTAAAGAACTTGGTAATATTTATACTAGAATTATGAATCCTACAAATGCTGTTTTGGAAGAGAGAATTACGACCTTAGAGGGTGGGGCGGCATCTGTAGCTGTATCATCTGGACAAGCTGCAGTAGCTTTAAGTGTTCAAAATTTATGTAACAGCGGAGATAATATTATATCTTCTCCACATATTTACGGAGGAACTTGGAATCTATTTTCAAATACATTAAAACAATTTGGAATTGAGGTGAGATATGCTGATCCTGATGATCCAAATAGTTTCGAACAATTAACCGATGATAATACTAGAGCTTACTTTGGGGAAACTCTTCCGAATCCTCGTCTTAAAGTTTTTCCTATTGAGGAAGTTGCCAATATTGGTAGTAAGTTTAATATACCTCTAATTTTAGATAATACTGCTTCACCAATTACTTGTAAGCCTATAGATTATGGTGCAACGATAGTAGTGCATTCTCTAACTAAGTATATAGGTGGTCACGGTACTTCTATAGGAGGGATAATTGTTGACAGTGGTAAATTTGATTGGACAAAAAATAGCGATAGACATCCATTATTCAATCAACCTGATAATAGTTATCATGGGGCTGTATGGGGAACATTAGTTCCTGAAGCTCTTGGTGCTCCTATAGCATATGCAATTAGAGCGCGAGTAGTTTTGTTACGAGACTTAGGTTCATCAATATCACCAACTAATTCATTCAATTTGATACAAGGTCTTGAAACTTTACCATTGAGGTATCGTGTTCATCAATCAAATGCGCAAAAAATAGCTGATTATTTATCTAACCATCCTTTAATTACAAAAGTGATTTATCCAAGTTTGTTTGATGGAATTGATAAAAAATTGGCAGAAAAGTATTTAACAACTGGTTTTGGACCATTACTAGGTTTTGAACTGAAGGGTGGAATTGATGCTGGAAAGAAATTTATAGATAATCTTAAACTTATTTATCATGTAGCTAACATTGGAGATGCTAGAACCCTTGCAATACATCCTGCATCAACAACACATTCTCAATTATCTGAGAATGATCAGCTGTTAGCTGGTGTAACGCCAGGTTATGTAAGAATTTCAGCAGGGTTGGAACACATTGAAGATATTTTATCTGATATAGAACAAGCACTTGAAAATATATAGATTTTTTTTACCTATTATTTTAAATAAAAATGATTGATAATATTTTATTTATTTATTTGGGAATTATCTATGAAACCTCAAAAAATTGGCAATTTTTCTGTAAGGAAATTAGTTGAAGTTGTTGATTATTTATCCCCAGAATTCGCCTTCAATGAATATGATGAGTCTAAATGTAAAGATTATTTAAAATGGTTATCTCCACATTTTATGTTATCATCAAATGCTGGAATTAATTTATTATTTAGTTTTCATTCTTTTGTAGTCCAAGGTAATAATAAGACAATCTTGATCGATACTTGTATAGGTAACCATAAGGAACGAAGCGCATTACCTTCCTGGCACAATCAAAATAGACCTTATATTGATAATTTACGTTCAATGGGTATCGATATTAAAGATATAGACTATGTAATGTGTACACACCTCCATGCTGATCATGTTGGTTGGAATACTCAATTAATTAATGGAAAATGGATCCCAACTTTTCCTAATGCGAAGTATATTTTTTCAAAAATGGATTATCAAAAACATGATTTAATATATAAAAATAAATCAAAATCGAATGATCAAAATCCTAATCCAGGTGAAGGGGATTTTTATGCAAGTTGGGAAGATAGTATTATTCCTGTTATTAATTCAGGTAATTATGAACTTGTAGATTACGATTATAACATTGATGACTCTGTATCAATTATTCATACACCTGGACATACCCC
>PTLN01000177.1 GCA_002938125.1 Alphaproteobacteria bacterium MarineAlpha2_Bin1
TTCAGATTTTTGTAAATTAAAAAGTGGGGCAGTTACCAAAATTTTAGATGGTATTTCTCTCTCAGATGCTGCAGCTTATTTTGTTCAAGCAACAACTGCATACCATCTATTACACACAATAGGTAATATAAATTCTAATCAAATTATTTTAGTACATGCAATAGGTGGTGGTGTTGGTTTAAATTTAGTTCAACTAGCTAAGTCTGTTGGAGCGAAAGTAATAGGTACAGTTGGAACTACGGGTAAAGAAAAAAAACCATATGATTGTGGTGCTGATTTAGTTATAGACAGGAGTAAAAGTAACTTTGTGGAGGAAATAAATGAAAAATATGGTAAGAATAGTATTGATATATTAATTGACTCAACTGGGGCAGAAATTTTGGATAGTAGTTTCAATTTAATGAAAAAATTATCTCATATTATCAGCTATGGGGAAGCTAGTGGAAAACCTTATAAAAATCTTTGGGAAAAATTAGTTGAAAAATCACTTACTTTTAGCAGACTGCATATAGGTCATATGGATTTTTTAAGTTCTTATTGGTCTGATGCGCAATTTGATATTCAAAATAAGATTTATAAAAAAGAATTAAAAATTTTTGTTGAAAAAATATTTGAATTAGAAGATTTTGATAATTTATATAATTTACTAGCTACCAGGAATGTTGCAGGTAAACTTCTAATAAAATTCAAATAGATATTTAATAAAATTTTCAGGAATTAAATATGTTTTATAAAACAGAAGAAAATAATCACGGGCTATCGCATGATCCATTCAAAGCTATTGTGGCTCCCCGTCCAATAGGTTGGATAGGTTCTATTGATACAAATGGTGTTCCTAATCTTGCTCCTTATAGTTATTTTAATGCTATTTCAGACAATCCTTATTTTGTAGTATTCGGTTCTATAAATTATAAAGATTCAATAAAAAACTGTGAAGATAATAAAGACTTTACTTGTTCTTTAGTTTCAGAAAATTTATTTAATGCCATGAATAATTCTTCTGCAACAGTGAACCCTGAGGTAGATGAATTTAATTTAAGTGGTATAAAAAAAGAAAGTGGTAAAATAGTTAAAGCACCCTTTGTAAAAGGTTGTTGTGCTGCATTAGAATGTCAACATTGGAAGACAATTGATTTGCCTGGGTCTGATAGATCAACTGGTCAAGGTAATTTTATTATTATTGCTAAAGTTGTAGGTATTTACATTGATGACAAATATATTATTAATGGTAGATTTGATATAGCGTCAGTCAAACCATTAGCTAGATTAGGATATATGGATTATGGAGTAATTGGAAAAAATAATATTTTTTCTAAAAATAGACCAAAAGTAAATAAACAGGGTGATTTAAAGGCTGTAGATGATTGGGATGGAATATATAGATAATAAATTATTATATAAAAAGTTAATCAAAATTTTATTCTTTAATAAAATTAATATAGTTATATATCTATTACTTTTTTTTATTTATATTAATAATAATGCATTTTCAGAAAATTTTTTTTCTGATAATTTTCATGAACATGATAAGTGGACTTTTATTACAGATAATGTAATGGGAGGTGTGTCTAAAGGATCATTAAATTTTTTTAAATCTAAGGATGATATAATAGCCCATATGTCAGGTGAGGTTTCTACCAAAAATAATGGTGGTTTTATCCAAATAAGAAGAGAGTTGAAAAATATAAATTTAACCAAATTAGAGAGTATTAGTTTTTTGGCTAAAGGCAATAATGAGGAATACTTCCTTCATATTAGAACAAAAAAAACTATACTGCCATGGCAATATTATTCTGTGAAGTTTTTCGTAAATGATAAATTTTCTGAATTTATTTTACCAATTGCTAATTTTAAAAAATCTAATTTTTTGCTTCCTAGTAAAGTTTTATCGAAAGATATTAAATCAATAGCTTTTGTTGCTTATGGAAAAAATTTTACAGCAGATTTATTTATCAAATCTATTAATTTTAATTATTAATATATATAATATAATATTTAAATAATGAAAAAGACTCATCCTTTCTTTGAATATGATTTTCAACCTATAGTACATAGAGGTATATCAGCAAATTATTCTGAAAATACATTGGAGGCATTTAACGAAGCAGTTAATCTTGGATATAAGTATTTAGAGACAGACCTTAGATTAACATCGGATAATAGTGTAATAGCTTTTCATGATGATAATCTAAATAAACTAGCTAATATTGATAAAAAAATTAAAGATATATCATTAAAAGAAATACAAAAAATTAATTTAGAAAAAGGTGGCACTATATTGGATTTAAGAAGTCTTTTAGAAGAGTTTCCTAAAATTAGATTTAACATTGATGTGAAAGATTTCAAAACATTGACTCCAACCATAAATGTTTTGGACTCTTTAAATGTATATGATAGAGTTTGTATAGCATCTTTTAATAGTTTTATTCTTTGGCGATTAAAAAAATTGAGACCTCAATCCTGCATTTCTATGGGCATAATTGATATTTTCTTTTTTAAAATATTTAATATATTAGTTAATGAGATAGATTGTATTCAAGTTCCATTGAAATGGAGAGGCTTAAACGTTTTTAATAATAAATTAATTAAAAAAGCTCATTTACATAATATTAAGATTCACGTTTGGACTATCAATAATGAAGATCAAATGGTTAAATTAATAAATCAAAATATAGATGGAATAATGTCGGATGATGCTTATTTATTAAAAAAAGTATCTCAGAGATTTAATCTATTTGACTTTGTAAATTGATAAAAATTAGATATTTTTTTGAGAATAATAAAAAAAATTGGATGAAAATATATTTTTTTGAGTTTATTTAAAAAAAAAACACTTGAAAAAAAAATATGAATAATTAGTTAAGTTACATAATCTTTTTTTTATGAGATATTATGAGGCAACTAGACAAATCT
>PTLN01000178.1 GCA_002938125.1 Alphaproteobacteria bacterium MarineAlpha2_Bin1
GGGGATTGGATTGATGTGTTTTGTTAAAATTATCAAATGTAATTAATGCACCAGAAAAACTTATAACACACGCAATTTCCGGATTTAGCCTACCACCTAAATGTAAAGCCATCATAGCTCCTTGCGAAAATCCAGCCAAAATTATTTTATCATTCCCAACAGAATGCTTTTCCTTCTCAAGATTAATAAAGTTTTCCAAAATTTTTGTAGACTCCTCGATTTCACTAAATACAACTGATTCTTTATTGAAAATATAATCAGAATTTAATTGATCAATACTGAACCATTGTCTACCAGTTTGAGATAGACTACAACTAAATGGTGCATGTGGAGCTAGAAATGCAATTTGAGGTAGCAATTGATTTAAGTATGGAGTTAAACCAAATAAATCATGCCCATCAGCCCCATAACCATGCAGAAGAAACATAAGGTAATCAGGCTTAGTTTTGGGAATTTTTCTTGGTCCATCCATATCTTAAAAATACATTCATATGTAAATAAATCAACCAACAAAAAATTATTGATTTGATTAAAAATTTTAATTTTTTCTAAAAATAAATAATATTAATGATAAAAAAGTCATAAAACCATTAAATAATATCAACAAAATTAGTGGCCACTGCGTACCATTAAATAAAAATCCTACAAATAAAACCATCCCTGATGCAATAAACATATGTAAAAAACCATTTAATGAAGATGCGGCACCAGCTTTATTTGGAAAAACTGAGACAGCCCCCTGTGCAGAACTTGGATACAATATAGATAAACCAAACATAACACCACACATAGGCAAAATTATTATCCAAACTGATAATTGTAAAAATAATGATAAAATTGACATTAGGCCTCCACAAATCATAACTACCAGAGAACCAAAAAAAATAAGTTTATCTACTCCATAAGTTGGTAACAATCTAGCTGCAAAATAAGCTCCTATAAAATTAGTAAAAGTGGGTAGTAAAATGTACCACCCATATACATCTGGAGCTATACCCAACAAACTAATTAAAATAAATGGAGCACCTGAAGAGTATACGAAAACCATTGACATGGCGAAGGAAGCTGTAAGCGAGTAACCAATGAAAATTCTAGATTTCATAAAAATAAAATAATTATTTAAGTAGTTAGTTAAGTCAAAACCATTTCCTTCTGCTTTAGAGGCATTGCTCTCTTTAAGATAAAGTAGATTTGAAATTAATACAATTAAACCGATAACTATTAGAAATAAAAAAATAGACTGCCAATTATAACTTACTTGTAAATATCCGCCTATTAAAGGGGCAAATGCTGGCGCGGCCCCCATCACCATAGAAACATAAGATAATATTATAGCGCTTCTTTCTCTATTAAATAAGTCTCTTAGAATTGCTCTACCAACAACTGGGCCGCTACATCCTCCTAAACCTTGAAGACCTCTTGCAAAAATTAGCACTTCTATAGAGCTAGAAAATGTAGCTAATATAGAACCAATAACATAGATAAAAAGGCCCAAAAATATTGCCGGTCTCCGACCGTATCTGTCTGAGAGCGGGCCATAAATCAATTGTCCAAAAGCAAATGCTAAAATATATATACTAAATGTTAGTTGGACTTCTGTAGAAGTTATATCAAAATAGTCAGCTATCGCTGGCATTGCTGGGGTATATATGCCAATAGAGCTGTATGCCACTACCATTAACCCTGATAGTAAAATTACTAATAAAGCTACTTTCTTTTTATCTTCTTTACTTTCAGTCATTGATCTTATAGAGAAATAAATTATTATTATAGTTTGTTATATATATGGATAACGATTAAATTACTAAAACAATAATTAATTTTAAAGATTTTATAACTTATTTCAAAAAAAAAAATGAATAATATTTTCCTTATTCTTGCTATCATCTCCCTAGTTGCAGTTTTAATCTCTCTTGCTTTAGGTGTACTAGGCATGATTAGAAGTTCGGACTTTAATGAAAAATATGGTAATTTATTTATGAGACTTAGAATTATATCTCAAGTCTGCGTGGTAATCTTTTTAATTCTCTTTTTTGTCACAAGATAATGGTAAAATTAGATAAAATATATACCCGGGGAGGTGATAAAGGTCAAACCTCTCTTGTAGGAGGTGAACGAGTATCAAAAAATAATGATAGAGTAATTGTTTGCGGTAATGTAGATGAAACAAATAGTATTTTAGGACTAGCAATTATCAGTGCTAGCCCAAAAATAAAAAAAATACTTCTAAGTATTCAAAATGATCTTTTTGATCTTGGAGCTGATATAGCAAATCCTAATGAAAAAGATGAATTAGCTCTTAGGATAATTAATAGTCAAGTAGTTAAATTAGAGAGAGAGATAGATGATATTAACAGTTTTTTGACTGATCTATCATCTTTTGTTCTTCCTGGAGGATCATTAACTTCTTCTTATTTACACCTTGCAAGAACAGTTTGTAGGAGAAGTGAGAGGTCTATAGTCAAATTGACCGATACATATGAAATTAATCCATTTTGTCTTCAATATCTTAACAGATTATCAGATCTACTTTTTGTTATGGCAAGATATGAAAATGAAAAAGGAAAAAATGATATATTATGGCAGCCCGGTAGACATAGGTAGTAAATATTGTCTAAATTATTAATTAGAATAATTGACTTATCAATATTATTGCTTAATTCTTAATTATAAATAAAGTATATGATCTGAGTTTAGTCTTCTGATAATATATAGATGTCCAAAGGAGAAAAATATGAAGGTGCTTGTAGCTGTAAAAAGGGTAGTTGATTACAATGTCAAAGTCAGAGTTAAGTCGGATAATACAGGTATTGAGCTGACTAATGTTAAGATGTCAATGAATCCTTTTGACGAAATAGCTGTAGAGGAAGCCATTCGTTTAAAAGAAGCTG
>PTLN01000179.1 GCA_002938125.1 Alphaproteobacteria bacterium MarineAlpha2_Bin1
TGTTCCTGTAGGTAGAGGTCAGCGAGAGTTAATTATTGGTGACCGTCAAACAGGGAAAACAGCTGTTGCTATAGATACAATTATTAACCAAAAAAAGAACTGGGAGTCTGGTGACGAAACAAAAAGACTTTATTGTATTTATGTTGCGATTGGGCAAAAAAGATCTTCTGTGGCACAAGTAGTGAAGACACTTGAAGATGCTGGAGCAATGGAATACACGATTGTCGTTTCTGCAACTGCATCTGAGCCTGCACCTCTACAATTTCTTGCTCCTTATGGTGGTTGCGCAATGGGAGAATATTTTAGAGATAACGGAATGCATGCTTTAGTTATTTATGATGATTTAACTAAACAAGCAACAGCGTATCGTCAAATGTCTCTTTTATTAAGGAGACCTCCTGGAAGGGAAGCATTTCCAGGAGATGTATTTTATTTACACTCAAGGCTACTAGAAAGAGCCGCCAAGATGAATGAGGAACATGGTGGAGGTTCTTTAACAGCACTGCCAATTATCGAAACTCAGGCTAACGATGTGTCAGCTTATATCCCTACTAACGTTATTTCGATTACAGATGGACAGATTTTTCTTGAAACTGACCTTTTTTATCAAGGAATAAGACCAGCTATAAATGTTGGTTTGTCTGTTAGTCGAGTTGGTTCTGCTGCCCAAATTAAGGCTATGAAGAAAGTTGCAGGAACAATTAAGTTAGAATTAGCTCAATACAGAGAGATGGCAGCATTTGCACAATTTGGATCTGATTTAGATGTTTCAACTCAAAAGCTCTTAAGCAGAGGGGAAAGGCTTACTGAGTTACTGAAACAATCTCAATATTCTCCATATCCAGTAGAAGAACAAGTAGTTGTTATTTTCGCTGGCACTAGAGGTTATTTAGATAATGTTGATCTGAAGAGAATTTCAGAGTTTGAGGAAAAGTTAATCCAAAATATAAGAGATAAACATCCAGATATTTTAGATAAAATAAAAACCTCAGGTGATTTGACTGATGATGTAATTGAAAGTTTAAGTAAGTTTCTAGATGAATTTGTGTCCAACTTTTAGAAATGCTTAATCAAATAAAAAAAAAGGGTTAGTAATCCATGTCTGGTTTAAAAGAGCTTAGGAACAGAATTGGAAGTGTAAAGTCTACACAAAAAATTACTAAGGCTATGCAGATGGTCGCAGCCTCAAAACTACGGAAAGCTCAAGAGTCAGTTGAGGCCTCTAGACCATATGCTTCAAGGATGAGAAAAATCCTAAAATCTCTAAGTTCTGGTTCAGGTGAAAATCTTGGTTTGTCTCCAATTTTAGTAGGTACAGGTAAAAGCGAAACTTACCTTTTAGTTGTTGCAACTTCGGAGAGAGGTCTTTGTGGTGCATTTAATTCCTCAATTGTAAGATCTGTAAGAAAGGAAATTTCTTCCCTTCAGGCAGACAAAAAAAATGTTAAGCTTCTATGTATAGGTAAAAAAGGCAGGGATATGCTAAAGAGGGATTATGGAGATCTTATAATAGAGACTTTTGATTTTTCTGAAATTAAGAATATTCAATTTAAAGATATTCACAATATTGGTAAAAAAATAATAGATCTTTTTAGTAATCACGAATTTGATATATGTAAGGTATATTTTAATAGATTTAAATCAGTAATGTCTCAAATCGTCACATCAAATCAGTTAATACCAGCAAATATTGAAGATGATACATCAGAAGAAAATGACGCAAAGAAGTCTGACGAAAATATTTACTACGATTATGAGCCGGATCAGGATGAAATTCTAAATGTGTTGCTTCCAAAAAACATTAATGTGCAAATTTTTCAAGCATTATTAGAAAACGCAGCATCAGAACAAGGCGCAAGAATGGCGGCAATGGATAATGCAACAAGAAATGCTGGCGAAATGATTGAACATCTTACTTTAGTTTATAACAGAACGCGACAGGCAGTTATTACTAGTGAGCTGATTGAAATAATTTCTGGTGCTGAAGCAATTTAATTTAATTTAATGGAGTTAATTTATGTCATCAAATGCTATAGGAAAAATTAGTCAAGTTACCGGTGCGGTAGTAGACGTCCAGTTTAACGAATCTTTGCCTCCAATTATGAACGCTATAGAGACTGATAATCACGGGAACAGGCTTATATTAGAAGTAGCACAGCATCTTGGCGAAAATACAGTTAGATGCATAGCAATGGATGGAACTGATGGGCTTGTCAGAGGTCAAGAGGTTAAGGATACAGGTGAACCTATATCAGTTCCCGTGGGCCCAGAGACATTAGGAAGAATAATAAATGTTATTGGTGAGCCAATTGATGAGAGAGGACCAGTGAAAGCGACGAAAAAGTCGCCTATTCATGCTGAAGCTCCAGAATTTGTAGATCAATCAACTGAAAAAGAAATATTAGTAACAGGGATTAAAGTTATTGATTTACTTGAACCTTATCCAAGAGGAGGAAAGGTAGGTTTATTCGGAGGTGCAGGTGTTGGGAAAACTGTTTTAATTCAGGAATTAATAAATAATATTGCCAAAGGTCATGGTGGTTATTCTGTTTTTGCCGGTGTTGGGGAAAGAACTAGAGAGGGAAATGATTTATATCATGAAATGGTAGAGGCTGGAGTTATAGACCTGAATGGGAATGATTCAAAAGTAGCTTTAGTCTATGGTCAGATGAATGAACCTCCTGGTGCTAGAGCCCGTGTAGGATTAACTGGTTTAACTTTGGCTGAGTATTTTAGGGATGAGGAGGGTCAGGACGTGCTTTTCTTTGTTGATAATATATTTAGAT